>CAVCPY010000226.1:0-10223 GCA_963604245.1 Eggerthellaceae bacterium
TGTCTCGAAAATTCCGCATAATAAAATGCGGGAACCATTTTTAAACAGCTTCTTATTCTTTTTGGGAGAAGATAAACTCTGATAACCGAGTCAATCCCTCGAAGATGAGTTACTTATGCGAGCTTGGCGAGTATGTCGTCCCAGACTTGGAGACGCGAGGTCTCGTTGAGGATCTCGTGACGCATTCCTGGATAGAGCCGCAGGTCCGTGTTGGTGTAGCCGATGCGCTTCATCAGGTCGGCGGCCTTGGCTATCGCCTTGTCGGAGATCCGGCACGGATCCTCGGCGCCGGAGATGAAATGTACCGGAAGGGTTGGATTCGACATCTTCCAGCCCTTCGGACCGTAGCAGTCCTTCATCAGATCCAGAAGATTCTTGAAGCCGTTGACTGTGAACGTGAAAGTGCAGTACGGATCGTTGTGGTAGGCCTCCAGCGTGTCTTTGTCCGAGCAGACCCAGGCTGACGGGTAACCCTCGGCCTCGAACGGCTTGTTGAAGGAACCGAACGAGAGTTTCTGCAGCAGAGGTGAGCGGTAGCGCTCGCCTTTGAACAGGCCGATCACGCTTGCAAGAAACCGTCCGGCTCCACCTGCCGGATTGTGGCTCGGGCAGCCGCACACGAACAAGGAGTCGATGCTGTCGTCGTGGCGCTTTGTGAACGAGCGTACCGCCATAGATCCCATACTGTGTCCGAAAAGCGTGTACGGCAAAGCAGGGTAACTCGCCTTTATCTCGTTCTGTACCAGTCGGATGTCCTCCACGAGGCCTTTCCATCCTCCATTGTACATATACCCGAGATCCTCCTCGTTGAGCACGGTCTCTCCGTGCCCGCGGTGGTCGTGGATGGCACAGATGTACCCGTGCGCGGAAAGATATTCCATAAAAGGAATATACCGCTCCTTGTGCTCGCACATTCCGTGAACAATCTGCACGATCCCCTTTGGCTCTCCCACCGGCTCGCTGATGAGCATCGCCAGCATAAGCCCGTCCGAAGAAGCCTCGATTCTCCGCTTTAGCATATTCATTGAAATTTTTATAACTTTACATTACCAAAGATAATGAAAATGAATAAACCAGACAACATTGAGCAGTACCGAGGGAACTATTCCGAAAGCGGATTTTGGAACAAGGTGAAAGAGGTGGCCAAGAAGGCGGGAGCCAAGGTCATCTACGTGGCTTTGATCCTCTACTATGAACTGGCTGACCCGAATGTCAGCCCAAATGAAAAGGCGATTATCATAGGTGCGCTGGGCTATTTTATCCTGCCGATCGATCTAATTCCGGACGCTATCCCTGTCGTTGGGTTCACGGACGACCTTGCCGCTCTTATGGCCGCCTATGCTTACGTTAAAGGGCATTTGACAGAGGAGGTCAAATGCCGTGCACAAAGCAAAATGAATGAATGGTTCGATATTCAGGACTTTGATTCCATAGATCCTGACAATCAATAAAGTACCATAACTGTAGCGAAATATTCATAAAATGCCCAGTCGTGATGCTGTTGGCACCTGAATGCCGCGAAAAGCGTTGAATATGCTCCTTGGGTGGATGCGTATGATGGTGTTGTTGCCTGAGGTGACGGGGTAGCGAATAAGTCGATAAACCAATTTAATAATTGTCAATTGGTCGAATATATTTGTGAATATGGGAATAAACTCTACATTTGTTCCGAAAATTACAATAAAATTCGACTAAATGAAAAGAATGATTGTACTTGCGGCCGCCATTTGCACCGCCGCTTTCACCGCCAAGGCTGGCGGCTATGTCACGAACACTAATCAGAATGTGGCCTTCTTGAGGAACCCTGCCCAGAACGCTGTCATAGGTGTTCAGGGAGCATATTTCAATCCTGCCGGAATCGGATTTATGGACAACGGATGGCATCTGGCCTTCGATGTCCAGTCAGCCTTGCAGAGAAGGTACACGACCTCCACCTACGAGCCGCTCAAGTACGGCGTGGACAATGAGGGGAGAGGCTATAAGAAGTACACGGGCAAGTCTTTCGTGCCGGCCCTTCCGCACCTGAGCCTCGCGTTCAAACACGACAATCTGTTCGCCTCTTTCCATTTCGGAGTCGTGTCGGGAGGCGGCAAGGCGAAATACGACCAGGGACTCGGCTCTTTCGAGGCTCCCGTCGCAATGATCCCTGCACTGATTAACAACTTGGCTGGAACACAGATGGTTACCGGCTACGATGCAGACATCAACCTCACCGGAGAACAGTACAACTTCGCCGGTCAGCTGAACATCGGTTATAAGATAGGCTCGAAGTGGAGCGTCTCCGCCGGCGTGCGCCTGAACTACATCTCGAACTATTATGTCGGAAGCCTGAGGAATATCCAGTTGCAGTACGGAGGCCAGATGCTTCCTGCTGCCAATGTGCTGGGCGCGGCGGTGTCTGCGATCTCCGGAGGCCAGATCCCGACTGAGACCGCCACCGTGATGGTCGGAGGGCTGGTCAGCGACAAGGAACTTGACGCGCATCAGAAGGACATCGCCTGGACCCCGATCCTCTCTGTGGACTACAAGACCGGCCGGTTCAACTTCTCCGCGCGCTACGAGTTCAACACGAAAGTGCGCCTGAACAACGACACGAAGGCTAACACCACAGGAATATCCCAGTTTGATGACGGCAAGGAGATCGCCGCTGACATCCCCGGCAACATTAACATCGGCGCTGAATATTCAGTGAAGCCGAACTTCCGCGTTGCCCTCGGCGCCAACTACTATTTCGACAAGCAGTCAAAGCAGTACAACAACGAGACCGACTTGAACGATAAACAGAACTATTTGAAGCACAATTCTTTCGAGATTCTAGGTGGTCTTGAATACGATCTCAGCGATGTCGTGACCCTCAGCATCGGGGCCAACAGCAGCACGTTCGGTTTCGGCAACGACGCGAAGTACATCTCCGACCTCAGCTACACCACCAGCTCCATCTCAGGCGGCCTCGGCGCAAGGTTCAACGTCAACCCGAAAGTCGCCATTGATTTAGGAATATACAAGACTTTCTTTATGCATTTCATCAAGGAGCAGGCCGACTACGGTGGAAACGGAGCCCTTATCGCCGCGAAACTATCCCCTGTCCTCGGCCAGTTGGCCCCCGCGGTTCCCGGCCTCGCCGAAAAGCTCGACATCAAGAACCTCCGGATCCCCGGCCAGGACGACTTCTACCGCACCAGCATCGTCGGCGGCATCGGCGTGACGTTCAAGTTCTAAGGAACCACCCCGAAAGCCTCCCGATCCGAAAAATCTTGCCCTTTCTTCCATTTGCGGAGGAAAGGGCTTTTTCTGTCTTCCGTGCGATCGAGTTTTCTCCGGCAAAATCCCAATTCCCCGGACAAACCGATGATATTACAGCATTTCTCCGGTAAAAAGCCGTTTTGGTGGATATTTTTTGACACAACAATTTAAATGGACCAAGTATGAACCAAAAGTATCAGGAATATATGAATATATTTGTTGACCAATAATACTGAAATCTTTGGTCGCCAAGCCTGCCGGTCACTGATCTTTCCGGTCGCTGAGCCTACGGCCACTGAGCCTGTCGAAGCATCGAAGTGACCGGAGGTGTCAGAGTCAGTCAAAGTACCGGAGTTTACTCTTCCGTGTAGAACCGGATGATGCGTTCGATCGCTCTTTGGCAGACCGGGCAGAAGGCCTCGGCGGTGTTGGTCCTCATCCGGCAGTCCTCGCACGGGCGCCAAACGCCTTTGGTCTGGTAGCCGCCGCCTTCGACAAGGCCAACGACTCCCTGATTGTAAAGGTCCTTCCACTTGCTCTCGAAATTCGCTTTGGTTGTGATGTTCTGCTCCCAAGGCTCGATGTCAGGGTAGTAATATTCAACGTATTGGTCATCGTAGGCATATTCATCGGTCAATCCGCCGAAGCTGTGGCCGAACTCGTGGACGACCACCGGGCCGAAAAGTTTGTGGTGTGCGGTCGTGAGGGTGTAGGAATTATAGATGCCTCCGCCGCCGTAAGTGTCAGTGTTGGCGAGGATTATGATGTGCTCGTAAGGGATTCCGGCAAGTGCGTCGTGCATTTTGAACAGATGCAGGGTCGTGAGGTAGCGGTCGGAATAGAACGTGTCGAAGTGCGAGTCCACCGCCGTCTTTTTCCACAGCCCCTCACGCGGCACGCTGACTCCGCTGTCTTGCGACGGCGAGGCCACGGCCACGATGTTAAACCTGTCTCTCATCGACTTGAACGGCTCGTGACGCAGAAGGTTCTCCACCGTGCTCTCGGCATCCTTGAAGAATATGTCCATCTCGCCCTCGGTGTAGCCTTCCGCAAGGATGGCGATGTCGATTTTCTCCTTGGAATCACCGCTGTCCAGCAGCATTCTTGTCTGCGGCTTCCCGCCGACAGGTCTGATCAGAATGTCCTTAGGGTCAACCGGATGTGTAAGTTTTGACGCTACATTCTCGTGGAAATCATAGAGTTGCACGGTGATCTCCGCCGGAGCCGCCGGCATCGGCACAAGGAACACGTTCTCGAAACTCTTGCGGACCCTCGTCGCCTCCTCTGTCGCCTGCCACTCCTGGAACAAGGTGCAGAACGACATCCTGTAAAGCGTGTCGCCCGTGGCCTTGTCCGTCATCGTGAGCTGCCCGTTGCCACGCAGCGGAACCTCCTTCAGATTGGTGCGCCGCCCGTACCATCCGTCAAGGCTAAGCAACTCAGCCACAGCGATGTCGCAATCCTTGTCCGACCCTGTGAATATGTAGTCGATCCTCAAGGTCTTGTCCAAAAGCCTCCCGTCAGAGAACGATCCGGCGTTGATTTCGTTTATCAATCCCGGCAACGCTGCCGCCAATGCAATCAGAAATATTCTTTTCATCCGTGTCAATTCCATTGTGTGATTCTTAAAAGGTACTTTTTTGCCGCTAAGTTCTGTGCCGTTCCGCACAAGCCCAGCGACTCACGAATTTAGACATTTTTCTGAATATTCGGAAATATATTCATCGCCATTCTCCCCGCTTCCGACAGTCGCGAATATGCCAGGAACCGCTGATCTCAAAACAAGGCTTGGATTCTATTCGGTCAGCGACAGTTGCGAATATGCCCGGAATCGCTGCCGTCAGTGTGCGAATCAACCTCGACAGTTGCAAATATCGCCCAAAGTGCTGCCGTCGTGGATCAAAAGTACGGTGACGGTAGCATTATCGGGCATATTCGCTGACGAAGAAATACGAGTCAAGCTTCGAAGTAAACGGTCAGGCTTGTGGTGGCGTTTTTCAATACGTAATAGATCCCGTCCTTTGTCTCGACGCGATAGACCTCGGAATAATTGAAATCAGGGTGGCAGGCCTTATATTTGGCATATTCATCCAACACAGTGTCAGGTAGTTTGTCGTAAACCTCCAATCTGTAGATGGTCGCACTCCAAGTTTGCTCATCGAATCCGCGATAATCAAATCGGATCGTTTTCAGGATGCCGTTGTCATTGATATACAGGACATTGTCGCTGGAATCATTGATTCCAGCAAGGATTGTAGCCTCGGGATATTTTTGCCTTACAAAATCGACACAACTGCTCATATCATACCACCAGATGGATCTGTTGTGGCGGGACAGGACATCGAGGAGTTCTCCGTCCTCGTCTATCAGCACGAAATACTCTCGGTATGCAAGCTTGGAGGTCTCATTCTCATCAAAAACAACGAACTGGAACTCGTACGCCTTTTTGTCAAACCCTCTGCGTGTGACTTCGAGCACATACGATTGATCCCACTCGTAAAATTCTTTGCTGACTCCGGCACTTATGTAGGCTTTTGCGATTCTCTCCGGCAGTTGCTTGAGGAACGCGAATCCGTTCTTGTTGAACTCCTTTTGCGTCATCATCCAAGTGTGGCCTTTATAGACGGCCGTGCACTTCAATCCGTCCGTGTCCACAAATTCGACCTGAGACTTATTGTAGGATGTCACCGCGCTTGTGACCTTGACATCCTCTGAATATCTTTCGTAGAAATCCGTCTTTATCTCCTCCGCCACGCCATAGGCTTCAAAGATATCCGAATCCGGTTCGTATTTCTCGCAGGCTGATGTGATGATGAGAATAACCGCCGCACAGATGAGATGAATATGTCTCTTAATCATAGTATGTTGTTTCTCTCTTGGAGTCACAAAGATATGAATAAAATCAATATATTATTCATTTACCTTCCTCTGAACTGACTATCACCAGCCGAAGATGTTGCGGGCGATCCACCAGGCTATGACGAGGATGCCGACGGTGATGATGGCCGGAGTGCTGTTGAGGGCGTTATAGAATTTGGGATAGCGGGGTTTGAGAGGGATAGAAACAATCAGTGCGATGATGTAGGGCAGGCTCAGCACAAGAAAGGCGTTGGCCGCGAATGCTTTGTGAATGTTCAGGTTCAGCAGGTTATGGATGACCCTCTGGCTGCCGCACCCCGGACACTTGAGACCGGTCAGCTGCAGGAATATGCACTTGGGAAACCAGGTGGTGTCCTCAGGTCTGAAACGTGAATATACAAACACCAATCCCGCACACGCTGCCGTAAGCAGAATGTACAGGATTGTTTTCTTGCAGGAGTCTTTGTTCATCTGCCGGAGGAGGCGATTCCCGATGATAAGACCTTAAAATGGTAGCTGTTGATTGTCAGTTTCTAAGGCGAGTCCGTATTGTGTAACCGTTCTTGGAGTCAAAACCATCCGTTAAAGATCGGCAAGACCCGCCAACACTCCGCAGGCTAAGAGGATGATGTAGATGATCACCCAGAACAGGCCGCAGCATATTCCGACAATGCTCCAGGTCTTGGCCTGCTTGCTGGCCTCCTGGGCTCCGGCGTAGTTGCCGGCCGCATATTCCTTGGAGACGCTGCTGGATTTGATGATGCCGACGATTCCGAATGGAAGGCAGCAGAGCACGGTCACAATTATGGACAGCGCCAGATAGGTCGGCGGGCACGGTGGCACGGACGGCTGCTGGTAATTCTGTGACAGGGGAGTAGGCGCTGCCGCGTCAGGAATGTTGGACCCGCACTTCGGGCAGAAAGATGCTTGGTCGGAAACTTCGTTTCCGCATTTAGGACAATATTTCATAATGTTTGCTGGTTGTTATTTCAAGGTCTGTCCGTTCCCGTCAACGTAGGTGTTGCAGGCGATCATTATCAGGTCTATAAGTGCCCAGATTCCGCATCCTCCCAAAGTGAGGAGCATTATGATGCCGGTGGTGGTGTTCCCGGTGTAGAATCTGTGGACACCCAGGCCTCCGAGCACGATGCAGAGGACAAGGGCGATCAGCCAACGGTCCTCCTTCTCCTTTGCGACCTGGTAGTCGTTGTAAGTCTGGCCGGTTCCGGTCTGTGATTGAAGCGGTTTCCCGCAACTTGGACAATAGGAGGTCTCCGGCTGCACCGGCGCTCCGCAATGAGGACAATAACTCATCTCTTTGAATATGATAATAAACCTTTGGTTCTATAGCCAGAATAGTCTGACTGGCTTTCAAAGCCTAAAGATAGTCATTATTGGAAGAATAACAAATAATCTTTTATTCTCACACTTCAGGAGTATTGGTGTGTTTTACACTATCATTTGTAAGGTCAGTGTCTTTCGTGCACCGGCTCGCAGGTGAGGTCCACACCGAGCTTCTTGAAGACTTTCTTGTCGATGTCGCTCAAAAGCACGGTCGAATGAACCTGGCAGCCTTTCAGAAGCGGCAGAGTGTCAAGTGCTTTGCGGCAATTCTCGTCATCCGGGCTCAGGACCGAAAGGGCTATCAGCACCTCGTCCGTGTGCAGGCGCGGATTCTTGCCGTGCAGGTACGTGACTTTGGTCTTCTGGATTGGTTCGATGAGCCTTCCCGGAATGAGTTTGACACTATGGTCGATTCCGGCCAGATGTTTGGTGGCCTTCAGAAGAAGTGCGGCACAGGGGCCGAGAAGGTCGGAGGTCTCGGCGCTCAGAATCGTCCCGTCGGACAGCTCGATGGCCGCCGACGGATTGCCGGCCGTTGCCTCGCGCTGTTTCGCGGCGACGGTGACACGGCGATATTCAGTAGTGATTCTGGCTTGTTTCAGCAGAAGCGCGATCTTTCCCACCTCGCTCTCATTGTCCTCTCCATCAGCCATTTGGTCGAGCGCGGAGTAGTAACGGCGGATGATCTCGTCGTTGGCGGCTTTGCAGCAGATGTCGTCATCGCTGATGCAGTTGCCCACCATATTCACGCCCATATCGGTCGGCGACTTGTACGGGTTCTCGCCGTAGATTCCCTCGAAAAGGGCGTTCAGAACAGGGAATATCTCGATGTCCCTGTTGTAGTTTATGGCAGTCTTGCCATAGGCCTCCAGATGGAACGGATCGATCATATTCACATCATTAAGGTCTGCGGTAGCGGCCTCGTAAGCGATGTTGACAGGGTGTTTCAGAGGGAGATTCCAGACCGGGAACGTCTCGAACTTGGCGTAGCCGGCTGCAACTCCCTTCTTGTGCTCGTGGTAGAGCTGGCTCAGGCACACAGCCATCTTGCCGCTGCCGGGTCCCGGCGCCGTCACGATGACGAGCGGACGTGAAGTCTGCACGTAATCGTTCTTGCCGTAACCCTCCTCGGAGTCGATCAGAGCCACGTTGTTCGGGTAACCCTCGATTGTGTAGTGGTAGTAGGCCTTGATGCCCATCTTCTTGAGCTTGGCCTTGTACGCCTTGGCACTGGCCTGGCCGTTGAAATGGGTGATCACCACGCTGCTGACAAGGAAGCCTCTGTTCTGGAACTCCGTGCGGAGCCTCAGGACATCCATATCATAGGTGATGCCGTAGTCGGCCCTCACCTTATTTTTCTCTATGTCATTGGCGCTGATGACGATGACGATTTCCGCACAGTCGCCGAGCTGCTGGAGCATCCTCAGCTTGCTGTCCGGCCGGAATCCCGGCAGCACCCTGCTGGCGTGATAGTCGTCAAACAGCTTGCCCCCAAGCTCAAGATAGAGCTTGTCCCCGAACTGGGCTATGCGTTCCTTGATGTGTTCTGATTGTATCCGCAGATACTTTTCGTTGTCGAATCCGTATTTCATAACGGATAACAAAGGTACGAAATCTATTCCGCAGCGGCAAATGAAATGCAAAGAACCGGCTATAGCCTCACGTCAATGAGGTTCGGATAATGATCGGTGAGCTTGATGGTGTATTTCTCCATAATGCAGTCGAAGACCTTGACCTCGGCCTTTCCGCTCGGGTCGAAGATCAGGCAGTGATCGATCGCTCCAGTGGCGCGGTCTGGTCCACGTCTGCGGCTCTCGACCGAATATCCGTCCCCAGGGCTGCATATATGATGTCCGTTATGGTTGTCGCCATAGACGGTGGCGGCCTTGTAGCAAGGCACGTAACCGCCCTGGATAAGCTGCTGGATCGGAACGGTGTCCTCCTCGCAGTTCATATCACCCATAACAAAGACAGGAATATCCCCGTATTTGGCTCTGATGATGTCGGTCTCCGCCATCACCAGACGGAGTTGCGATGCTCTCGCCATCGTGCTGCCCGGCTTGGACTTTTCGCTCTTCCACCAAAGGTGGGTGCCGATTGTTGCGAATATCTTCCCGTCAGCCTTCCTTTTCAGAACAGCCGAGGTGAAGGACTTGGATCCGTGGTTGCACCACTGCTCGGGAGTGTACTTGTTGTAGTTGACGTACAGAGGCTCAAGCGTCTTGCTGTTGTAGAAGATCGGGGTGTTGTTCCAGTCCTTCTTAGATTCCCAGGCGATGACATAGCCGTCTTTCTGCACCAGAGGGTAGAATTCCTTGTGCATATGGCTGGAATATTCCTGAAGCGCGAAGACGTCAGGAAGGTAGTCGTTCACGAGCCTGGCGAATTGCGGGGCCCTGTTGCAGTCACGCGGATCCTCTCCGATTTCCTTCCATTTCGGAGGAATGGTGTCCTTGCTGTAGTCCCAGATGTTGTCGTCAAGGATGCGAAGGTCAGCGCCTTCCGCGATCTTGAACTTTGCCTCGAACGCCGGGCTCTTCTGTGCGAAAACGAAAGCTCCGTTGAGCAAGAGTCCGAATGTCAGCGCCGAAGCCGCGATGATTCTTGCAATTCTGTTCATTATCCGAATGTTTTTAGAAGCTGTTTTGGCTTGTTCGTTTGAAGATTGTTCACCTCAAAGAACATTTTAAACTTAGAAGCTGTTTTGATTTGTTTGAAATGTTCTTTGAGGTGAAAGAATCTTCATTTTCTTCCCGCTTCTTCAGTCAGATAGCACC
>CAVCPY010000227.1:0-8097 GCA_963604245.1 Eggerthellaceae bacterium
TGTCTCGAAAATCCCACATAATAAAATGCGGAAACCATTTTTAAACAGTTTCTAAATTTAGAGATTAGAGATTTAAGAAATCCGCTCAAAACGAAATACCGTGTTCAGAAAATAAAAATTCCAGAATTTTGGTAACGTGCAAAATTCTGGAATTTTCCATTTTTGAACGCCAAAGTCACTTCGACAAGCTCAGTGACCGATGCGGGGACTAACTGATAAACAGGAGCTCACGGTACTTAGGGAGAGGCCAGGTGCGATTGTCGACAATCTCTTCAAGCTTGTCGATCGGACGGCGGAGGGCGGAGAAACTTTCGGCGATCTCGTGGTAGGCCACTGCCTTGGCATATTCATCCTCAAGGACATTGGCCTTCTTGCGCGCCTCGACCATAGCGGTCGCCCTCTCACGGATCTGGTCAACATATTTGGAGATGCTCTTGATGAGGTAGATCTCCTCCTTGCACTCGTCCGTGCCACCGAAGACATCCTTGCTCAACGCCACCTCTTTCAACAACTTGGACTTATAGTCAAGGGCGGCAGGGATGATGTGGTTTATCGCCATCCTCGCCATCACCCGCGACTCGATCTGGATCATCTTGCTGTAAGTCTCCCACTTCACCTCGTTGCGAGCCTGAAGCTCCTTCTCTGAATATACCCCAGTCTCCTTGAACATATTCACTGACGCAGGAGCCGTGAACTCCTTAATCATCTCAGGGACACTGGTCTCGACATCAAGGCCGCGTCTTCTGGCCTCGGCCTTCCACTCGTCGGTGTAACCATTGCCGTCGAAGCAAACCACATCGATGATGGAAGCGATGATCGGCTTGAGAGTGTCAAGGATGGCCACGTTCAAGGCCTTCCCGGCGGCAAGTTCCTTGTCAAGACTCTTCTTGAAAGAGACAAGCTGCTCCGCCACGGCGGCGTTCAGAGTGGTCATCGCACCGGCGCAGTTGGCCAGTGAACCCACGGCGCGGAACTCGAAACGGTTGCCCGTGAAGGCGAAAGGAGAGGTTCTGTTACGGTCTGTATTGTCCACGAATATTTCCGGAATCTCCACCAGACCGACGCTCTTCCCCTTCTTTCCGGCAATCTCGATAGGAGTGTCGGACGGAACCTCAAGGAGCTTGTGAAGCACTTCGGTCATCGTCCTGCCAAGAAATGCGGACACGATTGCCGGCGGAGCTTCGTTGGCGCCGAGACGGTGAGCGTTGGTGGCCGTGGCGATGGAGGCCTTCAGCAGGGCGTTGTGCTTCTGGACGGCGGCCAGAACGTTCACGAAGAACGTAACGAACTGGAGGTTGCCCTTGGCATCCTTGCCGGGAGCAAGAAGCATCGTTCCGGTGTCGGTCCCCAGAGACCAGTTGTTGTGCTTGCCCGAACCGTTCACTCCGTCGAAAGGCTTCTCGTGAAGAAGAACCACGAAACCGTGCTTGCGGGCGATTCTGCCCATCAGATTCATCACAATCTGGTTCTGGTCGTTTGCGAGATTGGTCTCGCCGAAGATCGGAGCGAGCTCGAACTGGTTTGGAGCGACCTCGTTGTGCCGTGTCTTGAGCGGAATCCCGAGACGGTGACCGGCAATCTCAAGGTCACGCATGAACTCGGCCACACGGGACGGAATCGCACCGAAATAATGATCGTCCAGCTGCTGGTTCTTGGATGAGTTGTGCCCCATCAGCGTCCTCCCGGTGATCATCAGGTCAGGTCTTGCGGCATAGAGGGACTCATCAACAAGGAAATATTCCTGTTCCCAGCCAAGGAAGGAATACACCTTTGCGACAGATTTGTCAAAGAGGCGGCAGATCGGGACGGCCGCGTCTGAAACGGCTTTAAGGGCTTTCTTCAGAGGGGTCTTGTAGTCAAGAGCCTCGCCGGTGTAGGAGATGAACACTGTCGGGATGCAAAGGGTGTCATCCATAATGAAGACAGGGGATGTCGGGTCCCAGGCCGTGTAGCCTCTGGCCTCGAACGTCGCGCGGATGCCTCCGTTGGGGAAGGATGAGGCGTCAGGTTCCTGTTGAGCGAGGGATTTGCCGTCGAAAGTCTCGATGACACCGCCCTTGCCGTCATAGTCAATCAGGGAGTCGTGCTTCTCGGCGGTACCCTCGGTCAGGGGCTGAAACCAGTGGGTCACGTGGGTCACGTGATGCTCAATCGCCCATTCCTTCATTCCTCTGGCTACTCCGTCGGCGGTCTCCCTGTCAAGGGACTTGCCTTTGTCGATGCAGTCAAGCAGCGCATTCAAAGTTTTGGCGTCCAAGTACTTGTGCATCTTTGGACGGTCAAAGACCAGTTCTCCGTAGTAATCGGAGGTCTTGCCCTCAGGGCGTTCAGCCGGAACAGCCTTCTTCTCGAAGGATTCCTTCACCAGATCAAATCTGTCAATGCTCATAATTTGTCTATTTGTTAAAGGTGTGTATTTCCTTAAAACATATATTGTGTAATCAAAACTATCCTACCACTCTCAAAGCCACCCAGAAAAAGGAAGAAGGCTGATCCGCAAGGAACCAGCCTTCAATATTTAAATCATAATACCATTTTCCGCAATGAATATGCCGTCAGACTGGAAGACCGGCACACGCAAACGCATTCAGCGCCTGAACACTCTGGCTCTGAAATTCCTGCTGGAACTGCTGCTGTCGGTATGTGTGGGCTTCCGAAAACATCCTTGAAAAATTTTGATGGCGCAAGTTATGAAATCAATTCTGAACCACAAAGATATTTTTTGATTTTATCGGTTTAGATAGCCTAACGGAGCGAAGCGACGCCAGGGGTCTTAGAAGAGAAATTCCAACTTCTCAGGCAGGCGCGTATAATCATCAATCTGGATATAATCCATACCTCCCAGACGGATCTGGCTGTCGTTGCCGCCGTCGGCAAAATCATCGCCCACAAACAGAATCTGTTCGAGCGTGTAACCTTTCTCCGCAGCATAGCGCATCACAGCGTCGAACTTGTTGTACTGCTTCGGAGTGATGTCAAACGAGGTGGTGCCACCGATGAACACTGAATAATCCTTGAATATCCCACTGACCTCCGGGAACATCGCGCGGCGGCGGATCTTGTCCGGATCGAAAGTCAGTTTCGCGGACTTGTCGGCCTTTGTGCCGAGCAGACCGAATGTCACCATACCGGATTCGTGATACTCAAGGGATTCTCCGCTGTAGTCGGTGTAGCCATATTTCTTACGCAGATAATTGCAGCTCTTGTCAAAGAACTTCCGGTCAACGGGAGCCTTTTCCTCCCTCACCATCTTGAACTTGCCGTCAACAATGCGGCTCTCCTCCATCCCGTAGTTGCCGAGAATCGTGATAGGATATTCACCCATCTGCCTGTAGATCCTCGCACAGTTGCCACCACCGGCCATTATGATCTCATAGCGTTTGGCCAAAGTGTCAAGCACTGCCCGGTTGGCGGCTGTCAAAGGGGTCTTGTGCTGGGTGAGGGTCCCGTCCAAGTCAAAACAAATCAGCTTCTTCTGCTGCTTCCACCGCAATTCGCGGATAGAGTCCATCAGACGCTTCATCCCCTGCGGCTGGTCGGTGGAGACGTAGGTGACACCGTGCCTCATTGCAAAATCGGCGAGATCATAGCTGTTCACCGGCCAGAGGACAGTCTGAAGACCAGCCGCGTGCACCTCGTCCAGATAGTGGGCGGAGTTGATCACCACATTATAATTATAGGACACACCGGCATAGCCCCTGTCCTTGAGTTCCTTCACTGAATATGTCTTCCGGGACGTGATCGGGATCACCTCGGCACCGGGATGCAGACGCAGAACCTCGTCGCAGAGATGTTCGCTGAAAGAGATGAAGCACATCTGATCGTACATATTCATTTCATCACAGAGAGCGATGACCTTCTCCGCCAGCTGGGTTTCCCTCGCCGGAGTCGGATGCGACTTGAGCTCAAGGAACAGCTTCAGCGCCGGAGTCAACTTCGCCTGGGTGAAATAATCCCTTAACGAAGGAATATGGTCGCCGTTCGGGAGGGTGCAGCTCTTGACGGTGGCATAGTCAAGTTTCTGAATATCCTTGTACTTCGTCCCTGGGATCATCGGGCCGTGCAGGATCACGAGCGAGTCGTCCGTGGTGAGATGCACGTCCAGCTCGACGCTTTCCACGCCGAGTTTCTGGGCGCCGGCAAGGCTGGTCAATGTGTTTTCAAAGGACCCCGGGTGGGCATAGAAGCCCCTGTGGGACATAATCTTGGTCTGCGCCGGAAGCATCGCGGCGCAAAGCAGTGTCAGGACTGCCGAGAGAACAAACTTTTTCATAGTCCAAAATTACGAAAAATTGCAGTATGTAGGAATTTGTCCGGGTGAAGTTTTTCACCGCAAAGTGCATTTCTTGCAATTCAAAACAGGCTCTCAGATTTGACAATGATTTCAATGATTGCTATCTTTGCCCCGTGAAGGTTCTTTGGCTCAGGTTTGAGGCCAAAGATCAAAAGGGAATCCGGTGCGAATCCGGGACAGTACCCGCTGCTGTGAGTTCCGTCTGACGCTGTCTAAAGAAGAGTTTCCAGACAGTCACCTCAGAATGACGCGGCTTTCTTATGCCACTGGCCGAACACTGAATATTCAGTTTTCCATACCGCCGGGAAGGCGCCGCGTCAGGAACAAGTCAGAAGACCTGCCTTCGCAAGACAGACAACCGCTTGCCTGCGGGATCACGGGCGGCGGCTGGGCATATTTTTATGGAACGAATATACCGTCTCATAGTCTCGGCCTGCATCCTTGGGTGCTGGTCAGCGGCTTTTGCGCAGACATCCGGTGACACCGCGTCGGTTCACCGGAAGGGCATTCCGGTGGACAGCGCGCAGGTGCTCAAGGAATCTATCGTCATAGGCGTTCCTGCAGGCTACAAGTACCGCGAGGTCATCCCGGCGCAGACCCTCAAGGAGGAGGAACTCCAAAGGCTGAACAGTTTCTCGGTCGCTGACGCGATACGCTATTTCTCCGGAGTGCAGCTGAAGGACTACGGCGGAGTCGGCGGCCTGAAGACAGCGAACATCCGCTCGATGGGCACGAACCATATGGCCGTGTTCTATGACGGAATCCAGCTCGGCAACGCCCAGAACGGGCAGGTGGACCTGGGACGCTTCTCACTCGATGACGTGGAGGAAATCTCCCTGCACAACGGGCAGAAAAGCGACATATTCCAGTCAGCCAAGGATTTCGGAGCTTCGGGAACAATCTACATCACCACCCGTCGGCCTCGGTTCGAGAACGGTCGGAACGCCAATTTCAAGGCGACGTTCAAGACTGGTTCCTTCGGTCTTGTCAACCCGTCCGTCCGCAGCGAGTACAGGATTTCGGATGCTGTGAGCGCCTCGTGCAGCGGAGAGTGGGTCAACGCCACGGGCAAGTACAAGTTCCGTTACCGCCGCAGGAATTCCCTTGGCGGAATCGCCTACGACACCACAGCCGTGCGTCAGAACGGAGACATCGACGCCACAAGGCTGGAGGCCGCGCTGCACGGAACTCTGGACGAGGGACGCTGGACTGTGCGGGCATATTCCTACAACTCCGAGAGGGGCATCCCGGGGGCGATCGTGAACAACGTGTTCCGAAGCGGCGAGAGGCTTTGGGACAGGAACTCGTTCATCCAAGGCACTTTCACCAACAAGTGGACGCCGAAATTCAGGTCTTTGGCCAACGCCAAATACGCCGCCGACTACACCCACTACGAGAATCAGGACGCGAAACTGATCCAGACCAAGAACACCTACAGGCAGAAGGAAATGTACGTCTCCTGCGCCAACCTTTATAACATACTTGACAACTGGGAGGTCTCGCTTGCCTACGACTTCCAGTGGAACACCCTCGACGCGACATTCTATATGCCGACCGAGAGCGACGGCACATTCCCCTACCCTACCCGCTACACGCAGATGGCGGCTCTGGCCACGGCTTTCGAGTGGGGGCGGGTCAAGGGGCAGGCAAGCGTTCTGGGCCATTTCGTACACGAGACGGTGAAGCGGTTCGAGGCTTCCCCGGACAAGATGGTGGCCACTCCGGCATTCTTCCTATCTTGGAAGCCGCTCCGCAGACAAGACCTGTCGGTACGTGCGTTCTACAAACGGATGTTCCGGATGCCGACATTCAACGACCTATACTACACGGATATGGGCAACGCCTCCCTGAAACCCGAATATGCCGGGCAGTTCAACGTCGGGCTGAAATACACCAAGTTTTTTATGAATATGCCCGCTCTACGGATGATTGATTCATCCGTGGACGCCTACTATAACCACATCACAGACAAGATTATAGCCTATCCGAAAGGTCAGCAGTTCCGCTGGACGATGCTCAATCTCGGAGAGGTGGACATCAAGGGAGTTGACATCGCCTTGAACTCGGCCTGGGCTTTCGGAGAGGTGGAGGCCACGGCAAGATTCCAGTACACTTACCAGGAGGCGATAGATATCACGAATCCGGCGGACACATATTACCGGGATCAAATCCCGTATATTCCTTGGCACAGCGGTTCGGCCGTGCTGTCGCTCTTTTACAAAGGTTGGGGTCTGAACTACAGCTTCATCTACACCGGCGAGCGCTACAACCAGCAGGAGAACATTCCCCGGAACCACACCCAACCTTGGTACACCAGCGACCTCTCCTTCCAGAAGTCCTTCGTCATCCGCACCCGCACCCTCAAGTTCTCCGCCGAGATCAACAATCTCTTCGGTCAGGACTACGACGTGGTGCTGAACTACCCGATGCCGAAAACCAACTGCAGGTTAGTCACGAGTTTTAATTTTTAAATCAATACATTATGAGACATTTTAACCAAATCATCAAAGCTGCGGCTTTTATTCTGTGCCTCGGTGCGGCACTTTGCGGATGCCGCAAGGAAGAGACAATCGTCCCACCGGTTTACGGTCCGCTGGGGTTCCTGACAGACCCGGACGCCGATCCTGTGGGAATGTACGTCCTCAACGAGGGCAATATGGGAAGCAACAAGGCCGACATCGATTTTCTCGACTACCGTGAGGCTTCCTACGCCTGTGGAATCTACGCCGCAAAAAATCCGACCGTAGTCAAAGGTCTTGGAGACACGGGCAATGACCTCCAGTTTTATGACGGAAGGCTGTTCGCCGTCATCAACGGCTCGCACAAGGTCGAGGTGATGGACGCATACACGGCCGAAAGAATCACGCAGATCGACATCGCCAACTGCCGATACATAGCGTTCAAGGACAACTACGCCTATGTCACGGCCTATGTCGGTTCCGACGCCGAATTCCAGGCCGACCGCAAAGGATCGGTCTTCAAAGTCAATCTGAACACCTACAGGATCGAGGGAGAGGTGCAGGTAGGCTATCAGCCGGAGGAGATTGTAATTGTAGGTTCAAACGCATACGTGGCGAACTCCGGAGGCTACAGGGCTCCGAATTATGACTCTACGGTTTCAGTCATCGATGTGAATTCTATGAAAGAACTTTACAAGATCGATGTCGCAATCAACCTATGCCACATCAAGGCCGACACCAAGGGTAATCTGTGGGTGTCGTCAAACGGCAACTATGTCGATGTCGCATCGAACCTGTACCGCCTTGAGAAAGACGGAACGCAGTACAAAGTCGCCGAGGCGATGGATATTCCCGTGTCCAACATAGCCATCGCCAATGATTCACTCTACATCTACAGTAGCGAGTACAACTACGTCACATCCAGCAGCACAATCTCCTACGCCATAATCGACGCCTCTCGGGGCAGTGTCGTATCACGCAAGATCATAACTGACGGAACCGAAAGCCAGATCGTGTCGCCATACGGAATCGCGGTCCATCCGACCAACGGAGACATCTACATCGCCGACGCCAAGAACTACACCTCCAGCGGCACGCTTTACTGCTACTCGAAATCCGGAGTACGGAAATGGAGCGCCACCACCGGTGACATCCCGGGACATTTTGCTTTCCTGCCACGGGAGAAGTAGCCGCGACACTCTGTTTTCCAATAAATAAGCACCGGATTAGGCTCACCCAAACCGAAAGCCCGGACAACAGGCGCTTACGTTTTTGTTATGCAAGCGTTAAGTGATTCCTAAAAAATAACTTGGTGCTTTTGCTCGTCTTTTTGGTCTGAATTTA
>CAVCPY010000228.1:0-2614 GCA_963604245.1 Eggerthellaceae bacterium
AGCGTAGCAGTAGTTACGTGACCGATGAGAAAGATGAAAATGGCCGGAAAGGCCGTATAAGAAAAAAGAGGAATTATTTTTAAACAGCTTCTTAATCGTTATAGTCCGGCTGGCCGATGCCCAATCCACTGAATTTTATTATATTTGCGCCCGAATTCTATCGGTTTTTATTTTTAATATAATAAGGTTATGCAACAGCACATTGACACCTACGACTTCAAAGGTAAGAAGGCAATTGTCAGAGTGGATTTCAACGTTCCGCTCGATGGAGATTTCAACATCACAGACGACACCCGCATCCGCGCGGCTCTCCCAACACTTAAGAAAGTGCTTGCGGAGGGCGGTTCCCTCATCCTGATGTCTCATCTCGGACGTCCGAAGGGAGTTGACCCTAAGTTCTCCCTCAAACATATTCTTGCACACGTCTCCGAATGCCTCGGCGTTCCGGTTCAGTTCGCCGATGACTGCCAGAAGGCAGACGCACAGGCCGCCGCTCTCAAGCCGGGCGAGGTTCTGATGCTTGAGAACCTGCGTTTCTACGCTGAGGAGGAGGGTAAGCCGAGAGGTCTTGCCGCCGACGCCACTGACGAGGAGAAGGCCGAGGCCAAGAAGGCCGTGAAGGCAAGCCAGAAGGAGTTCGTGAAGAAGCTCGCATCCTACGCAGACTGCTACATCAACGATGCCTTCGGCACTGCCCACAGGGCTCACGCGTCGACGGCTCTCATCGCCGCCTACTTCCCGAACGACAAGATGTTCGGCTACCTGATGGAGAAAGAGGTGAAGGCCATCGAGAACGTCCTTCAGAACGCACAGCGTCCTTTCACCGCCATCATCGGCGGTTCCAAGGTCTCCAGCAAGCTCGGCGTCATCAAGAACCTGCTTGACAAGGTTGACAACCTGATTATCGGCGGCGGAATGGGCTACACCTTCATCAAGGCCCAGGGCGGTCACATCGGCAAGTCACTCCACGAGGATGAGCTTATGCCTGATGCTCTGCAAATCATCAAGGAGGCCAAGGAGAAAGGCGTGAACCTCTCACTTTCAGTAGCCACCGTTTCCGGTCAGGAGTTCAGCAACGACACTCCTCGTCAGACATTCGACATCTTCAACATTCCTGACGACTGGGAGGGTATGGACGCGTCCGATGCTTCCCTTGAGAACTGGAAGAAGATCATCCTTGCTTCCAAGACCATCCTCTGGAACGGTCCTGTCGGAGTGTTCGAGCTTCCTAACTTCGCCCACGGAACAGAGAAGATCGCCGAGTTCGTCGCCGAGGCGACCCAGAACGGAGCCTACTCGCTTGTCGGCGGCGGTGACTCTGTTGCTGCTGTCACAAAGCTCGGCTTTGCCGACAAGGTGAGCTATGTCTCCACCGGCGGCGGCGCGATGCTTGAGGCCATCGAGGGCAAGGATCTTCCGGGCATCGCCGCCATCCGCGAATAGGAAGCCGTTCGGAGAATCCGAAAAATACGCTATCTTTGTACGATAAGTGATTATTGACTATGGATTGCCTGTTCGTACATTGGAATATGAATCCGGAGATATTCAGGATAGGATCGTTCGCCGTCAGGTGGTATGGTCTCCTGTTTGTTTCCGGTTTCATTCTTGGCTACTGGATGTTCGCGAAGTTCTTCAGGAGGGAGAAGGTCAATGAGGCTCTTCTTGACCCGCTTCTCTACACCCTTCTGATTGGAACTCTTGTCGGGGCTCGCCTCGGACACTGCATATTCTATCAGCCCGACTATTATTTCGGCTCTTGGAAAGGCTTCTGCGAGATTTTCGCTGTCTGGCACGGAGGACTCGCCAGCCACGGGGGAGCGCTGATGCTGCTTCTGTGTATGTGGTGGTTCGCCGGCAAGTACGGCAAGAAGAACCACATCGATTTCCTCTGGATTCTTGATCATCTGGCGATAGCCGTGGCGTTCGCCGCGACGTTCATAAGGCTTGGAAACCTCTGTAATTCAGAGATTTACGGTGATGTTACAAATCTTCCGTGGGGATTCGTTTTCGAGCGCAGGGGAGAGACCGAGCCGAAGCATCCGACCCAGATTTACGAGGCGTTGAGCTACCTGATTCTCGGCCTCGGCCTTATCTGGCTCTACATCAAAAGACTGGACAGGATGTACCGAGGGTCTTTCATCGGGATATTCTTCATCGTCTGCTTCGGGATGCGCTTCCTCATAGAGTTCATCAAGGAGCCTCAGGTGGAATTCGAGAACTCGATGGCTTTGGATATGGGACAGATTCTCAGCATTCCGTTCGTGCTGCTCGGCATAGGGATTCTTATATATTCTTATAAGAAAAAAATCCCCGCCGCTGCCGTCATCCCCGACGCCAAACCGAAAAGGGCGGAGCCGACTCACTACGCCAAGGGTCTCGGGAACTCTTGAGAATAGGAAGGCAAGCCCAAGGCTTTCTTTTCACCGTTCTAAACGGAATATTTATGACTTAAGTTTCGTATGTGCGAAACTCCTTATTTCCCGTCACGGCGGTGACGGAGCACACTCCCTCCCCCGAGGGGAGGGATTTAGGGAGGGGGTAACGTGAACTGAGCATTCACGGCCGATGCACTCCGAACGTGAGATAAGGCATTTTGTCACAGGCACTTTGTTAC
>CAVCPY010000229.1:0-6937 GCA_963604245.1 Eggerthellaceae bacterium
TTTATCCGCAAAAATCCTTCACAAAAACTTACCAACTTATTTTTTCATCATCACTAAAATAATTTGTTGGTCTAGATTTTTGCAATTATATGAAATATTTCCTGAATGTACAAGACCCAGCTATGGTCTGAATCTGAAATCATGAAACTAAAGCGCCGACCCAATGGGCCGGCGCTTTAGCATATTCATTTGTCAAAGATTATTTCTTTGAGGATTTGGCAGTTGTGCCGTTCTTGGCGGCAAGGCGCTTCTGATTCCAGATGGTCGCATCGTACATCACCGGTGTACCGATGAAGATGGAAGCGTAGGTACCAATGCAGATACCAAGGATAAGGGCAACCGAAAGACCTCTGATGGACTCTCCTCCGAAGATCGCGATGGCGAGCATAGTGACGAGGGTCGAAGCGGAGGTGTTGATGGTACGGGTCAAGGTAGCGTTGACGGCCAGATTAGCGTTCGTCTTGACATCCATATTCGGATGCAGCGTCCTGTACTCACGGATTCGGTCGAAGATGACCACGTTGTCATTGATGGCGTAACCGATGATGGTCAGGATGGCCGCGATGAACGTCTGGTCAACGTCAAGGTTGAACGGCAGGATTCCGGAGAACAAGGAGAAGAAACCGATCACGATGATAGCCGTGTGGGCAAGTGAAACGACTCCGCCAAGTCCCCACGTCCAGCCCTTGAAACGGAACGCAATGTAAGCGAAGATGACAAGCAGGGAGAGGATGACGGCCACGATGGCGTCTCTCTTCATATCGTTGGCTATCGTAGGGCCGACCTTGTCGGACGAGATGATACCGTTAGGGTTCTCTACGGTTGACTTGAACTCGTCGATTGTGATGTCCTTCTCGGCGAAGAACGGCTTCAAGGCGTGGTAAAGCTTGGCCTCAACCTCCGCGTCAACCTCGGTTGACTCCTGCTCGTTCTTGTACTGGGTCGTGATCTTCATCTGGCTCTCGCCGCCGAACTGCTTGACCTCGACGGCTCCGTCGAACTCGACAGACGCCGCCTCGCGGATCTGCTCGGCTGTGACAGGCTGGTCGAAGCGAACCACATAGGTACGTCCGCCGGTGAAGTCAACACCGTAGGTGAAGCCCTTGGTGAAGATTGAGACAATAGAGATGACAATCAACGCACAGGAAATGGAGTAGGACCACTTGCGGAGGTTGATGAAGTCAACATGGGTGTTCTTGAGGAAGTTCTTGGTGAGGTCGTTCTCAAAGGTGATCTTCTTGCCCTTCTCGATGCGGTCGTCAAAGATGAGCCTGGTGATGAAGATGGATGTGAGGACAGAGGTGATGATACCTATGATCAATGTGGTGGCGAAGCCCTGCACCGGACCCGAACCGAAGAAGAAGAGGACGATACCTGTAAGGAGGGTGGTCACCTGACCGTCGATGATGGCGGAGTAGGCGTTGCTGTAGCCGTCGGCCACAGCCTTGCCGATGCCCTTGCCGGCGGCAAGCTCCTCCTTGATTCGCTCGTAGATGATTACGTTGGCGTCAACGGCCATACCCATCGTCAGTACAAGACCCGCGATACCCGGCAGCGTCAGCACCGCTCCGAACGAGACGAGTACACCGAAGAGGAGAAGCACGTTGCAGAGGAGGGCGAAGTCAGCGGCCACACCCGCACCCTGATAGAAGAAAATCATATAAACGAGAACCAGAAGGAACGCGATGGCGAACGAGACCATACCGGCGTTGATTGACTTGGCGCCGAGGGAAGGTCCGACAACCTGCTCCTGGATGATGGTTGCCGGAGCCGGAAGCTTACCGGACTTGAGGACGTTCACAAGGTCGGTGGCCTCGTCCGGTGTGAAGTGGCCGGTGATTGAGGAGCTTCCTCCCGTGATGGCGTTCTGTACGTTAGGGTATGAATACACCATATCGTCAAGGACGATGGCTATCTGCTTTCCGACATTGTCGCTGGTCATCCGGGCCCAGACATTGGCGCCTTCGGCGTTCATTGTCATCGAGACTGAAGGCTCACCGTTTGAGCCGTGGTCGTAAACCACACGCGCGTCGGTTATCACACCTCCGTCAAGTTTCGCCCTGCCGTCCCTTGAGGTGGCCTTGATGGCGACGAGTTCGAAGATGTTGTCACCCTGAACATATTCGGAAGGCTTTACAGACCACATCGGTTTGAACTCCGCTGGGAATATCTCGGCAATCTGAGGCATCGAAAGATACCTGTTGACCTTTGCGGTGTCAATCGCAGCGGCGAAACCTATGCAGGCGTTGTTGGCTCCGGACGGGCTGAGTACTGCGAAGAGAGGATTGGCTTTCCTGTAAGCGTCAAGCTCTGCGGAATTCCCTTGATTCTTGGCGATTTCAGAATTGAGAAGAGAGTCAACCCCGTCCTTGGCAGCATCCGCCTCAGCGGATTCCGCAACGGCGACGGAGTCAGACTCGTCGGCGAGAATCTCGGCCAGTTTCGTATTGGCTTCATTGAGATACACGGAAAGTTCCTGAGCGGTGTAGGTCTCCCAGAATTCGAGGGATGCGGTGCCCTGAAGAAGTTTTCTCACACGTTCAGGCTCCTTCACTCCCGGGAGCTCCACGAGAATACGCCCGCTGTTACCGAGTTTCTGGATGGACGGCTGGGTGACGCCGAAACGGTCGATACGGCTTCTGAGCACATTGAACGAGTTCGCCACGGCGCTCTCGGCCTCGCTGCGGATGACGCTGATGACATCTGCGTCGGAGGATGCCGGAGTGATCTTGTCCTTCATCTCGTAGGTTCCGAAAATCTGGGCAAGTGGCTGTCCGTTGCTCACTTCTTTCCAAGCGGCGGCGAAAAGGGTGATGTAATCCTCTCTTGAATTGACGCTGCGCTCCTTGGCGAGGGCTAGAGCCTTCTGGAACGCCGGATCCATATTATTGCCGGATATGGCCTTCACAAGATCCTGAAGCTGCACCTGCAGCATAACGTTCATACCACCCTTGAGGTCCAGACCGAGGTTGATCTCCTTGGCCTTGCACTCCTTGTAGGTGTTCCAGAGGAAAACCTTCTTCGAAGAGATGGAGTCAATGAATACCCTGTTCTGTTCCTTCCTGATAGAATCCAGATAGTAGGCCTGGTCATTTTCAGGAACCTGAGCGAAAGACGCCGAATTGCGCGCCGCCTGGGCCGCTTTCTCGGCGAATTTCTCCGCTTTCTTTTCCTGGATGGAAGTCACCGCTGTGAAGGAGAGCTGCCAGATGGAAGCAATCGCAAGCAGAATGGCGACAAGCCTTATCCAACCTTTACTTTGCATAATTTTAAACTTTATTTTATTGTTTTAATTTCTGCGCATAAAAATAAGGGTACAAATTTAGCATTTTTTTCTTAGAAAGAAATTATCTGCCAAGTATTTCTTATTTTTGCAGACGCATTCACCAAGATTTTTCAGAATGAGGAACAAGATATTCATCGGCATATTCACCCTGCTCGCTCAGGTCGCTTTCGGAAGCGGAGCTTACGCGCAGGTCTCCCCCACCCGCCTTCTGATGAAAGCTGATTCATCCAGAATGGCATACAACTTCCCGGAGGCCGTCATCTATTGCGAGGCCGCCGTCGAGGCACTGGACTCGACAGCTTCGGCAAAAGCGGAGGAGAATCTGCTCCTTGCGCGCAATGGTCTGAATATGATGGGGTTCTGTAGCCAGCCTGTCGTTGTGGCAAGACAAACTTTCCCGCTTCAGGACTTCCTGCTGTTCTACCCACTTCAAGATTTCAGCTGGAGGAAAAACCCGAACCAGCTCGACTCGCTCGGAGGCGAGGGCCTCGCACGCGCGATTTATGTTCCCGATGGAGCCGGGGACATTTACTATTCAGCCAAGGATGAGGAGGGCATCAGGAATATCTACTGCACACATCTGTCTGATTCTCTGTGGTCTGTTCCCGCTCTTATCAACGAGCGGATGACCAGTTCCTCGGACGAGATCTACCCTATGCTCTCTCCGGACGGGCAATCCCTGTACTTCGCATCCAAAGGCCTGTACGGTATGGGCAGCTACGACCTTTACGTCTCACAGTGGAACAAAGAGACCGGCGACTGGGATGTGCCTGTGAATATGGGATTCCCGTACTCGTCGCCTTACGACGACTTCCTTTTTGTGAACACCGCCGACGGAAAATATTCAATCTTCGCCTCAAACCGCGGGTGCGCCCGCGACAGTGTCACAATCTATGTCCTTGAATATGACGGAATGCCTGTCCGGAAAGCGGTCACTGAGGTGGACGAGTTGAGAGAGCTTGCGGATCTCCGGCCTGTCGGCAACCCGTCCAGAATGGACAACTCCGCCGTCTCCGGCAACGGGCAGACAGACGAAGGCACCAAGAAATATATGGACAAGATGCGGGAGGTAAGGGCCTTGCGCGATTCAGTGACGAGATTCGGAAAGAATCTGGACAGGATGCGTTCGGGGTTGTCCACGGCTTCAGAGGAGGAGAAAGCCAGACTCTCGGCCGAAATCACCGACAAGGAACTGATGCTTCCGACGCTGAACAGCGCCCTTAACACCGCGGTGAAGGAACTCCAGAACATTGAGATGGACTTTCTTGCAAACGGCATCGTGCTCGACACCCGGAAACTTCAGGCCGAGGCGGACAAGGAGATAGTCGGAGCGGCTTCCGGCTACACATTCTCCAAGAACAGCTACGGCCCGGAGCTTCATCTGGACATCCTGAAGCCGAAACCCACTTTCGACTATTCATTCAAGATTCTTCCCGAGGGCAGGTTCGCCGAAAGCAACACCCTGCCGGACGGGCTGATTTATCAGATAAGAATATTCACTCTGTCAAGAAAAGCGTCAGTCTCCGACCTGAACGGCCTGAGCCCCGTGTTCGAGAGAACCACGGCCTCCGGCAGGCTCGCATACTCGGTTGGACTTTTCAAATCCTACAAGGATGTTCTCTCCAATCTTAACAAGGTGAAAAAGAGAGGCTTCCGTGACGCCCAGATCGATGCGTTCCTCAACGGACAGAGCATCAGCGTCTCCAAAGCCCGCGAAATGGAGTCCGAGGCCGTAACCCTGATGATGGTCAAAATCTATCCGGAGGATGGTCAGTCCCTGTCCGAGCAGGCCATCGCCGCCATTCACGAGCGTACCGACAAGGACCTCATCAAGAGTGTGGAGGAAGGCTCGGTCGTGTTCACGGTAGGTCCGTTCGACGACAGGTCACAGGTGGACTCGCTGGTCGCCGTCCTTAAGGCGACAGGAGTCGAAAACATCACCGTCACTGATAATACGCAATCATTATGAAAGATAACAAAGTGGTATCCTATCCCCTCGTTGACATGTCAGAGTTGAACCGGTGTCTGCTCTGCTGCGACGCTCCGTGTACTAAAAGTTGTGTGAAAGGTCTCCCGGTCGGGGATATTCTCCGCTCCATCTATTTCCGTAACGGAATGGGCGCGCTCGAAAAGGCCCGCGGAGAGCGATGCCTTGACTGCGACGCTCCTTGCGAGGCAGCCTGCGTGCTGGGCCGGAAAAGTTCTCCGGTCAGGATAAAGAGCATCGTGACCGCCCTTTATGAAGGCGCCAAAGCCACTGTGGAGTCCGGTATTGTGACTGAGACGCAGCTCCGCGGGGCTTTTTTGGTTCCCCGGGAGCCGGACATCACCGCCGACCTGTGCGGAGTGAAGCTGGAAAACCCGTTCCTGCTTTCCTCTTCCGTAGTGGCCAGCAATTATGAGATGTGCGCCAAGGCTTTCGAGGCAGGGTGGGCGGGAGCCGCGTTCAAGACCATCTGCACCTTCCCCCAGCACGAGGCCTCGCCGCGTTTCTCCACCGTCACCAACCACTCGAACTCTTTCTGCGGATTCAAGAACATCGAACAGCTTTCCGACCACAGTGTCGAGGAGAATATGGAAATCTTCCGCAGACTGAAGGCGGATTTCCCTTCCAAGGTGATTGTGGCTTCGATAATGGGACAGAACGAAAAGGAGTGGGCTGACCTTGCCCAAGAATGCGAGCTGGCAGGGGCTGACGCCGTGGAGTGCAACTTCTCCTGTCCGAATATGGAGTCCGACTCGCTTGGGATAACTATCGGGCAGGATGCCGCGCTGATCGAGAAATTCACGCGCGCCGTCAGGCGGGGCACAAGGCTGCCGGTACTGGCGAAGATGACCCCGAACCTGACCGATATGGTTCCGATGGCCGTGGCCGCGAAAAAGGGCGGCGCCGACGGAATAGCGGCGATCAACACCATCAACAGCATCACGGGAGTCAACATCAACACCCTTGTCGCCGAACCGGACGTTCACGGGAGTTCCATCGTGGGCGGATATTCCGGCCAAGCGGTCAAGCCGATCGCACTGCGCTTCATCTCGGACTTGGCAAGGAGCAAGGACCTCGGCGGAATGCACCTGAGCGGGATGGGAGGAATCGAGAACTGGGTGGACGCTCTGGAGTTCATCACGCTTGGCGCAGGAAGCCTTCAGGTCACGACCGCCGTGATGCAGTACGGCTATCGCATAATAGACGACCTTGTGGATGGTCTGAAGTACTACCTCAAAGTCAAAGGCTTCAAGGATGTGAAATCACTCATCGGCGCGGCCGTGGACTCAATTGTGGCCCACAACAAACTGGAAAGGGACACAGTCCTGCTGCCGCTATTCAACAGGGAGAAGTGCATCGGTTGCGGAAGATGCTACATCTCCTGCTACGACGGAGGCCATCAGGCCATCGACTTTGACATCGAGACCAGACTGCCGCGTCTTGACGGGAAGAAGTGTGTGGGCTGCCACCTGTGCCGTCTGGTCTGCCCTTCCAAAGCAATCGGAGTGGTCGCAAGGCGAATCGAGAGAGCCTGACAGACGGAAGAAGTACTGGCCGCTCTCTACATCAGGGAACATAGTAAGCGTTAAAAAATAACTTGGTAATCTTTATGTGTCTTTTTTGACTATATTCCTTTTCTCATCGGTCGTGTACGTCCAGTACAC
>CAVCPY010000230.1:0-22881 GCA_963604245.1 Eggerthellaceae bacterium
AAGCCGAAACTGTCTCGAAAATTCCGCATAATAAAATGCGGGAACCATTTTTTAACAGCTTCTTATTCCATCAGATTTTAGAATACATAGCGGACTCCGACACCCAAAGTGAAAGGCCCGTCTCCTCTGACACCACCGTCACCGAACATCAGTCTCGGACGGAAATCAACCGACAACTGAAGCGGGAAGTCGAATGTGTACTCCAATCCGACATTACCCAGGAATCCGGCATAGACGGTGTTCTCGTCATCGTCATTCTTCCAGACCGCGACACTGGCTCCGGGGCCGGCATAGAATCCCCAATGACCTACAGATGTCCAATCCGGCTGAAGGATCATGAAGTTATAGATGCCGTCCACGTGGAATGAGCTTGTACTGAATCCATTGTCCAGTCCCAGTCCGAACTCAAGGAAGTCCGCGCCTCCGAAAACATAGTTCTCGTAACTGACATCAACTCCATAGTTGCCGAGCCGCCCGCCGATTGACTTAGGCTGAGCGAACGTAAGAGCCACGGAACCTACCAAAATCGCAAGAACCAAAAATGCCTTTTTCATAACCATTAAAAATTAATGAAACTTAGAAAGCTGTTTCTTAACAAGGCAGTTGATTTCTACAAAATCTATACTAAACCGGAGAATCCCATAAAGGCCATCGCAAGAATCCCGACAGTGACAAGGGCGATCGGGACGCCTTTGAACGGCTTCGGAACGTCATTCAAATCGAGGTGTTCCCTCAGGCCGGCGAACAGCACGAGAGCCATTCCGTAGCCCGCAGCGGTAGCGAAGGCATAGACCACGGACTCGGCCAGGTTCAGCATATGTGCCGGACCGCCGAAGGCAAACTCCTTTGTGACCACGTTGAGAGCCACACCGAGGACGGCGCAGTTCGTGGTGATCAGAGGAAGGTAGATTCCAAGAGCCTGATAGAGGGAAGGGCTGATTTTCTTCAGCACAATCTCCACCATCTGCACCAAAGCCGCGATCACCAGAATGAAGGCGATGGTCTGAAGGAACTCAAGTCCGCAGGCCGCCAGAATGTACTGGTTGATGAGATAGGTCACCAAGGTCGAGAGGGTGATCACGAAGCACACTGCCCCGGCCATACCGGTCGCCGTGGAAATCTTGTTGGAGACACCCAGAAACGGACACGTGCCCAGAAACTGGGCGAGCATGACGTTGTTGACGAATATCGCCGAGATTATAATGAGGAAATATTCCATAACTTAGTTCTTTTTAGCGATTTTGTTGAACAGAACCATAAGGTAGCCGAGGGCGAGGAACGCTCCCGGAGCCATCACGAATGCGAGCATTCCGTCTCCGGAGATGAACTTGAAGCCGAAAATGGAGCCGCTGCCCAGAATCTCGCGCACGATTCCCAGAACAGTCAGCGAAAGGGTGAAGCCCAGACCTATTCCAAGCCCGTCCAAGGCGGAGTCAAGGATTCCGTTCTTGTTGGCGAAAGCCTCGGCGCGTCCAAGGACAATGCAGTTCACCACGATGAGCGGAATGAACAAACCTAGGGTAGCGTACATCGCCGGGGTATAGGCCTGCATCGCAAACTGGAGAATCGTCACGAAGGCGGCGATGACCACGATATAGACAGGGATATGCACCTTGTCCGGAACCACAGGCGCAATCGCCGAGATGGCGATGTTCGAGAGCACCAGAACAAAAAGGGTGGCGAGTCCCATACTCAGGCCGTTGATGGCCGAGGTTGTGGTCGCCAGCGTAGGACACATCCCCAGAAGCAGTACAAAAGTCGGGTTTTCCTTCAGGAAACCTTTTGTGAAAATATTCAGTTTATTGCTGCTCATAGCCTATTCTCCTTTGATTGAATTGAAAGCCTTCACGGCATTGTCAATGGCCAGCGCATAAGCTCTGGAAGTGATTGTGGAGGCTGTGATGGCATCCACATCGCCGCCGTCCTTCTTTACCGCAAGGCTCTTGGACGCAGGGTCGAAGCCCTTGAACTGGTTCATGAACTTCTCGTCGGTGTTGCATTTGGCTCCGAGCCCGGGAGTCTCGTTGTGCGACAGGACGGACGTGTTGTAAACCACTCCGTCGGCGGTGATGCCGACCATCAGGACGAGCGGGCCGCCGAAACCCACGGTTGTGGATTTCACGGCGTATGCCGCAGGAACGCCGTCCACGGTGCTGACATAATATTCAGAAGCCTGTCCTCCGACTTCGATTGGCTTTGCCTCGGAGAGTTCGCCTCCCTGTGGAAGCACAGCTCCGATGGAGGCTTTGAGGATGTCTGCGTTGGCCTTTGCGATTGGCTCGGCTGTCAGGGCGTACATTCCGCCAAGAAGAGCGGAGCAGACGAGGCTGACGACTGTCAGGCAGACCACCATCGTGGTGAGATTTGATTTTACAGCCATAACCTAAGCCCTCCCGTATTTTTTCTGATGGAACCACTTATTGAGAAGCGGAACCACGGAGTTCATTATGAGAATAGCGAAGCTTACTCCTTCAGGATAAGAGCCGAAATACCTGATCATCAAGGTGATGAAACCGATTCCAACACCGAAGACGATCCCGCCTTTCGTACTCATCGGAGAGGTCACATAGTCGGTCGCCATAAAGCAGGAACCGAGGAGAAGACCGCCGGTGAGAAGGTTGAACAGCGGACCTGTGTACTGTGACGGATCAACCAGCCAGAAGACGCAAGACAGCGCAGCAACGGTTCCAAGAATGGACAGGGTGATCCACGGCTTAATGACCTTGCGGACAAGCAGATAGACGAACCCTATCAGTATGGCGATGGCGCTTGCCTCTCCGGCGGATCCGCCTATGTTGGCGAAAAGCATCCGGGAGGCGGTGAAGCTGTTCTGAGCAATCAGGTCAGCGGCGGACTCCCCTTTCATAAGGCCCTCGTTGATGATACCAAGCGGTGTCGCCCCACTGACCGCATCGGTCAGGCCAGCCCCGAAAAGACCATCAGGGATGACCCAGTTGGTCATATAGGTAGGGAATGAAATCAACAGGAACACACGGCCCACGAGGGCAGGATTGAATACATTCTGTCCCAGACCGCCGAAGGTCATCTTCGCGATTCCGATGGCGACAACAGCGCCGATGAACACAACCCACCACGGAGTCGTGGAAGGGAGGTTGAGAGCCAGCAGGATGCCGGTCACGGCGGCCGACCAGTCGCCGACTGTGGACGGAGCCTTAAGCAGATATTTAGTGATCAGATACTCCAGCGCCACGCAGGAGATGACGCTGACAGCCAGAACCAGCAGTTCGGCGAGGCCGTAAAACACGACCGAGACCACAACCGCCGGAATCAAGGCGATCACGACATCCCTCATCAGGACCGGTGTGGTGGTCTTGGAATGAAGGTGCGGAGACGGTGAAACCAACAATCTTTCCATATTCTTACAAAGTTTTTGCTTTTGCGGCTTCAGCGGCGGCCTTGGCGGCGGCCGCGCGAGCCTTCATTATTCCCATAACCTGACCTCGCGCCATACTGATGATGTCCAGCAGCGGAATGTAGGAAGGACAGGTGTACAGACAACATCCGCACTGGATGCAGTCCTGAGCGGCGTTGGCCTCCAGGGCATCCGTGTCTCCGGCCTTGGCCAGACGGTAAAGCAGGAACGGCTCCAGACCCATAGGGCAGGCGTCGGCACATTTTCCGCAACGGATGCAATGACCTTCCGGATGTCTCTTGGTCTGTTCCTCCGTAAGGAAGAGCAGAGCCCCGGTCCCCTTTAGAGTGGCTGCGTCAAGGTTGGCGACAGCCTTGCCCATCATAGGGCCGCCGCTGATGATTTTCGCCGCGTTCTCGGGAACACCTCCGAGATAGTCCACAATGTGACGGAGCGGAGTTCCGACCCTCACGAGCAGGTTCGCCTGCTTAGGGAAGCACTCGCCCGTAACGGTCACAGAGTTGTCAATCAGCGGTTTGTTCTTCTGCACGGCTTCATAGACAGCAAGCGCGGTGGCGACATTCTGAACGACTGCGCCTACATCTATAGGCAGTCCGCCGGACTTCACCTGACGGTGCATCACAGCATCAATCAACTGTTTCTCACCACCTTCCGGATATTTCTTCATCAAAGAAAGCACCTCGATGCCCTCGAACTTTGAAGACTTGCCTTTCAACTGCGCAAGCACTTCCTGAATATGCCCGACAGCCTCCGGCTTGTTGTCCTCGATGGCGATGGTGGCGTTTGCCACACCGAGAGCCTGTTTGATCAGTGCGGTTCCGATGACTACCTGCTCCCCTTTCTCAAGAAGGGTACGGAAATCGGACGTGAGGTAAGGCTCGCATTCGCAACCGTTTATGATAAGCATCTCGCACTTTTTGCCAGGAGGCGGGGTCAGTTTAACGTGGGTCGGGAAGGTCGCTCCGCCGAGTCCGACGACTCCGCCGAGACGGATCTTCTCGATGATGGCCTTCCCGTCCTCCGGAATCTCTGTGACAAGGGTTTCGGAACGGTCGATGCCTTCAACCCATTCATCTCCTTCAACGGCGATTTCGATGTAAGTCTGGGTGTTGCCGGCAAGATCCTTGCGCGGGCCGATCGACTTCACGGTGCCGGAAACGGAAGAGTGGATGAATGCGGACACGAATCCGCCCGGCTCGGCGATCGGCTGGCCGACCTTCACCTTGTCTCCCACGGCGACAACAGGCTTTGCCGGAGCGCCGATGTGCTGGGAAAGGGAAATATAAACGGTCTGAGGCAAAGGAAGAGCCTCGATTGCGCAGCCGCACGAAATCTTGGCGTCATCCGGATGCACGCCTCCGATTGAGAATGTTCTGTTAGCCATTGTTCTGTTCCTCCTTCTTTACCGCAGCGGCAGCGGCGGCAGCCTCTCTGGCCTTTTTCTGACGTTCCTGGACACGGGCCTTGACGGCATCCTTATCCAGCGGTTTAGGGAAATTCACCCCCACAATCGCACCGGTAGGACACATAGCTTCACACTCGCGGCAAAGCTTGCACTTGGCGAAATCAATGTAAGCCAGATTGTTCTCGACCGTGATGGCGTCGTGTGTGCAGGTCTTGGCGCAGATTCCGCAGCCGATGCAGCCCGCCGAGCAGGCCTTCTTCACGGCCGGACCCTTGTCCTTGTTCACGCAGGAAACGAAAACCCTCATTCCGCGCGGGCCTTTGGCCCTGAGTTCAATGATGGACTTCGGACAGGCCTTCACACAGGCTCCGCAGGCCGTGCACTTCTCCTGATCCACAACCGGAAGACCGGTCTGCGAATCCATCGAAAGGGCGCCGAACTGGCAGGCGGCGGCGCAATCCCCGCAGCCGAGACAACCGAAAGCGCATCCGGTGTCGCCGGCGTAAAGGACGGCCTTGACCTTGCAGGAGGCCACTCCGTCATATTCATTAGTCCTTGGTCTGGCGGCGCAGGTGCCGCCGCAGCGCACCACAGCCACCATAGGCGCCTTTTCCTTGACCTCGTAGCCAAGAATAGCGGCAACCTTCTTCATTGTCTCATTGCCTCCGACAGGACAATAGTTGTTGTCCAGATTCGGGGCCTTCACGGCAGCCTCGGCGAACGCATGGCATCCGGCGAAGCCACAACCGCCGCAGTTCGCTCCGGGCATAACACTCTCAACCTCCTCGATGCGCGGATCCTCCTCGACCTTGAATCGCTGTGCGACAAGGTAAAGGGCCAACGCCAACAGGAGGCCAAGCCCCGTGATGACTACGATGGTCCAGATGATAGTTGTTGTCATAAAGCCAAATAAAAGCTAATTAATCAGTTATTTCCGAATATAAAACACATACCCCTCCGCGAGGCGTTCCCTGCAGAAGTAGAGTATGAGGTAATACAACGCTATTCCCCCGACCGAAGCCAGCCCGCAGACCAGTTCGCCGAGTCCAAATCCCGACAAAGATAACACTAAAAAAAGTAATATGATCAAAGGAATCACATAAGAAAACAGGACTGCCTTGAGTCCCATCTTCCTTGCCAGGCAAACCTCCACCTCCTGACCTATCGAATATGAACGGTCACCATAGACAGGCACTTCCACAATCTTTTTCCTCGATTCCGCCGCTCCGCAGAGACCGGCGGCGTGGCAGGCGGAGCAGGCGGATTCAGAGACAATCTGGACAGACACCTTGTCTTTCCCGACCGAAACGACCCTGCCTTTATGTGAGACTTCCTCTACCGCCATCCTATTCCATCATTGAAGAAAACGGATTCTTGAGTTCCGAGTAACTCCTCAGCCGTCCCTGGACCCGACCGACCTTCAGCGGAGCCGTGAACCAGACCGGAATCCGGTTGTCATCATCGGAGAACCATCCGAAAAGATCGGACTCACCGGAGAACACCTCGCCGGTGACCACCTCAAAACTGAATTTCAGGCATCTGACCGGACCTATTTCCGGGATATCCTTCACTTCCTTGCCAAAGTACCTGAAATGCAGGGTATAGACGTCATCGTCAACCGCGAAGGTCATCGGATAGTCAGCCCCTTCCTTCAGTTGCGCCAAATCAATGTTACGAAGGACGTAATACATCAACGGAATGTCGTATGTGCACTTGTCCAGAGGCAGCGTGGCGGAGAACTCGCCTTTCCTTGAATTGCTCAGGGAAGCGTTGATCTGCCCGCTACCGTCCGGCGTACGGGCGTAAGAATAGAGATTGGTGCAGGTATATTTCCCCTCCCTGGCGAACCTCGTGAACTTCACCGGAGCCAGTCCGTCACGGGTGAACCAGGAGTCGAGTTCCTCCTTGACACGGAAGAACTTCTCGTAGAACTTCTGTGTCTTGCCCGTCAAAGAGGCGTGAAAGACTTTATTGCCGTTCAAAACCATTGTGTCAACCTTGAGCGTTGCCTGAGCCACATCCGCATTGATGATCCCCCATTTGTAGTGGATGGTGAAAACCAGTTTCTCCCCACCTTTGAAAGCAAGACTCTCCTCGCTCAGTTTCTTTACCGGAATGCACTTCCCCTCGCCGCCGGCGTATGCGACTGCGGACGAGAGGGTGAATATTGCGGCGAAAGCGCCGAAGAGTCCCGTAAGTTTCATCAGAATTCAGTGTTATTGTCAAACTCGTTGTTCATCGCCGAATTCATCGCCGACTCGGTCCCGTCCATCGACTCCGCGATCGCTGTCAGGGACTCTCCGGGCTCGACAAAACGAACCTGATCGGCCTTGAAAAGCATATCGATGTCGCACACCTCGCCGTTACGGTGCTTGGCAATGATGATCTGTGTGGTTTCCTTCCCTCCCGGGGTCTCCGCAAGTCCAAGATAGTCAGGACGATGGATAAATATCACCATATCGGCGTCCTGCTCGATTGAACCGGACTCGCGAAGGTCGCTCAACTGAGGTTTGCCGTTGCTTCCCTGCCGCTTGACAGCATCGCGTGACAACTGGGACAGCGCGATGATCGGAACGTTAAGTTCCTTGGCAGTAGCCTTCAATGTTCTGGAAATCGCCGCCACTTCCTGCTCGCGCATTCCCCGAAGTTCCGTGGGACCCTGGATAAGCTGAAGATAATCCACTATCACCAGCCTCACGCCTTTGGATTTCACAAGCCTCTTTATCTTGGTTCTGAACTCCATCAACGGAATGCCGGGAGTGTCATCTATGTAAAGCGGAGCCTTCGACAAGGCCGCAAGTTTGGTCTCCAGCTGCTGCCATTCCCAAGGCTCCAGTTTGGTTCCTCCCTTCAGTTTGTCGGCCGGCAGACCGGACTCGGTAGTCATCAGTCGCATCACGAGCTGAAGCGCGGACATCTCAAGTGAGAACACCGCCACAGGCTGATGGTAGTCAACAGCCGCGTTTCTGGCCAGATTAAGGGCGAACGCCGTCTTTCCGACGGACGGCCTTGCCGCCAGGATGATCAGGTCGGACTTCTGCCATCCCCGGGTCACCCTGTCAAGAGACTGGTAGCCGGAAGGGACACCGCTGAGTCCGGAGACCTTCTGGTTGTTCTCAATCTCCTTCATAGCCTCGTTGATCACAGACCCGATATCCTGCAAGTCCTTCTTCTGGCTGTTCTGAATGGCGTTGAAGATCTTGGACTGCGCCTGGTCTATCAGGTCATCGACCTTCACGGAGTCATCATAAGACTGCTTCAGGATCTCATACGCCGCGGTGATAAGCTCTCTCTGAATGCTCTTCTGCTTCAGAATCCGGACATAGTACTCGATGTGTGCGGCGGCGCCGACCTTCTCGGAAAGACCCGCGAGAGCCACCGGGCCGCCCACGGCCTCAAGATTACCCTTTTCCCTAAGCTTTGTGCTGGTGGTGATGATGTCAACCGGCATATGCTCGTTCACGAGCTCGCTCATAGCCTCGAAAACCATCCGGTGACGAGGATCGTAGAAGCAGGAAGCAGAGAGTTCCTCAAGCGCCGTGTCCACTGCCGAGGGCTCGATAAGCATTGCTCCAAGGACAGCCTCTTCGACTTCAAGAGCTTGAGGCGGTTTGTTTCCCATCTCAAGCCCAAGTGTGTCAAGGTTGACTGCCTTGGCCTTTTTTCTGGTCGTCTTTCCAGTCTGGTCAGGCATATAGTCCGGAATTGAATGAGACCTTAGAAAACAGATTCTTATTCAAAGTCTGGATTGACAATGATTCTGCCACAATGCTCGCAGATGATGAGCTTCCTGTTGGAAGCGATGTCCACGAGACGCTGAGGAGTGATGGTGTTGAAGCATCCTCCACAAGAGTCGCCGTTGTAAACTGAGACGACGGCGAGATGGTTGTGGACGCTGCCGCGGATACGGTCGTATGCGCTCATTGTCCTCGGATCGATCTTCTTAGCGCAGTCCTCCCTGACGGAACGGAGCTTCTTCTCATCCTTGGACGTTGACTCGACGATGGTGGCGAGCTCCTCCTTCTTGGCCTTAAGGTCATCGTTGCGGACCGAAATAAAGTCCTTCAACGATTCGATGTCCTCCTTCCTCTCGGCGACGGCCGTCTTCGCATCATTGATGTTCTTTTGAGCTATCTGACGAAGAAGCCCCTGATTCTCAATCTCTTTATTAATTGAATCATACTCACGGCTGTTTGATATGTCGTTCAGCTGCTGCTGATACTTGTCTATCTGGGCGTCACAGTCAACAATGTTCTGCCTGTTTTCGGCAATTGTCTGATTGTAAGCCTCGATGACAGCGACATCCTGAGCCTGACGGGCCTTCAGGTCCGCTATCTCATTCTCAAGAGCCTCGACCTCTGACGGGAGCTCACCACGCATCTGCATAATCTTGTCAATCGCGGAATCCGCCTCCTGAAGGGCGTAGAGCGTCTTAAGCTTTTCCTCAACGCTGATTTCGGAGTCAGCGAAGTTCTTCTGAAGGGAAACGAATGTCTCCCTCTGGTCTATCGGGGTCTCGACTTTCTTGATTTTTTTAGTTGCCATATAGCTATCTGACTAATAATAAAATACCGGATTACTTGTCTCCAGCCTCACGCTGGTAGAGATTGCAAAGTTAGGAAATTTTTTCCTTAACAGAGAAAATAATATTTCCACAATCTCCACTTCTCCTTCAAAATGGCCTATGTCGATGACCATGAAATCCTTAGTGGTGAAGAAATGATGATAGGAAATGTCGCCGCAAAGATAGGCCTGTGCACCCGCCGCACAGGCGTTTCCGATCAGGGAGCCGCCCGAGCCGCCGCACATAGCGACCCTTTCCACCGGGATATCCGGAACACGCGAGCACCTCGCGACCTTAAGGCCGAAGCGAGACTTGACATATTCGATGAATTCCCCGCCTCCCATCGGCTGCGGAAGGTTCCCCACAGCACCGAGCCCGTAGCCTCCGGGATCCTCGTCAAGTATCTGAATGTCCCTCAGACCCAGCCGCCTGGCCATCGCACCGCTCACTCCGGCAAGAACCTTGTCGGCGGTGGTGTGCGCCGCATACACTGCGACTCCGGCTGCGGCCGCTTTCAGGACCGCAAGGCCTACCGGATCCTCGGGAGCTATTTTCTTTATGCCTCCGAATATCAAAGGATGGTGAGTCACTATCAAGTCCGCGCCGCGCTCCACGGCCTCGTCCACCAGTTCCGCCGTGCAGTCAAAACCGAGGAGGATTCCGTGAACCTCCCGCTCGGGGGAACCGATGATCAGGCCGCTGTTGTCCCAGCTTTCCTGAATGGACAATGGGGCGAAAGCCTCAATGGCCGAAGTGATGTCCTTGACTTTCATATCATAAGGATTTCTTGACCTCCACAAGCTGCCGGCGGATTTCTTTCAGGCTGTCCAATGCCTTTACACGGCCATCGACCTTTTTACGGTCTGCGGCCATCTTCTTGGCGGCCCCCTCAAGGGTCAGTCCCTGCTCCTTGACCAGCAGATGAATCTGCTTCAGGCAATCCAAATCATCGGCAGTGAAAAGCCGGTTACCTTTAGCGTTCCTTTTCGGCTTGATATATTTCGGGAATGAATTGGACCAGAATCTCACAAGGGAAGTGCTTTCTCCGAGGATGTCCGCAGCCTCTCCGATTGTGTAATACAATTTCTCCATTTATGATAAGTTTAAACATTAATCCATTGATTGTCCGGTGTTCACGGACAGAAACAGCATTCTCATATAGTCATCCGGGCTGATCGATGCGAACAGATAGTTCAACGGATCCAACCGCAGAGTGTCCTTCAGAACCTCATAATGAAGATGAGGGGCGAAAGAGTTGCCGGACATCCCGACCTGTCCGACCTGCTGCCCGCGCGCCACTTTCTGTCCTTTTGACACACGAGTGTTCTCAAGATGGGCGTAGCGGGTCTGATAGCCATTGCCGTGATCGACGACGACGACATTCCCAAGGCCTTTGGAAGAATGCGTCACCTCCTTCACCGTTCCGCCAGCCGAGGCCAGCACCGGAACACCCTGCTGTGAAATCAGGTCCAGACCACCGTGAAACACGGACACCTTATAGAAAGGATTGATCCTGTCACCGAGCGAGGCCCCCGTTCTGGCATACGAGAAATCCGGCAGAGGATTGGTCAGCGGCGGCAGACTGTCCCTGTCCGAGGATATCGCGGCCATTATCCTTTGGAAATTGTCCTCCACCCTGGAGGAAGCGTCCGACAAGGCGTCCAGCCGTTTTCTGGTATATTCAACGATGTCCCTGTCTGGGACAGAATCCACATCGGAAAGAATGCTTTCGGAATATATGTTACCGAGGTCCGGAGCGTTTGAGTTGAAAAGGCGGCGGTATATCTCGTCATCCTTCATCCTCAAGCCGTCAAGTACGTCACCAACAAGCTCCTCCTTGGCGGCGATTTCCTTGTACATCTTCCGGTACATCTGATTCTCCTTCTTCAGTCTGCGCTCGGAATCCGTGCTGACCACAAGCGAGAAGACCACATAATATACGACAGCCAACGAAGCCGTCACCAAAAAATACTTCAGGGTCTTTCCAAGAATATTCCACACGGAATGCGAGACCTTGCGGAACTCCATTCTGGTCTTGTCAAACTCATATCTCACATTCTTGCCCATCGCACTCCCGCTTTAACGACGTCTGACACTGAAGGAACGGCGCATTGAACGCGACGCCGCTCCCGACTCATCCTCCCTCATCCGCACCATCGCCGAATACTCCTGTGCGGACATCGAGAGATCCAGATAATTGGCAGGATTCACCTTCTGCCCTTTATAGACGACCTCGTAGTGAAGGTGAGGGCCGCTGGAACGGCCTGACTTTCCGCTCTCGGCGATGCAGTCGCCTCTCTTGACCTTCATACCTTCGATGACGTTGACGGAATTAAGATGGGCATAGATGGTCTTGTAGCCGAAACCGTGGTCGATGGTGATGGAGTTACCGTAGCCGAAGAATTCGAACTTCACGGACTCCACTACACCATCACCCGTGGCATAGACGGGGTTGCCGATTTTCATTGCGAAATCAAGTCCCGTGTGCATCTTGGCGTTTCCGGTGAAAGGATCGGACCGGTAGCCGAACCGGCTGGACAACCTGTACTTGGACTCGTCCGGAACTACCGGCGGAATCGCCGGGATACAAGAAGCCATGTCGCCGGCAGTCTTTGACACCGAGGCGACCTCATCGAAGGATTTGCTTTGGACGTATGTCTTCCGGGTCAGGCGGTCAAGGCGGATGACGGTGTTCTTAAGCCTGTCGTCAGGCTCAAGTCCGTCGAGAAACGCATACCTGTCAACTCCTCCGATGCCGGCATTCCGGACTTCGGAGGGAATCTCGTTCATTCCGAATATGGATCTGTAGATGTCGTCATCCCTGACCCTGAGGGCCTCAAGAGTTTCCTCATAACGGTCAAGTTTTGTGTTCATAAGATCGACCCTGGCGTCCCAGCGGGCGTGCTCCGCCTTCAGGAACGCTGTCTTGGGCAGATCATACCCCAGGACCGACGTGAAGAGCCAGAGGTAAAGGACCGACATCGCCACGCTTCCGGCGAACAGCATCAACCCCTTGAAGACTTTCGACTTCAAGGAAACCTCCTTTATTTCATATAACAAGGTCTCTGGATTGAGAATATACTTACCCATAACTTACAAATATACCCTTTTTTGCGATATATCCCGAAAAATGTTATAATTTTGCCAATTCCGTGCCTTTCCGCAAGGGATTTTCGGGATGGTTCGGGGAAATATTCACGAATTAATTGATTTTTAGATATGTACACCGCCAAAGAGATTCGACAGCAATTTTTGGACTTCTTCGCATCCAAGGGACACACAATCGTACCGTCCGCACCGATGGTGATAAAGAACGACCCGACGCTGATGTTCACGAATGCCGGAATGAACCAGTTCAAGGATATATTCCTCGGGAACAGCGTTCCCAAGATGAAGCGGGCGACAGATTCGCAGAAATGCCTCAGGGTCAGCGGGAAGCATAATGACCTTGAAGCCGTGGGACACGACGGAAGGCATCACACGATGTTCGAGATGCTGGGGAACTGGAGTTTCGGAGACTACTTCAAGGCCGAGGCCATCAGCTGGGCTTGGGAACTGCTGACGGAGGTTTACAGAATCGACAAGTCAAAACTCTACGCAACCGTGTTCGAAGGCAGCGCCGAGGACGGAACTGCTCTTGACGTGGAGGCCAAGGCGGCTTGGATGAAACTTATGCCGGAGGACCACATCATCCTCGGCGACAAGCACGACAACTTCTGGGAGATGGGCGACACGGGGCCTTGCGGCCCGTGCAGCGAAATCCACATCGACCTTCGCCCGGACGATGAAATCGCAAAAGTTCCCGGAAAGGATCTGGTCAACACGGACAACGACCAAGTCATCGAAATCTGGAATCTCGTGTTCATGCAGTACAACCGCAAGGCAGACGGCTCACTGGAGCCGCTCCCTGCCAAGAACATCGACACCGGAATGGGTTTCGAGAGGCTCTGTATGGTGCTTCAGGGCAAGACAAGCAACTACGACACGGATGTGTTCTCCGGAATGATTCACAAGATAGAGGAACTCTCCGGCCACGGATACCACGATAACGGAAAGACCGAGGTGGCGATGAGGGTCATCGCGGACCACATAAGGGCGATAGCGTTCTCCATCGCAGACGGCCAGCTGCCGTCCAACGTGAAGGCCGGTTATGTCATCAGGAGAATCCTGCGCCGCGCCGTCCGCTACGGCTACACGTTCCTCGGCTTCGACGAGCCGTTCCTCTGCTCCTTGGTTCCGCAGCTTGTGGCCGATATGGGCGAGGCCTATCCGGAACTCGGCAAACAGCAGAAACTCATCGAGAGCGTGATCCGCGAGGAGGAGATGTCCTTCCTGCGGACGCTCGACCGCGGAATCAGGCTGATGGACGACTACATAGCCAAGAACGCCTCCTCCAAGACAATTCCGGGAGAGGACGCCTTCATCCTCTACGACACCTACGGATTCCCTATCGACCTGACGGAGCTGATCGCCTCGGAGAAAGGGTACACGGTCGATATGGAGGGATTCGGCAAGGAACTCCAGAAGCAGAAGGACAGGGCGCGCAACGCTACCGCCAACGAGTTCGGTGACTGGACGGTTTACCACGACGGCGAGGAAGAGGCCTTCCTCGGCTACGACAGCCTTGAACTGGAAGGCGTGAGACTTCTGAAGCAGCGCACCGTGAAGCAGAAGAACAAGACAATGTTCCAGCTGGTCTTCGACCGCACTCCGTTCTACGCCGAGATGGGCGGACAGGTGGGCGACACCGGAGTCATCATCTCTGAGGGCGGTGAACAGATCAGAATCCTCAACACCGTCAAGGAGAACAACCTCACGATACACATAGCCGAGAGGATTCCTTCAAACTGCGGAGAGACATTCACATTGAAGGTTGACGCGGAGCGCAGACTGAAGATAACGGCCAACCACACGGCGACGCACCTTCTGGATTTCGCCTTGCGGGAGGCTCTCGGGACACACATCGAGCAGAAAGGCTCGTTCGTCGGGCCGGACTATTTCCGTTTCGACTTCTCGCATTTCGCCAAAGTCACTGACGAGGAACTCCGGAATGTCGAGCACAGGGTGAACCAACTCATCCGCGCGGACTCCCCTCTCGAGGAGAAGAGGGACGCCACGATGGACGAGGCGAAGGCTATGGGCGCGATAGCGCTCTTCGGAGAGAAATACGGCGACAGGGTACGCATCGTCAAGTTTGGGGACTCAATCGAGCTCTGTGGCGGGACCCACGCCAAGTCCACGGGTCGCATAGGGTTCTTCAAGATAGTCTCCGAGTCGGCAATCGCAGCCGGCGTGCGCAGGATCGAGGCAGTGACCGGAGAGGCCTCTGAACGGATTCTCGACGCCCTCACTGACACTCTAAAGGGCATCCGCACAATGTTCAACAACGCTCCTGACGTGGCCGCCGCAGTGGCCAAACTCATCAGCGAGAACTCCGAAGCCAAGAAGAAAATCGAGGAATATGCCAAAGAGAAGGCCGCCTCGCTGGCGAAGCTCCTCTCGGAGAACGCCGAGGAGCTCAATGGAATAAAAATTGTCAGGTTCAGCCGGGACGTTGATCCGGCAATGCTCCGCGAGGCCGCGGCGATTCTCCAGAAGGAAGTGGAGAACTTCGCGTTCGCAGCGGCTTTCAGCCATGACGGGAAGCCTCAACTGGCATTGATGTACTCCAACGACCTTGTGGCCTCGGGTCACAACGCCGCAAAGGACATCCGCGAGGCGGCAAAACTCATCCAGGGCGGGGGCGGCGGACAGCCGACACTGGCCACGGCCGGCGGAAGGAACACCGATGGGCTTCAGGCCGCGCTGGACAAGATGGTCGAGACCATCACAGCATAAACGGAAGTCATTCACGAATATATTCATAAAACAAAGCTTCAGGGATGAAGAAGATTGACAGATTCATACTGACCTCATTCATAGGGCCGTTCTTTATGATCCTGCTTGTGGTCATCTTCATCCTTATGATGCAGTTCCTGTGGGTTTACATCGACGAGCTGGTCGGCAAGGGACTGAGCCTTGGCGTCGTGGCGGAGTTCCTCTTCTGGGGAAGCTGCACCGTGCTGCCGCTGGCGCTGCCGCTGGCCACCCTGCTCGCCTCGATGATGACCATCGGGAATATGGGCGAGAACAACGAGCTGATTGCCCTGAAGGCGGCCGGAGTGTCCGTCCTGCGGGTGATGCTGCCGATTCTCATTGCATCGTTTTTCATCAGCGTCGGCACGTTCTTCGTCATCAACAACCTCGTGCCCGTCTCCTACAATGAGATCTTCACCCTGAGGGATGACATCGGAAAGACCAAGGAGGAAATCAAAATCCCTTCCGGCACGTTCTACGATGGCGTTGACGGCTATGTCCTTCGTGTCGGCAGCCGCAACGACAAGACGGGAATGATGAACGACGTGATGCTCTACGACCATCACGGACAAGGCAACACCCGCCTCACCCTTGCGGACTCGGCCATAATGAAGATGTCGAAGGACAAGTCCTATCTGACATTCCGGATGTACCACGGCACCAACTATCAGGAGACCAACGAGAAGAACTACCGTGACACCTCGCTCCAACTCCAGAAGATTGACTTTTCGAGGCAGGAGATGGTCATCGCCCTCCAGAACTATGCGTTCCAGAAGTCGGACAGCGCAAGGTATGGCGACCAGGTCAAGGCGCTGCCTCTGGAAAAGCTCCGGACGCAGAAAGACTCGCTCGAAAACCTGAGGGACAGCATTAAAGCGCAGCAATTCTCCGGCACGGCAGCCTCCTACATATTCACGGAGCGTCGCCAGCTGGACACGACCAGATGCGGTATCACCCGGAATTTCAGCGACCCTGAATTCTTGAGTTTCAAGGATGACAGAGCCACTGCCGAGGCTTTGGAAAGAGCCGCCGACAACGCCAGACAGCTGAAATCGAATCTGGAGAACTACGAGTTCGGGGCTTTCGACTACACAGTCATCCTCCGCAGGACAGCGCTTGAGTTCCTCCGGCGCTACGGCCAGGCTCTCGCTTGTTTCATAATGTTCTTCATCGGAGCGCCGCTCGGAGCCCTGATCAGAAAAGGAGGCATCGGAGTCTCGGCAATAATTTCCCTGCTGTTCTTCGTCCTCTACTGGATTGTGGACATCACGGGGGTCAAGCTGGCAAGAGACGGGAGCATCGGCTCGGTTGCGGGAGCTTTTATGTCGGCGTGGGTTCTTCTTCCGTTAGGTTTGTTCCTGACCTGGAAGGCCATCCACGACACGGACATCTCGAACTTGGACAGCATAAAGAATTGGTGGAGAAAGACAAAGAGTATGTTGGCGGGAATATTCAAAAAGACCAGAATCGTCTATATGGGCACGCCGGAATTCGCGGTGGCCCCGTTGAAGGCTCTGCTGGAGCGGAAGTACAACATCGTCGGCGTGGTGACTGTGGCGGACAAGCCTAGCGGCAGAGGCCAGAAAGTCAACGAGAGCGCAGTCAAGAAATTCGCCGTGGAGCACGGGATTCCTGTGCTGCAGCCAGTGAAGCTGAAGGATCCGGAATTTCTGGGACAGCTCAAGGCCTTCAAGGCCGACCTCTTCATCGTGGTGGCTTTCAGGATGTTGCCAGAGGAGGTCTGGAATATGCCTAAACTCGGCACATTCAACCTGCACGCCGCACTTCTGCCTCAGTACCGCGGAGCCGCCCCTATCAACTGGGCGGTGATCAACGGTGAGACCAGGACCGGCGCCACGACCTTCATGATCGACAAGGACATCGACACAGGAGGAATCATCCTGCGTCAGGGAATCAACATTACTGACACTGACACGGCCGGGAATGTGCACGACAGGCTGATGGAGATCGGAGCCGAACTGGTCGTGCAGACGACACAGGGCATCATCGAGCGCAATGTGGACACCCGTGTGCAGCGGAGTTTCATCCAGGGATCGGAGGTGCTGAAGCCGGCGCCAAAACTCTCCAGGGAGCTGTGCCACATCGACTGGAATGACTCCACCAGACAGATTTACAATCTCATACGAGGTTTGAGTCCCTATCCTGCGGCGTTCACGGAATTAGTGAAAGAAGGCGGTGTTCCGGTCCAGTTGAAGATCTTCTCGGCTGAAAAGGTCGATGCTTCCGCGCTTGCCGTGGCGCTCCGGCGGTCGGCAGGTACTGCCGAAGCTACAGTAAAAGGCACGACCACCCCGGGCAGAATCCTCACAGACGGCAAGACGTACATATACATCACCACCGCCGACGGCGCCGTTTCATTGAAAGACGTGCAGATGGCCGGTAAGAAGAGGATGGACGTCAAGGCATTCCTCGCAGGATTCCGCGAACCGGAACTCTACTCCACAACCGCCGGCACATCCAAGGCCGAGATAGCCAAGACAAAGGCGTGATGAAAGAAGCCGTCATCATCTGCAAAGGCGACTTCCCGAAGAAGGAATATCCCCGCGAACTCATCCGCAGGGCCGATGTCATCATATGCTGCGACGGGGCTCTCGAAGCGTTTCTCCGGAATCGGGACAGGATATTCATAAATCGCCGCGACCCGGATGCCATCATCGGGGATATGGATTCCATTCCCAAAAGACTGATGAAGGAATATTCTCGCATCGCCGTAAGGGAGGAAGAACAGGAGACCAACGACCAGACAAAGGCGTTCCGCTACCTTCTGGAGCATTGGCCGGAGGTCAGGACAGTGCATATTATAGGAGCGACAGGCAAACGGGAAGCCCACACCATCGGCAACCTTGGACAGATTATGGAATATGCCCGGCTCTACGGAGCAAGCGGCAACCCCGGGGATGAAGGAATATATGTTGACGCCGTGTCGGACTACTCCACAGCCTTCGCCCTGACGGATTCCTGCGAGCTGTTCGTCGGCGAGGACCGCCCAGTGTCCATCTTCAGTCCAGACAACTCTCTGAACATCAAGTCAGAAGGATTGGTCTGGCAGACAGGCGGCGTGGTTTTCGACAACTGGTGGCAGGCCACCCTCAACCGCGCATCAGAGGATCTTGTACGCCTCACGTTCTCCCACAAGTCCCTCGCACTCATAATTCTGGACTAGCCGTTCCGTCATTGCGACAAACTTGAGTGTCAAGTTTGCGGATAGTTGCCGAGCCTTCAAGGCATCGACGCGGCCTGAAATATCAGATTCTATTGCCAAAACCCGCAATCATTCAGTTTTTTTTCATTATTTTTACAAAACATTTTGGCTTATCATCACTATGCTCCGAAAAATTAGAATCACACTGGCAGCAATCTGTTTTATTGCGATTACGCTGCTTTTTCTGGATTTCACCGGGACAGTTCACCTTTGGTTCGGCTGGCTGGCTAAAATACAGTTCCTGCCGGCCGTTCTGGCCCTCAACGCCATCGTCATCGCCGTTCTGCTGGCGCTGACGCTGCTTTTCGGCAGGCTCTACTGCTCGGTGATCTGCCCGTTGGGAGTGTTTCAGGACTGCGTTTCCAACCTCAGTTCAAGAAGGAAAGGAAAGAAAGCACGGTTCACATATTCAAAGGAAATCAAATGGCTGCGCTATGGGGTGCTGGTGCTGTTTGTGATCGCACTGGTCGCCGGACTCAACGCACTTGTGGCGCTTCTGGCTCCTTACAGCGCCTACGGTCGTATGGTGCAGAGCATTCTCGCTCCTCTCTGGCAGTGGGGCAACAACCTGCTCGCCTGGATCGCCGAGAGACAGGACAGCTATGCGTTTGTGACCAAGGAGGTCTGGCTCAAGAGTCTGCCTACCCTGATTGTGGCGGCGGTCACATTCGTTGTCGTTGTGGTTCTTGCGTGGAAAAATGGCAGAACCTGGTGCAACACAATCTGCCCGGTGGGAACCACGCTGAGTTTCTTCTCGCGGTTCGCGATGTTCCGCCCGGTCATCGACAAGTCAAAGTGCCGGAGGTGCCACGCCTGCGGAAAGAAGTGCAAGGCGGCGTGCATAGATGTTGACAATCAGCGAATTGACTACAGCCGATGTGTGGACTGCTTCGACTGCATCGACTCGTGCCGGCTGGGAGCTCTCAAATACCGCTTCGTTTGGGGCAAACCGGTCACCGAGTCTGCCGAGGCAATCGACCACGCTGTCCGCCATAGCTCCCCGAATGCAGTCCAGCAGGACGTCACAACCGCGGTTCGGCAGGATTCACCAGCCCCTGAGACAACGGACAAAGGCAGAAGGGCGTTCCTTGTAGGCGGGGCCGCTGTCATAGGAGGCACACTGCTGTCATCTCTGCCTTTGAGCGCCGAGGACGATATCAAGGATAAGAAACGCGACGGGGGATTCGCCGAGATCATCCCTAAGAAGGCCCCGGCCAGAAAGATTCCGGTCACGCCGTTCGGCTCCGAAAGCGTGGAGAGGTTCTACCGACACTGCACGGCTTGCCAGCTCTGCGTGACAGTCTGCCCGAACAATGTCCTCAGGCCATCCTCAAGGCTTGAACACCTTATGCAGCCGGAGATGTCATTCGAGAAGGGCTACTGCCGTCCGGAATGCGTGAAATGTTCCGAGGTCTGCCCCGCTGGAGCGATTCTTAAGATCACCCCGGAGGAGAAGACGAACTGGAAAGTGGGGACCGCAAGCGTGGACTATGACCTCTGCGTTGTCAACCGTGACGGAGTCCATTGCGGGAACTGCGCCCGCCACTGCCCTGTCGGAGCGATCAGTATGGTGAGGAAAGACCCCCAGGATGAGAATAGTCCAAGAATCCCGTCCGTCAACGAGGAAAAGTGCATCGGCTGCGGAGCGTGCGAGAACCTCTGCCCATCACGCCCTGTCAGCGCTATCACAGTCAACGGGTACAGTGTACACCATAATGCGTAATAACCGGTCATCCGGGCTGTTCCATAAAGGAATATATTCCTGAAACGGGCAGTCCCGGCAAAATCAACGAATATGAACGAGAACATCAACAGAAGAGTATTTCTCAAAATGGCCGGCGCAGGGACAGCGGCCGCCGGAGCCGTGGCTCTTGCCGGAGCCTGCGCCCCGAAGAAAACAGCCGAGGCGCTCCTTGACGGCGGTTCCGGCGAGGATGCGCTTGAAAGCGGCAAGATGGAGATGCGGAAGAACCCCGGGAACGGGGATATGGTCTCCCTGCTTGGCTACGGGTGTATGCGTTTCACGATGAAGAAAGACGAGAACGGGAAGGACATCGTGGACCAGGGGAATGCCGACAGACTGATCGACTACGCCCTGGCCCACGGCGTGAACTACTACGACACCTCCCCAGTCTATCTTCAGGGACTTTCTGAGGAGGCTGTCGGAAACGCCCTCAGCAGACACCCGAGGAACTCGTACTACATCGCCACGAAACTGTCTAACTTCAGTGACCACTCCAGAGCCGCATCACTGAAACTGTACAACGATTCTTTCCGGTATCTTCAGACGGACTATCTGGACTACTACCTGCTCCACTCCCTCGGACGCGGAGGCCTTGAGGCCTTTGACGATAGGTTCGTGAACAACGGAATGATGGACTTGCTCCAGGCAGACCGCGAGAAAGGAAAGATCCGACAGCTCGGGCTTTCCTTCCACGGTAATCAGCAGCAATTCGATGAGCTTCTTAAGCTGCACGACAAGTACCACTGGGACTTCGTCCAGATCCAGATGAACTACTTCGACTGGAAGCACGCCGACGGCCAGCGCAATGTCAACGCCGAGTACCTGTACGACGAGCTGGACAAGAGGGAGATCCCGATCGTGATTATGGAGCCTCTCCAGGGCGGGCGTCTGGCCAATCCTGCGGAAAGCGTCGTGAACAGGCTCAAGGAGCGGGACCCGAAGGCCTCTTTGGCTTCCTGGGCGTTCAGGTTCGTGGGTTCCTACCCAAGAATCCTGACGGTTCTGAGCGGAATGGTCTATCAGGAGCATCTGGAAGACAATCTGCGGACTTTCAAGGACTTCAAGTACCTCACCGATGAGGAGAAGGAGTTCCTCGGCACGGAAATCGCCGGCATTATGGCCACCTTCCCGACCATCAACTGCAACGACTGCAAGTACTGTATGCCTTGCCCTTACGGGGTGGACATCCCGGGAATATTCAAGCACTACAACGATTGCGTCAACGATGGCGAGATCGCCCAGAGCACCGAGCAGGAGAATTACCGCAAGCTGCGCCGGGCCTACCTCGTGAGCTACGACCGCGCCATCCCGTCCGTCCGCCAGGCCAGCCACTGCATCGGCTGCAAACAGTGTCTCGAACACTGTCCGCAAAGCATATCCATCCCCCGTGAGCTACGCCGCATCGACTCCTACATCGAGAAACTCAAACGGGGCACGTTGTAAAAGTGCGAAGCTTCACCTCCTTACTCATAGATAGTTACATAAAAGGTGACGAAATGAATCGGAAGGGCGGCATTACAGAATATTCACATTGACAGCACATTGCAAAATAGAGGGTCACAAGTGTTTGAATATTCAAAGGTTTTGATTAACTTTGCAGACCTTCCGCAACGAAGGTTATTGGAGAGATGCTCGAGTGGCTGAAGAGGCACGCCTGGAAAGCGTGTGGCCTCCTAAAGGGGCTCGCGAGTTCGAATCTCGCTCTCTCCGCATCATTAACGGCTCTGCAGACAACACTGCAGAGCCGTTTTTCTCAGTTCATACCTAAGAAATTGTTTTTGATAGTCAAGACACTTCGGCTTGGTCAGTAAGCGGACTGCCGTGGCTCAACTTAAAAAAGGGATCCGTTGGCAGAACGGATCCCCATACCAATAATAAATGAAATCGATTCTGTGATTATTCCACTTTCACGGCGATCTCACCGGTCTTGCCGTCCTTGTCGGTTACAGTAATGTTGGTGGAGCCGGCCTTGACACCCGTCACGGTGATGGCGGCTTCGCTCACGGCCGCGGTGGCTACGGTCTCATCCGCCACCTTCACGGTGTAAGGTTGCGCACCTGTCTTCACTGTGACAGCCGCATCCTTCCCGACAGCAACAGTCACCGAGGTCTTGTCAAACTCAAGGGCGGAGGAAGCATTTACCACAACGGTGAATGTTCCGGTCAGATTGTTTTTGTCAGTAACAGTGACCGTGGCTGTCCCGGCGGCAATCCCCGTCACGGTGATGTTCGCCTTGTCAACCTTGACTGTCGCAACCTTCTCATCACTGGATTTCACAGTGTATGTCTGTGTTCCATTCTTCACCGTGACGGATGCGGTCTTTCCTACCTGAACTTCGGTCTTTGTGGCGCTGAAAGAGAGTTGACTTGTTTTGTTGTCATCATTTTTTTCGCAAGAAACAAATGCGAACGAACCGAGGCAGAGAGCCGCCATCACAACCGAACTGAAAAAACTTTTCATTAGTTTAAATCTTTAATTGTTAATAATAGTTTAAGTACAGTGACCGTTCCCGGTCAGACGCATTACTAAACAACGCCCTGAGAAAACCTTGCACATAGTTTTGAAAAAAAACGACACCAAGGCCACCCTAACAGACCTTGGAAGATAAAAACGCTATCAATGACTATCTTAGTAAGCGTTAAAAAATAATTCCTCTTTTTTCTTACGCGGCCTTTCCGGCCATTTTCATCTTTGT
>CAVCPY010000231.1:0-10672 GCA_963604245.1 Eggerthellaceae bacterium
TCTGCGAACTCTGCGGCTTCAACACCCCGATAACGAAAGTCTTCTTCCGGGCCGGGCAGAAAGTCGAGGAGACCTATCCCAAGTGGGCGCTCATCGGCACCCACGCCGGACGCAGGACATTCATCTGCTTCGCCCTCTCCAGCGGCATCCCGCCGCAGGTCGTGATGAAATGGACCGGTCACTCCGACTATAAGGCTATGCGCCCTTACATCGACATCGCCGAGAAGACCAAAGCCGCCGCGATGAGTCTGTTTGACGAAAACCTCAAGAAATAACTATGCCGGCACATCCCGAAACCGCCCTTATGCTCAAAGCCCTCCTCGGACTCCGCCTCGACACGGACAGGCTCCTGCCGTTCCTCCAATCGTTCTCCGACAAAGGCTACAGCCACATAACGCTCCACGACCTCGTGGACATAACCATCCGCAAGGTAGGCATCACGGCGGAGGACATATCACGTCTGCGCGACACCGCAGACCTCCATCCCGAGATGAAGAAGGCAGAATTCGCCCGCTACCTCAAGGTCAGCCGCCAGACCGTCTACAACTGGATGGACGGCGGCCTCCTCATCCTCAGCTCCGACCGCTCCAGAATCCGCACACGCGACACTGCACTCCTCTGGGAACTCCTTTTACATCTGATTGGACAGAACTGACGGAGTCCCGAACCAAAGCACACAAAAACATACCAAAAGATATCGACCATTTGACACTTTCTCAGATTTTCGATGAAAAGTGTCAAGTGGTCTGTTCATTTCATACCGTATGATACCGGATATTACCATACGCCAAAGAGAAAGCCACATTACTGTAAAATCAAGAATATCACCTATTTGACGGCATACGGAATATTCTTTCCTTTGCCTCGGATATATCAGAAACAATAACGACCCGACCGGTTGAGTCATCAGTAAAAACCATTAAAATGTAAAGCGATGTTTTACGATGACACCACACCCATAGCGGCACTGACAGTCGCCGATCTCAAAGCCCTCATCACAGGGCTGACCACGGACAAGCCCCGGCAGACGGAGCCTAAGACCTCACGCTACGTCTACGGACTCCAGGGCATAAGGGACATCTTCGGCTGCTCCCACGCCACGGCGCAGAAATACAAGAACACCTTCCTCAAGGATGCCGTCATCCAGAACGGCAGGAAGATAGTCATTGACGTGGACAAGGCGATACTGCTCTTCGCCCAAAGGGGAGAACAATGACACGCCGCGAACCCGAACTCATCGGCGATGTCATCCTCAGGATGGCCGCCGACCCCGCCGAGCCATATTCGAAGATCCTCCGCCAATGCCCGTTCATACAGGAAGAACTCCTGAAGCGGGGTGAGATGACCGAAGAGGAGATAAGCCGATGCCGGAGTGAAAGAGACCCAGGCAGCATCCTCGACACCCTCCTCGACGGACAGGACGTGATGATGCGGCTCCACATCAGCCAGCGGACCCTCCAGACACTCCGTTCCAACGGCACGCTTCCATTCACACGCATCGGGCGCAAAATCTACTATCTCCGCAGCGACATAGAGCGGATTCTGAAGGACAACTATGTGATGTACCGCATACGCGAACGCTATGAAAAGGACGATTGACAGGCAGACCGTGCTCCGGCACACCCTCTGGGGAGCGGACATCTACTGTCACATCCTCAGAAAGTTCTATCCCGGCGAAACCGTGATGCGCGTCTCGGGCAGGGATTGCGGCGCCGTCCGCAACCCCTGCGCCCAAGGCGAAGCGACACTCCAGGTGCGCATTGTCAAACTGCATCCCGAACAGCGCCTTTCCGACGAGATCGCCCTCCATCACGACCTCTCCGGCACAATCCCCGACGGCGACGCCCTCGACTTCGCCTCGATGTACTACCACCGGAGCGGGCAGGAACTCCTCGACACCCTGAACCGCGAGATGCATCTCCACCTTGACGGCGGAAACGGCCAATACCGGAATATCCCTCCGGCGCCGACCGCCAAAGGCCCGAGGTTCTCGTTCTTCAAGGCCCCGATAAGCAACACCCGCCCCTACAGGAGCATAACCATCCTCGACGCCTGGAACTACATCACGGGACACTACGCCAAGGAGCGCACACACAAGCTCCGGAGCATAGCCGACAAGTCAAGGGCGAGAATATTCAAGGCCGCCAACCTCGACTACGCCACCTTCAGCGGAGAGTTCAGCTCCCGGAGCAACGCCGCCTGTACCGCAGAATCCGGCCTCCTCTGCATCGACTTCGACCACGTCCCCGATGTTGAGGAACTCTTCGCAAGACTTCTGACAGACCGTTACTTCGAGACGGCGCTGCTCTTCCGAAGCCCCTCCGGAGACGGAATCAAATGGATAATCGAAGTCAACAGGGGGCATACCTCCCACTCCGACTACTTCCGCGCCGTCGCCGGCTACATCGTCAAAGCCTACGGCATCGAACCCGACAAGTCGGGAAAGGATCTCGCCAGAGCCTGTTTCCTTCCCCACGACCCCGACGCTTTCATAAACCCAAACTACAGATAAGACAATGCACAAAGAAACATTCATACCCACCGACTGGCTTCCATCGGACATCAGACAAATCCCCGGGCAGCCCACCTCGAGTGCCACCCCGGAGAACGACATCGAACTCATCACCCGCCGCATCGAATCCTCGCAGACCGACATCACCTCGGGCTACGCCAACTGGCGTGACATCGGCTTCGCCCTCTCCTCGGAGCTTGGCGAATCCGGCCGTGACATATATCACCGCGTCAGCCGCTTCAACGGCGGCTACAGCCCTGAGGAGTGCGACAGGCAGTACGACCGCTGCCTCAACGCCCACGGCACCGGCATAACAATCCGCACATTCTTCCAGCTCGCCAAGGAGCACGGAGTCAGCCTTGCCGCCGACAAATGCGCAAAATCGACAGAATTGACAAAAATGACACGATGCGCATATTCTCAGACGCAAACCTTATCCGGCGCGGAACCGCAATCGGCAAAAATTGACAACACTGCGCATTCTGACAATATTGTCGATATTGTCAATATTGACGACGACCTGCCCCTTCCGACATTCTCGCCCCGGCTGCAGGGCGCACTCCCGACCTTTCTCGAAAGAGTCATCGCCCAGTCCAACTCTCCGGAGGACGCTGACATCCTCATCCTCGGCACTATGGCCGTCATCTCCGCCTGTCTCCCGCACGTCTCCGGAGTCTATGCCGACCGCACCGTCTATCCGAACCTGTTTCTCTTCGTCACAGCCAAGGCATCCTCCGGCAAAGGCCGGCTCGCCCTCTGCCGCTACATAGTCGAACCCATCCACGACCGCCTCCGCGAGATCAACGAAGCCGAAGTGATGGAATACAAGCAGAAACTCGCCGAATACAACGCCGCCGGCAAGAAGAAAGCCACGATGGAGAAGCCCGAGGAACCGCCGATGCGGATGCTTTTCATCCCTGCCAATTCCTCAGCCACGGCGGTCTATCAGGTGCTCGGCGATAACGGCGGCACCGGCCTTATGTTCGAGACCGAGGGCGACACCCTCGCCAACACCTTCGGCTCCGACTACGGCAACTACTCCGACGGCTTCCGCAAGGCATTCCACCACGAGACCATCTCCTACATCCGACGCAAAGACCGCGAATATGTCAACATCAAGAACCCGCGACTCTCCACGCTGCTCACCGGCACTCCGCGACAGGTCCTCAACCTCATCACAGATGCGGAGAACGGCCTCTTCAGCCGCTTCGCATTCTACTACCTCGACCTCCGTCTCATCTGGAACGACGTGTTCAGCTCCAGCTCCGACACCACGCTTGACGACCGCTTCCGCGAGCTCGGTGCGGAGTTCCACGACTTCCACACCATCCTCGGAGACTCCGGCGACATCCGCTTCTCCCTCACGCCCTCACAGGCCGCCGACTTCAATGAAAGGTTCTCCGCCTGGCAGACCGAATACAGCGACCGCTGCGGAGACGAGTTCGTCGCCTCCGTCCGCCGCCTGGGCCTCATAACGTTCCGCATAGCGATGATACTCTCCGCGTTGAGGATGATGGAGGACGGCGACTTTCCTGCGGAACTGCCCTGTCTCGACACCGACTATCACAGCGCGATGACCATCGCCGAAGTCATACTACGGCACAATGCCCACGTCTTCCTCACCCTCCCGAAAGCGGAGGCGCTCCAGACCGCCCCGGCCACGACCTCCACGAGAACCACGCTCCTGCATCGTCAGTTCCTCGAAGCCCTACCGACCGAGTTCGACCGCCAGACCTACACCTCCCTCGCCGCCGCTCTCGGCATCAACCCACGCACCGCCGACCGCATCATCCGCCGCCGGTGCGACACCGGCCAGCTGGAGAATGTCGCCCACGGGAAGTATCGGAAGAAATAGAGAACGCAACCGACGAAGACAAGCAGATGGGTGCGGACATCGCCGATATCCTGATTCGCTGGAAGAAGTGTCCCTCCACATCGCAAGCTACGACGCTCTCGACGACTTCGAACGCTGGATGAACCGCCACAAACAGGAACTCGTCCGGGAAACTGCTCATACAACGCACTTTTAATCCCGATTGAATCGCAACATACCGAATTATATTAATTGTTTTTGTAACTTTGTTTGGTTTATGGACAAAGGTCTATTTTTTTTGTTGGAAGTTTTTTGGAAGATAATATGAACACATACAACACTCATAAGAATCTTATGATTGAGGAATTCTTGAAGGGGAGAACGTCAGCGAGTCTTTCCGGTCCTCATTCAAGTATGTCAGATGGGCAACAAATGTCACTGGATATGCAGCTTGCCATCATTTCACATTATCTTCACAATGTCGGGAGAAAGTCAGGGTCATCATACTGCGAAAAGGCACAAGGCCTTCTGCAAGACGGTTTGAGCAGTTGTGCAGACCGGGATGACAGCCCTGTTTTGAAAGACAGCGCATTTGACAGGTCTCTTTTCCCGGACTTCTTTTCCGTTCCATTTCTTCCTTGCGAGAAACCGAAATTTACGTTTATTGACTTGTTCGCCGGTATCGGCGGCTTCAGGATGGCTATGCAAAACCTAGGTGGCCGGTGCGTATTCTCTTCTGAATGGGATGCCCAAGCTCAAAAAACCTATATGTTGAATTACGGCGAAGTCCCTTTTGGCGATATAACGCTGGAAGAGACCAAGTCATATATCCCGGATGATTTTGATGTCCTCTGCGCCGGATTCCCCTGCCAGGCGTTTTCTTTAGCGGGTAAACGCCGCGGTTTTGAGGAAACAAGAGGAACTCTGTTCTTTGATGTTGCTGAAATTATCCGCCGGAAGAGACCGAAAGCATTCTTTCTGGAAAACGTAAAGGGCCTTTTGATTCACGACAAGGGAAATACAATCAAGACCATTCTAAAAGTCCTTCGCGAAGATTTGGATTACTATGTTCCAGACCCTCAGATTGTGAACGCAATGAATTTCGGGGTTCCTCAGCATCGGGAACGTGTTTACATCGTCGGATTCAGGAAAGATATGAACGTGACAGACTTCACATATCCGGAACCGACAGACACGACCAAAACATTTGCGGACATAAAAGAGAAAGATGTCGTACCGTCGAAGTACTATCTTTCCACACAATACATAAGAACTCTTGTTGCGCATAAAGAGCGTCACGCTGCAAAGGGGAACGGATTCGGCTATGAAATCATAGCCGATGATGGGGTTTCCAATGCCATAGTGGTCGGAGGCATGGGCCGGGAAAGAAATCTTGTTATCGACAAGAGGCTGAAAGACTTCACCCCGACTACAAGGATAAAAGGAGAAGTGAATCACGATGGTATAAGAAGGATGACCCCACGGGAATGGGCCAGGCTGCAAGGATTTCCGGACGACTTCATAATCGGAGTGGCGGACGCTTCTGCTTACAAGCAGTTTGGAAACTCCGTTGCAGTCCCTGCTATTCAGGCGACGGCGGAACAAATTCTAAAAAGGATTAAACCCACTAAAACTAAATGATATGGCAATAACGGGGAATAAAGGTGAGTGGAGTGAGATTTATGTCTTGCTGAAACTCTTAGGCGATGGCGAAGTTCACGCAGGAGACGAGAACCTGAACGAAATAAAGAATCTCGTCTACCCGATTATTATGATATTGAGGGAAGAGGCCGAAGGCAAGCTGAAATATTTGCCGGAAAACAGCGATGTAGTAATTCAGACATCAGACGGGACAGAACTGCTGCGTCTGCCGGCAAAAGAGTTTGAACATCAAGCGATGAGTTTGTTATACTCATTGCGGAGTGTTGACGAAAAAGGCACCGGCAAGAAGGGAGCTTTCGGGATTTCGTATACGGAAGATTTCATGACGAAGATTCATTGCCACACATTGAAGGCCAAATCTTCTGACAAAACGGACATACGGATAATCCTGCACGACAGGCGGACAAAATTAAATACGGAAATGGGTTTCAGTATCAAATCTCAACTGGGCGGCGATTCGACATTGCTTAATGCGGGCAAGACGACGAATTTCAACTTCAAGATTTGCGGAAACGCTCTGACCGATGCGGACATTGAATACATCAATGCCCTGAACCCTGCGCAGAAAAAGGTGATCCTCAGGGTCCGGGCCATTGAAAGCAAAGGTTGTCGCCTTGTTTTCGACAAGGTGGACAACCCTGTCTTCAGGAACAATCTGGCAATGCTTGACAGCAGCCTGGGGGAAATCATCGGATTGCTGTTGCTCGAACAGCTCGAACAGGACACGAGCATGCTGAAAGATCTGGTCAGAACGCTGTCCGAGAAGAATCCGTTGCATTTCGACATGTCGCAGAACATCCCATACTATGCATACAAGGTGAAGAATCTCTTGACATCTTCCGCTCTCGGAATGATGCCGGGAAAAGCGTGGAACGGAAAATATGATGCGAACGGCGGCTATCTCGTAGTGAAAGAAAGCGGCGACATCCTCTGTTATCATTTCTATGACCGTAACCGCTTTGAAGATTTTCTCTACAACAACGCCTACCTTGAACGGGCAAGCACCACAAGACACGAGTACGCTCAAATCATCAAGGAAAAAGACGGCTCCCTATCGTTCAAACTGAATCTTCAGATACGGCTCAAATAACTTTTGTCTTCAGGTAATGCCTGATCGTATAACCTCACAACAGCGGCACAAATGTATGTCGCACATCCGCTCGAAGGACACCCGTCCCGAACAAGCGGTAAGGCGAGAGCTGTGGCGCAGGGGCTACCGCTACCGGCTGAACGTCCGCACACTACCCGGCACACCCGACATCGTCCTGCCGAAATACCGCACCGCCATATTCGTCAACGGCTGCTTCTGGCACGGCCACAGAGGCTGCCCCAAATACACAGTCCCCAAATCCAACGCAGATTTCTGGAAAGAGAAGGTGGCCCGCAACCGTGAACGCGACGCGCTCAACGTCCAGCGCCTCGAATCCATCTCCTGGAACGTCATCACCGTCTGGGAATGCGAACTCTCCAAAGCCAATCTCCCCACGACCATAGACCGCATAGAAGCCGGAATAAAGGCGAACAAGGCCAAGCTGGACATCTATACCGCCCGACGCCGCCAAGACCGCAGATTCGCCCTGCAGCAGGCCCGCAAGCGCAAAGAAATCGCCGCCCTCGTCGAAGCCGAACTCCACCTCCAATTCCGCATCCCGGTAAAAATTAAAAGAATGTCACATGGGTGCGAATGACAACTATATAGACATCAAGGCATTCTATTCTCGGCCACATCTTGTAATTGTTGGGGCTGGTGCCACCGTTGACACCATTCCAAATGGAGACAAAAATGGGAATGAAAGCTCTGTGATGAAAGGTTTTATCGATAAACTTGGCTTTTCAGATCTCCTTGCCGGTACAACCATCAACTTCAAGAGCGACAATCTCGAAGACATTTATTCTGAGCTTGCTCAAAGAGAGGATTGTAAAGATATCCGGATGCAACTTGAAAACGCAATTTTCAAATATTTCTCATCATTTGAAATCCCGGATGAAATCACCAAGTATGACCTCCTGGTGCTCTCACTCACAAAAAAAGACTGCATTGCAACATTCAATTGGGATGGGCTTATGGTTGACGCATATCGTAGGATGATGCGTATTACTGATGACCTGCCGGAAATTCTGTTTCTTCATGGAAATGTCAAAGTCGGCTATTGTGCTGAATGCGGTCGGTTTGGCTATTACAATTTCCACTGTCCTCATTGTCACACTGCATTCTCTCCATCTCGGCTTCTTTACCCTGTTCGCCAAAAGAACTATAATAGCGATGCATTCATCAAAGGGCAATGGGATTTGTTCGAATATTATCTATCTCGTGCCGCAATCGTAACAATATATGGGTATAGCGCACCCAAAACGGATGCAGAAGCAATTGAGAAATTGAAGAACGCTTTCACAAGAATTGCTAAGAATAGATATCTTGATCAAATTCAAATCATTGAACGGCCAGACTTTAATCATAATGACATTAGCGATGCATGGGAAGATTTGTCTGAGCACGTACACGGACACCTAAAAGTAGAAAACTCGTTTTTTGACACTTATCTTGCCGAATTTCCGCGCCGCAGCCTTGAAGGATATGCGGAAAGGTATCTTTCAGGATGGTGGGGTTCCTCAAACAAATCGTTTGATAAAGGGAAAGGGGTAAATTACACGTTCGATGAACTCAGGGCATTTATTTCTCCATTGCTTAATGTTGATCCATTCGAGAGCCTCACATTGAAAACGTTATAGGTAATGGAACACACATAGCACTACCTTTTGAGGCCAACTATGTCACCTCAATATAAGTCCTCTTGTCTACCTGACAAGAATATCTGATTTAACGATATCATCGGGGAAAAACGGATTTCCAAGATGAAGATGGGAAAAGCCCTGCTCATTTAGTTTCCATCCAAGAGATTGTTTCGTAAGTTGGAATTCCTCATCTGAACATGGGCTAATCATAATACTTTTAAGCGTCTCCTTGGGGAAGACAAAATCCTTGAATGGTATTATTTTGTTGCCAGAGATTCTGTAATTCAGTTTTTCATCATTTCTTCTGACCTCTCTAAAAATCCTAACCTCACGTTCATATTCATAGTGTCGGCTTTTTGCAAGATATGGGAATTGAAGCAGGAAGTTTTCTATCTGATTAGTCTTGGGGCGTCGATTCTCAAGCCACTGTCTTCCTTCAATAAATGATACTATGGATTCGTACTCCTCGGTTCCCTCGTAAATACATTCGGAAATGAATTCAAACTTGTTCTTTATCAATTTATAATCAAGCATAAGCATAACAGCGAGTTCATCGTGTCCATATATTTTCCACATAGGGTAACTGTCCTTCGCACAAGAAAGTGAAAGTTGGAATGGAAAACGATTCTTGAATCCTTTTTCGATGGTTAGTGAATATGCCCTATCCATCTCGGTGATGGAACGAATAATAGACATGCCTTTCTGAAACTCCATTTGGTCCTGCATATAATCAACGTGGCCGCCCCAAAGAGTTATGTCGCCATTTTTTATAACGCAATTCAAGAATGTCGAAGCTGGTAAATAATAGTACAGGGTATCTTGCGAAACACAATTTAGCATGTTCGTATGTTTATCAATTATGTTCTGAATGTCCATATACTATTAACAAATTAATACCGCAAAATTACTCATTTCGCACTTCTCAAACAATTCTTATCGCCCATGCCGACTTCTCAACAGGCAAACAACCTCCATAGGGGCTATTCAAGAGAAAGGCGGCTGTCGGACGGCAGTCAGTTGTTCAGCTGCGCTTCACAACCGCCAGCCCACCGACCCTTATGATTCCGCTCCAGTCGGGCAAGACTGCGGACATCCTCCGCTGCCGCTGCGGAGTCCACAGACTTGCTTTCCGACTTCCGCACTGCCTCGGCCGTATTCACGGCCTGCGGCCTCCCGTAGCGAGCGTTAATGCTCTCAAGGAACATCTATGCAGCGCGTGTAACGAAAAGCGGTCTGCTGCGGAGACTGAAGTCCGCAAGCGGCCGTCAGACTCCTTGCAGGGTCAAAAGTCTCCTCTGTGTCGGCTGCGCCGCCAAGAAGAGACACGGCGGCCTCCGCCGCCGGATTAAAGAGAGTAGGTGTCGAGACTTCAGTCTTTCTCCGAAAGCCGGAAGACTCGACCCTTCCTTGCCCCACCGCCCCACAGGGGCCATAATCCGGCACGCTCCGTTTGCGGTGTGCGACCCTTGTCTCTCGTATTCCGCAACATTATACATAATCTATCGAGATTGTGTAACTGGCTGTCGGGGCCCCGACCCCGCCACCAGTTTTCGCTCCGCACACAATCTAGATTATGTTAAGTTGCTTGGTGAGTGCGAGTTCGGGCGTTGGGTGCCTCGCCCACCGCGAGCCGGAGGCGGCTGGCGGCAGCGTGCTTCCTTCAGGGGCTAACGGCCTCCAAGCCCGTCAGGAAGCACGGGACTTCCGGCGAGGGAGTGCGAGGGTTGGTCTCTTGTCAGAAAGTGAGTGCGCAAGATGCGGTCTGTCTCTCATCCGACGGCCGGAAGTCCGAAAGAGCCGCCAGCCTTAGCAGCGAAGCTGCGGGCCTTCTCCGTGAGTTCTTCAAGCCTTCGAGCGGAGCTCTCGACTTCAAGAACTCACTCCGCCGGCAAGGTAAGGCGCGCTGCGCCTTGAGTTCATCACGCTCGCTTTCTCCTCTCCAGAAGTGTGCT
>CAVCPY010000232.1:0-4903 GCA_963604245.1 Eggerthellaceae bacterium
CTCCCTCTTCCAAAGCCGAAACTGTCTCGAAAATTCCGCATAATAAAATGCGGGGACCATTTTTAAACAGCTTCTTACTGATTACACACAACCACATCAAGAAACCGAGTTATGTTCACATACGAATTTCTACAGAACTACTGGTGGGGCGTCATCTCCCTTCTTGGCGGACTGCTTGTCTTCCTGATGTTCGTGCAGGGAGGCAACACATTAATATTCATAACAAAAGATGAGGAGGAAAGGCAGATGACCGTCAATTCGACGGGAAGAAAATGGGAGTTCACCTTCACCACTCTGGTGACGTTCGGAGGGGCTTTCTTCGCCTCTTTCCCACTGTTCTACAGCACAAGTTTCGGAGGAGCCTACTGGGTCTGGATTCTGCTGCTTGTCACCTTCGTGTTCCAGGCCGTCTCCTACGAGTTCCAGACAAAACTTGGCAACCTGCTGGGCAGGAACACCTTCAGGGCATTCCTGCTGGTCAACGGGTGTCTCGGCCCGTTCCTCGTCGGAGCCGCCGTCAGCACATTCTTCACAGGTTCGGACTTCATCGTCAACAAGGAGGCCGTCGGGGCGAGCCTCGCCCCGACAATCAGCGTCTGGGGCAACGGATGGCACGGACTCGAGGCTCTCGCCAATCCGTTCACCATAGTGTTCGGGCTCACGGTGATGTTCCTCTCGCAGACCCTCGGGGGGATGTATATGCAGGGCAACATCGAGGACGAGCCGTTCGAGAAGAAGCTGAGGCGGTCGGTCAGATGGACCTCGGCGCTGTTTCTGGTCTCCTTCCTCACCTGCTTGGCAATGCTTCTCACCATGCCCGGCTATGCGGCGGACGCTGCCGGAACCGTAACAGTCGAGAGATACAAGTACCTGCACAACTTCATTCAGATGCCTCCTGTTCTGATTCTTTTCCTGCACGGGGTGATGTTCGTCCTTTTGGGGATAGGCGTCCAGTTCTTCGGCAGGCGCAAACGCAGGAGCATCTGGCTCTCCGGAGCCGGCACCGTGCTGACCGTGATGGCTTTGTTTATGGTGGCCGGCTACAACGGAACTGCCTACTACCCGTCCAGCACCGACCTCAGGAGTTCCCTGACCATCGCCAACAGCTGCTCCAGCGAGTTCACGCTGAGGACAATGTTCTGGGTGTCCCTGGCCATTCCGTTCGTGGTGGCCTACATCGCCTACGCCTGGAGAGCCATCGACCGACGACGGCTGACACGCAGGGAGATGGAGATCACCGAGGACAAGTACTAGAGTGTCCGGAGGGCTGCACCGAAATTGACGAAGAACCGTGTGCGCAATGTATATAACCAATATATAATTACCTTAATATCAATTAATTATGAGTAGTTTTCTTCTAAAACCACATCTTATTGGACTAATGGCTGGAGTCCTCCTCCTGCCTTCCGTCCTCAATCCTGTGACGGCGGGCGGAAGGCCTGTGGCAGACGCGGAAGCCGCTTCCGCCGCTCAGCAGGACAACATCGTCAGGGGTACAGTCCTTGACGAGCGCGGTGAGACTCTCGTGGGAGTCTCTGTCATCATCCAAGGAACATCCACCGGCACGGCGACCGACGCCAAGGGACGGTTCGAAATCCGGGCAAAAAGGGGTGATGTCCTCGTGGTCTCCTCCATCGGTTTCATCACCGAGAACGTGACCGTGACCGTGACAGGGAACACCTTGACCGTCACCCTCAAGGAGGATTCCCAGATGCTCGGAGAGGTGGTCGTGACCGCCCTCGGTCTGCCGAAGCAGGCCAGACAGGTCGGCTACGCCACCACAAGGGTCTCCACGGACGAGATCGAGCGAACCAACACCATCAATCCGGTCAACGCGCTTCAGGGTAAGGTGGCCGGTCTCCAGATCAACACGGGAGGAGCCTCCGGTGTCACGTCTTCGTCATCAATCACCATCCGAGGGGCGAACTCCGTGGACAAGAACAACTCCCCGATCTTCGTGATTGACGGATTGATCATCCAGGAACCTATCACGGGCAATCTGGCCGGAACAGACTGGGGATCCCAGTTGAAGAACCTCAACCCTGCCGACTACGAGAGCGTGACCGTCCTCAAGGGAGCGGCGGCGACAGCGCTCTACGGCTCCCGAGGGGCCAACGGAGCGATCGTGATTGTCTCCAAAGGCGGCAAGTACAGCAAGCAGGGTCTGGGTGTCGAGGTCAACCAGACAGTGGAGGTCACCGATGTCTACAAGTCGCCGGTCGAGCTTCAGAACATCTACGGAGCGGGCTACACGTACAACGGCTACCAAAGTGACTTCCAGCCGGACGGCTCACTTGACAGAGTGACTGTCAGCTGGGGTCCGAGGATGGACGGCAGGGAGATCAACCAGTACATGCCCGACGGAAAGAACACACCGTTCTCCCCTCACCCGATGAACTGGAAGGAATTCTACCAGACCGGAATAAACAACACCACCAACGTGGCCATCAGCGGCGGAGGCGAGAAGTCCTCCTTCCGCCTTTCCTACGGCTTCACAAAGACCAAGGGAGTCTTCCTGAACAACGACTTCCAGCGCCACAACATCTCGTTCAGAGGCAACACTCATCTCAACAATGTCTTCTCTCTGGAACTTGGTGTGAAGTACGCCTTCTCCTCCGCCAAGAACGGAGCCAGCCAAGGAGGCTGGGACTGGGGCAACAATGTCGGTATGATGACGGCCTACTACCTGCCTCGAAACATTGACATCGCGGCCTACCACGACCAGTACAGAGACCCTGTGACCCAGGCGGTGGAATCCACTTCTCTGTACGGGTCACTGCGTTCCTACTTCCACACCAGGGACACACAGCTTCAGCGGCGCAACGAGAACTCGATTCTCTCGGATCTTACCCTGCACGCGGACATCGCCCCGTGGCTCAGGGCAAGCCTGAAAGCCAATCACAACTACTACGGCATCAGCCATGAGAGCCGTTGGGTCGGCACCGGCGAGTATGGAGGTCCTTCTGGCTCCGGAGGCTACGGCAGAAGCGGCAACATCTCGGGCAACTACAACTTCATGGGCATGCTCCAGATGCCTGAGCAGACGCTCAAAATAGGCAAGGAGTCCTTCACTGTCGCCGCCATCGCCGCCGCCGAGCTCTACGGCAACACCGAGGGACACTCCTGGGGCAAGCAGACCAACGGAGGCCTCGTCACCCCTGGCGTCTTCTCGTTCTCGAACTCCGTGAACAAGATCGAGCCTTGGTTCAACTACTCACACCGTAACATGCAGACCTTCGGCCTTTCAGGAATCCTGAACCTCGGATGGCGCGACCAGCTGTTCCTTGAACTCACCGCCCGAAACGACTGGCTCTCATCCCTCACCTACCCGACCTACATGAACGGACAGAACAACTACACGGTGTTCTATCCTTCAGCCAACCTTTCGTGGGTGTTCACGGACTCGTTCAGGAAAGTGACCCCTGACTGGTTCTCTTTCGGTAAGATCCGCGCCTCCGTCGCCAAGGTCGGCATGGGAACATCAGCCTACGCCACAAGCCGCGGATTCGGAGTGTTCTCCCAGGAATCCGTCTACACTCCTGACAGGAGCGGCTCCGTGCTGGCAGCCTATCCTAACCTTGGAACAGCCTACAACGACAACCTCAAGCCTGAAATCCAGCGGGCCATCGAGCTCGGTTTTGACATAAGGCTGTTCGATGAAAGGCTGAACATCGACTTCGCGTGGTACAAGAAGAACAATTTCAACCAGATTCTCTCGGTGGGATCCGTTGCGGAATCAGGAGCCAGCAGCAAGCTCATCAACGCCGGTAACATCCAGAACAAGGGTATCGAGTTGCAGGTGGATGTCACCCCGATCCGCACCCGTGACTGGAGATGGACGCTCGGAGGCAATCTGGCCAGAAACCGAGGCAAGGTTGTCAAACTGGACAGCGAGGTCAAGGAATGGCAGCTGATGGGCCAGTATGATGCGGCCCCCGAGATCTGGGCCTACGAGAACGGGCCGTTCGGAGTGTTGACCTCCTACCAGAACAGTTCAATCATGTCCCCTCTCGTGACATTCCAGGGAGAGCAGGGAGACCCTCGCAACGGCAAGATGTTGATCGAGTACTGGGGAGAGACAGGAACGCCTAATTCCGTCTCGGCCTACGGCCCTGTCACAAGGTACGACCGCAACGAGGAGGGAGACCGCGAGCGTCACATCCTCGGCAAGGTGGAGCCTGACTTCACGTTGAGCCTCAACACCTCCCTGTCCTGGAAGAATCTTGACCTCTACGTGCAGGCCGACGGACGTTTCGGCGGCAACTACTTCTCGAACATGTGGAAATACTCCGTGCCGCGCGGTACGCTCAAGTCCACTCTCGAAGGCCGTGACAAGGAACACGGAGGAATCGCCAGAATCAACTACAAGGGAGAGACTGTCTACGACGGTCTGATGCTGGATGCCGTCTTTGCCGAAGGCTCGATGGTGCCGACCCAGAATCCGGACGGGACGGCGGGCGAGAAAGTGGATGTCTCGGGAATGACCTACAAGGACGCCGTCGAAAAGATGAACATCCGCCCTGTGATGACGGGGACATGGTATCTTTACAACTATGGATGGGGTATGCCGGCTTTGCCGAACTCGATTCAGGACAACACTTGGTTCGCCCTCCGCGAGATCACCCTTGGCTACCGCCTTCCGGAGAACCTTTGCAAGAAGTTCGGCGCCAACTACCTGCGCCTCGGATTCACCGCCCGCAACATCTGCTACCTCATCAACAAGCTGACCGACGGGCTGAACCCGGCCTCCATCTCCAGCAACAACCCTCTGACCCCGTTTGACATCGGAGGAGTGCCGTTCTACCGCACCTACGCACTGAATTTGACAGTTAGATTCTAAGAAACTGTCTAAAAATGGTTTCCGCATTTTATTATGTGGGATTTTCGAGACAGTTTCGGCTTT
>CAVCPY010000233.1:0-14758 GCA_963604245.1 Eggerthellaceae bacterium
AACTGTCTCGAAAATCCCACATAATAAAATGCGGAAACCATTTTAAACAGTTTCTAAGATTACATCGCTTTCCCGAATATCTGTATTTGTTGATCAAGGCAATCAGAACTGGAAGTAGATGAACGACTGGAGGTCGGCGGTGATGAACTGGCAGATGATGAAGACGGCGAGGACGCAGGCGAGGACCATCAAAGGAAGAGGCATCGAGGCGAACCAGATGCGGTAGCGGCGCTTGAAGTTCTCGGGGAGCCAATGGATAAGCATTCCGATGACGAAGACGAGAATCACACCGAGGTGCTGCTGAGCCATCTGCGGAACGAGGGAAAGATCCCAGTCACCTCCGATTCGCTCGACCATATTCTTAGCCGTGCTCCACGCTTTCTCGTTCGCCTCGGCAGGGTTCAGGTTGGAGCCGCTCCGGAAGAAAAGACGGGTGAAAGTAATGAATATGAACGTCATAGCGACCGCCCAGCCGGTCTCAAGCCACGAGAAGGCGGCCTTGAAACGGCACAGATGATAGAGCATCCGCACGGCCGCGCCTATGAATATGATCAACGTCCAGACGAAAAACATATTGAACACCGAAGCCGGAACAGTGGTCTTAAGAATATAAAAGGCCAGGCAGACGAGACCCACAACGAGCGTCCGGACATAGACATTGCAGCTTTTCCAGAACCTGTAGATCAGCATTCCTAGGCCGTTCAGACCGCCCCAGATCATAAAGTTCCAGCTTGCCCCGTGCCACAGGCCGCCAAGGAGCATCGTGTCCATCCTGTTGATGTCCGAGATGAGTTCCTTGCGGTACTTCTTGCAGAAAGCGATCAGAATCGCAAGCACGGCGGCGATGACGAGAACCACTCCGAACACCCACCAGTTCTTGGCCAAGGCCGAAGCCAGGAACGCTATTCCAAGGATGATGGCGTACGAGCCGAAAGTGCCGTTGCGATTGCCTCCAAGCGGGATGTAAAGATAGTCCTGAAGCCATTTGGACAATGAAATGTGCCACCGCTTCCAGAACTCGCCGGCATTGCGGGCCTTGTACGGGGAATTGAAGTTTTTCGGCAGATAGAAACCCATCAGCATCGCTACACCCGTGGCGATGTCAGTGTACCCGGAGAAGTCGGCATAGACCTGCAGCGAGTAGCCGAACAGGGCCGTAAGGTTCTCGAAGCCTGTGTAAAGCAAAGGATTCTCGAAGACCCTGTCACAGAAATTCACAGCAAGATAGTCGCTCAGTATCAACTTCTTGGCAAGTCCGTTCAGAATCCAGAAAATGGCTATCCCAAACTGTCTGCGTCCAAGGAAGAACGGCTTGCGGAGCTGTGAGACGAACTCCTTCGCCCTCACGATCGGGCCGGCGACGAGCGGAGGAAAGAAACTCAGGTAGAATCCGAAGTCCCAGAAATTGCGGATCGGGGCGATTGTCCCCCGGGACACATCCACCACATAGCTTATCGCCTGGAAGATGAAGAACGAAATCCCGACCGGAAGGAATATGGAATCCACGCTGAATGTCTGCGAACCCGTCAGCTGATTGCCGGCCACGGCGAACCAGTCCCTGACGACGAACCCGGTCCCGAACATATTGTTGACCACATCCGTCAGGAAATAGGAGTACTTGTAGTAGCACAGCAGCGACAGATCCACCACGACGCTCAAGACCACTATGGCCTTCCTCCCGAAATTCCTCTTGACGCAGGGTAACGCGAAAGCCGAAAGATAGTTGAAGACAATCACAAAAACGAGCAGAATCAGAAACAGGCCGCTCGTCTTGTAATAGAAGAAAAGGCTGACGAAGAAAAGGAAGGCGTTGCGCAGCAGCACCTTGCTCCTGAACACGCACAGAAAGGCCAGCACGATGGCGAAGAACGCCCAGAAATAGAACTGGGTGAACAACAACGGGTGAGCCTGGTCAAAAGAGAACAGGTTCTTGAAAAAATCAGCGGCAACGTCCCAAAATCCCATCATCTGCCTTTCTTTAAATGTTCCACATATTTGTCCATCAATGCGTTGAACAGCAAATCCCCCACAAGGTCATAGCCCTGCTCCGTAAAGTGAATTTTGTCCCCTTTGGCAAGCCCGGCGGCTTCCCACTTTCTCATCGAGCCCAGGCCTCCCATTATCTCGAACAAATCCCAAACTCCTGCGTCACAATCCTTCCCGAGCCTGAGGAATCCCTGCTCCGCCAACTTTCCGTTGGAGTTCACCACATAGCCCTTCCTGCGGACTCTGCGGAAACTGTCGTTGTTGGTGACAAAAAGCAGGGCGCAGTCCGGATTGACAGAACGGACCTGCGAGACAAGCGTCTTGTAGCGCGAGACAAAGTCCTCCACGGAAAAATTCGCCGCGGTCGCGTCGTTGATTCCCACGGCGAAAACCACCAGGTCAGGATTGACCATCTTCAGGTCATTCAGCAGGTCAGGGCATTTGGCATACGACCCGAGCGAAGCACCGTTCACGCCGATTCCCGTCACCGAAATTCCCGGAAAAGGGTTGTCCAAGAATATCCCCGTAAGCGTGAACTCCCCTTCCCCTTTGGTCGCGATTCTCACCGAATCCGTCAAGGCCGACAGGGTGAAAGACCAGCACGAATCGGTGCGGCACCCCACAAGAGTGTCGCCTTTTGACAGAACCACCACCGGAACTCTCTCCCCGGCCGATGAATACCCAAGAACCCTCACATCATTGAACCGGAAGGTCGGATCCTGCGGCAAGGGATCTCTGGCCACAGCGGTGACCATCACAGAGGCCTTGTCGTCGGAAGCGCTCAAGGCTATCCCCGTAAGCCCTAGCCGCCTGTCTGGCACTCTCTGGACATTCTTCGTCACCTTCCAGGAGCCGACGTAACTCGTCGTGAAACTGCTCGGGTTGTTGGTGTGAGCCGCGGAGAAAGGGAAGACAAGCCCCCTGCCTCCGTCCAGAGCCGGACGGAGCGACAAGAGATTGTTCCTCAGGCGCTTCGTCAAAGTCCCGGCCTGAACGTGCGAGCCACCTATGTGCATAATTCTCAAGTTGCCCTGACCCTGAAACAGCACGGAATCCATCTTCTCGAAAAGCCTCTCAAAGGCCGAGCTGTCCCCCGGAAACTCAATCCGGTTCTTGTCGAAACGCGCGAAATCACAGTCAGGAACCGCCTTCCGCAGCGACTGCCCCCAAAGGGTCGCCGGAAGCAGCAAAACGAGCAGGGAATATGCTAAAGTACGTCTCATAACTCCCTCTTTGTCAAGGTGTCAGGCACAGCGGGACGAGGATTGAGACTGTCCCGGAGGTCGCGCAGGTATATTCCCACAGCCTCGTCCGAAAGCTCCTGACGAAGCTTGTAGAAATCGTGGTAAAGGAGAAATGACCTGGTGAGAGCGTTTCCGATCTCCATCGCCCCTTTATGTGTGAAATGAATATGGTCTGGCGCGCCAAGGGCAGGGTTGTGGCTGACCCATTGCTTCATCGATCCGGAACCTCCCATAACGCTGAATGTGTCCCAGTAGGCCACGCCGTTTTTTAGACAGTTAACCTTCAAGGAATCATTAAGTTGCGGCAGAAGCGGCCAGGTCACGAGACTCCCGTCCACGCTCTTGCACATATCCGCCGGGCCGATGAACATCAGTTGAGCCTGAGGCGCGACTTCCTTGAAGTAGTCGAACTGCATCACAATCTTCTTCACGTAAGAGGAAATGGCCTTCTTGGAGGCCATCCCTGGCATTGCGTTACCGCCGAACTGCAGGATGATCAGACGGGTGTCAGTCTTTGCGAAACTTTCCAGCATCACCTGACGGTTGATGGACGAGAATATGAATCCGGCGCATCCCCGCAAGGCGACATTGTCAACGGTCACGCCTCCCTTTCCGTCCAGCATTATGCCATAGATCTCAGCATTACCGGAAAAACCGATCGTGCCTTTCTCCACATCTGCGGGCAATTCCCAAGTGACCATCGAGACCCCTGTCTTGACCGAATCGATGATGGTCTTCCTTGACGGCAACGTGTCGCATTTCAGGGTCATTCCAAAGCCTGCGGAATTCTGCCCCAGAAGCACGGAAACCTTTGAAATCGACTTGACTAACTCTTGGGAATACCTGTTCTTGGTCCTTGTGAACGTGAACGTTCCGCTGCCGGAAACGTCAGTGAACTGTGTCAGAGGACCGTAGCGTTTGTGCGAGGCTTTCTTTGTCAGCGAATCCCCCACCATAGCGTAACGGGTCAGGCTTCCGGAAGCGCTCTGCGAGAGCGACACGGTCGGAATCCGTTGGATCATCGGCACCATTCCCGGCCCGGAGCCTCCGAACCGCTCCTGAAGATCCTGCCTCAGCACAGCCGAGATTCTGTCCATTTCCAACTGCGAGTCGCCATAGTGCAGAATCCTGACCGTGCGGCCGGAATCAGCCGCGGCGGCCATCTCCACGAACAGCGAGTCGAAGAAAGTGTAGTCATCCTCCGGCAGACAGATGCGGTTTGGGTTCGAGGTGATGTAGTCATAGTAGTAGCGCAGGGTATCAGTCGAGCCCTCGACCATCTCATAGCTTTTCTGCACGGCCAGAAGCACGGAGTCCACATCCACTTCCGCCGTGCTGTCCTGAAGGTCGGCAAGATAGCCCTGGTAGGACGGGAACCTCAACTTCAAATCTCCCACCTGAACGCCTTTCGACGGATAGACGAACCAGACCGAGAAAAGAATCAGGAAAACGGAAAGCAAAAACAAAAGTACCTTATATTGCTTCATAATGGCTATCTGTAAATCAACAGTTTACGTCCCTCGCGGATCAGATCGCTCCCAAGGTTGTTCCATCTCTTCAGGTCGGAGACCTTGACCCGGTATCTTGCCGCGATACCTCCCAGCGTGTCCCCCCGACGGATAGTGTAGGTAATCCTGTCGGTGTTCGCCGCCTGCCTCTTCCGCAGCGAGTCCAGCCGGGCCTTCCTGAGTTCAGCCTGCTCCCGCAGCACCGCCAGCCTTTCAGTCTTTCTCAAATCCGCCAAAGAAGCAATCCGCTCAAATGCGGCGGGGATGTCTTCGGAATATTCCTCCTCGGCTCTTCGCAGACTCCCCAGAATCGGAGCGGCGGCAAGGGCGGCGGAATCCATTGCGGCAAGGGCGGTCGGACTTGTGGCGAAAGCCACTATCGACCTGTCCCAGTCGGAATATTCATTGAAAAGTTCCTGCAAGCGGTCGAGGGCTATTTCCGTGGAGATCCGTTCGTCAAACCGTATGTCCGTGGAGCCGCCCGCGTCAGCGCCTTCCGCCAAGGCCGTGTCCAAAGCCATTCCGCCGTCACGCCCGGAATCCGCCTCACCAGACTCTGGATGCGTAATCGCCGCGCCGCTCTTGTATCTCCCCCGAATCGCATCCAGCGCCGTGAGCGACCATAGTCCTTCCCTACCATCTTCGACCCTTTGGTTCGCTAGCGCCAAAGGCAGGAAAAGGATCCGTTCCGGCATATTCCTGAGTCTCAATTCCGTACGCAGCGAGTCGATGAACTCCGGAGTGGCGCACCACCCCCGCAGGCCGCCCCCCGCAAGCAGCACCAGACCTATGAATATGCCCCTGAAGATTCCCCTCATCTTATCGTCTTTCTTTTGCATTCCCCAGTTGATGACAACCTGGCAGCCCTTGATTGTTTTTACCAGTTTGTTTTACCCCTCATCAACAAAAGTTCAAAGATACGAATTTTTCAGGCGCAAATTCCCACGTGCGTTTCTATTTCTTGTCGCCAAACAGCAACTCAATCTGACGGTCAAAGTCGGACATAATCTCACGGTCTTGAATGACCCGGAACTTATCATATTCCGTGAGAGCCTTCCTGGCGGCTTGCTCGTGCGTCACCTTGCCGGCATCAGGAAGCATAGGGCGGTCGTTCAGGTTCATATACTTCTGCAAAAGGTCAGACCAATCCGCCATAGTCATCAAGATATGATCCTCGGCCCTTTGTTCCGCGATGTCAATGAAAGCATTGCTCAGTCTGTTCAAGGAATCAACTTCCTTTTCACTCAGGTAGTTCTTGGCCACAGTCACATCCGACTTGACGACTCTGCCATCTGGAGCATTCTTCCAGGTAGTCAAGCCCATATGAGGGCGTTCCGCGTCGGCTCGATCATAGATAATCTCTGCCGCGGTCTGCTTGGTGACAGCATAATGCATCATATTCTGCACCATCTTGAAGAAAAGACGAGTCTCTTCAGAATCCCTGTCGTAATCGGAACTACATTCGCTATAGATGTCCGTTATCTTCTGATAGTAACGACGTTCGCTGAGGCGAATCTCCCGTATGCGGTCAAGCAATTCATCAAAGTAGTCCGCTCCAAAGACATCCTTTCCCTTCAGCCGTTCATCATCCAGTACAAAGCCTTTCGTGAGATATTCTTTCAGTACGCTCGTAGCCCAGATTCGGAACTGTGTAGCCTCGTAGCTGTTCACCCGATAGCCAACCGCAATCACCACGTCAAGGTTGTACATCATCACCTCACCAGACCATTTGTCCGAAGGTATCTTAATTTTTCGGATAGTGTCGGACAAATGGATTTCACCACTCTCATCTATCTGCTTGAGATGATAGTTTACAGTACGGACATCCACTCCAAACAACTCCGCCATCCTCTGCTGAGAGAGCCAAAAGGTATTCGTGTCAAAGATGACCTGCACTTGAACTTTGCCACGTCCACCCTTGTACATAAGCACGGATGACTCCATACTTCTCACCGCCACATCTGGTGTCATAGTCGAGCTGAAATACTGCCGCGCCACCTTCACCATCTCTTTCTTCTGGTCAGCGTTCATCACCACAGCCATACAAGCGGCACGAGAAAGCCGAATACTCGTCACCTCTCTCACCGCACCACTTCCCAGCTCCGCCATCTCGGTAATCTCCACGAAATGCTCTCCCAGATGATAACCCTTCCGCGAAGCCCAAGCCTGCGCCTTGGCAATGACACGCTCGAAGTTCCAGTACTTGCCATACCCCATCACCCGTGCCAACTTGCGTGAGTTCCACCATTCTCTCCCATCTGCATCCACTTCCCTCAGCTGCTCGAAAGGCGACTGCAGCTCGGGGATGTTGTTGGTATTTTGAGTCAGTTCTGTCATTGTTTATCTATTCATTATTGATATCTGAGGTTCTATTCCTGTCTGATATGGATTTCACCATCTACTGCCATCTTATCAGAAAGAGATGGATTGGGGGATGAGCATAATCTTTCAAGAGTGGTATCTGAAAATGTTCTCCAAATATCAAGTTTTATAGGTTTGTAGTCCTCAAACATCTGCTTCACAAACTCTATCTCGAATACCAAACGCAGATCATTCTTATCCTCCTCTGCAGTCCCCTCCTTGCGATACCCCAAACGGGCAATCTTGATAAAGAAGAGGTCGCGCACTCCCTTACCCTTTATGTAAGGCATGAAATAGTAGAGTTTGTTGAGCGCCACTGTAGTAGGAAACTTCTTACCTGTGTAGTAAATAGTTGCAGAACCATCAAGGAATCTCTTTTCATTATCCCTCTTGACCAAAGAAACAAGGACATTCTTGCCCAAGTCAACAACAGGTTGCTTGCCGTATTCAGGGCTTTCAGCATCACGAACCACACGGTTTTCAGTTATGTTTTCAAGTTCATACTGATCAAAAAGGTCGAGGAAGTTGAGCTGCTGGTACTTTACTTTTGGCTCAGGGTTCTTTTCTTCCTTCTTTTTCTCCAAAGTTTCGCGATTTAGGCGTCTGCCCATTATCTTATGCCAGATAGAACGAGCCAAGGCGACCTCTTTCCTTGATAGATGCATACGCTGATGCAGTATGATCTCATCAGTGACGTCAAGAATCTCATCTGCTGTGGCGTTATGGCGAAGCATAGAGTCTATGATATCAAACAAATCCTTATTCTCCTCATCGTATGGCAAATAGATGTCTTCGACTTCGCTTGGCATCAATTCCAAGCAGCCACCGCCAAAATTTCGTCCAAGAATCTCTGCAAAGGCGAATGACAGTGAGTTGTAGTAACTCGCTACAAATGCTTTTTTGTTCACACCATCGTGAATAAATACACGATGCATGGTGTCTGTCGTATATGCATCGGCTTCATTCAATACAAATTTGGGATACAGATTGTTACGCCGAAGAAACAGAGCATCGGACAGTTTTATGGATGGAATGACATACCAGTAGTCACGAATACTAGTTTTATAGCCCTTATTGATTTCATTATCTTCACCATACTGAATGTAAGCGCATGTACCTTTACTAAATTTCTCTTTTGCGGTTGGAGGAAATACGAGCAAATGAGCTTTGGCACCCGTATCTACATTCTTTTGCCAATCTTCGCGAGTGAAGCAAAGGCTATTGACTTGTACACTACGTCCAACCATTGGACGAGCATACTCCTGCAACTGATACAAAGTAACTACAGACTGTGGCACAGTAAAGTAGTCATTCGATCCCGTAGTGATACCGACCTCGACATTTGAGTAAGTTGCAATCTTAGGCATTGTAGCAGTCCTGATCTTCTCCAAAAAGTTGAGTTCCTCTTTTTCCAGAAAATAGTAAGTCCACTTATCTGTGTGGAAATCAATTTTCTTGGTAGGAAATTCCAGTCTATGTGGATCAAGATTCTGTAACCCGTCTGAATCACGCACCTCAATATGCTCAATAAGGTGTTCGTTCGTTCCATTCTTTTCGCAAAGAAGAAGAACGACCTCTTGTTGAATCTCTTCAAACACAAGATTCTCAAAAGAAATGATGTTTATCTTGTTGAATGTTTGAGCAAGGAATTTACGCAATTGCTGTGCATATTTTACCATCAATAACTCTGACGGAATGACAAATCCCATCTTGCCGTTTTCTTTCAATAGCTGACATGAACCCACAACGAAAGTGACCCAAGCATTGGTCAGCTTTGTCCTTTTCAGCTTTGAGCGTTTGAAAATAACATCGGCTAACTGTTGCTGAGCTACATCGTAGTACTGATAACGAATAAACGGTGGATTACCCACAATAAGGTCAAAACGTTTATCGGTGTCAAGACAGAAACGATGAAAATCAGAAGTGAGGACCTCTGAATCATGCAGTTTTATTGCTCTGGCTTTTTCCGCTTCTGCCACATCAAACTCAACAGCGGTTACGCTATGGAAAAGCATACAGCCATCAGCCATACACTCAAGAAACACACCATCACCACAACTTGGCTCAAGCACATCTGTATTATTGTCTCCATTTAGACCCCATTGTAAAATAAAATCCGCGATGGCCGATGGTGTGTAGTAGGCTCCTCTAAGTTTCTGTTCTGATGCGTCCTCAATTAGCTGCATATAAATCTTTTATTATTGGAATTCTTGATACTTGTGATTCTGTCATGCCATAGAGTTCGTTGATAGATCTCTGCTGTTCCTGCTTTAGGCTATCAGACTGCCTGAGCAATGGCGTTTGTTTGCGTCGATTACCTTCGGTAGTTGCAATCTTATCCCCGATAACTATTAGTTGTTTCTGGCGCTCAACAATCGCATCATACTTGGCTTTTTCTTCTTTATTCTCGAAATTAACCGTGCGAATAGGAATTTGTTTTAGTACCTTAGTACCTCTCGCAATATAGCCTCCGCGAAAAATCTCACCATACAATGAAGCCAACCATTCACCTTGTATTGAGCCTAATATAGCCTGTATATAGTAGATTGAATATGGACAATAAGTCGGTATGCTAATAAGACAATATCCCGCAGTTCCACCGGATGACACCAATGTTCCCTTTTTGTCAATTGCATATTTGTCAGACTGCGCCAACACGCCAACAATTATCTTTTCGCCAACCTCACAGGCTTCAAGACTTTGATGTCTTCCATAACGATACCATTCATCCAATGTAGTTGGAACAGGTTGTATGTCTCTTGAAGGCTTCGACAACTCTGGTTTTGCATCCATCAAGAAAGCATAAAACAAAGGATATTTCTTTTCTATGGTTTTAAGTGGGATAAGGCCCAATCTACCTTTTGAATCCTTTTTGTAGGGAAACATTACTCTTGCATTTGGAGCGAATGTGCGATACGTATTGAGCGAATCCACTCCTTGCACAGTTTTGAAATACGGCTTGGTTACAGCTTTCTCTACTTGATAGGTTTGGCCGTTAAAAGCATCGAAAGTATACGTAATCCTATCTTGATCCTTGGGAGTAAATACATAAATGCGATTGGCACTTGTCTGTATTCCATTGAAAATGTAGTCTTCCCCAACAATCTCTCCCAATGTTTTTGTATTACGTGTAATTGCATCGAACAAAGGTTTCTGTTCGTCAGTACAAATAACCCATGTGTTTTCTGCAAGTATAGAAGCATCGCGTACTGCAAATAAGTTCGTAGCATTAGAACGGACTCTCCATGCTTTGAAGTCACTTACTTCTGTATATTTGAAAGTATCTTGTTCTTGATTTTGAAGAATCAAAAGGCAGGTGTAGGTTGATTTATCCTCAAACACCTGATGGGCTCCAAATGAAACTATTGCTTTTACATTCTTGCGACCAGAAATCAATTTGCGAAGCTTAGTACCTGCACCCACTTTCATAAATTTACTTGGCACAATATACCCAAGGTAGCCATCTGGCTTTAAAAGTCCGATGGCACGCTCGATAAACAAGAAGTACTTATCGTATTGCTTGTTAGCACTTACATAGAGATTTCTTTTTTCGTACAGTTTCTTCTCATTTGGTGTAAATTTCTTAATATCCTCGGTTTTCATATAAGGCGGATTACCAACAATCAAATCGAATTTTCTTTCACCAAAGTCGAAAGGATTAATCTCTTCTATCAAATCAGATGGAACATTCTCTGAGGAAAGCAGACTGTTACCAAAGAAAATGTTATGGTCGAGATTTGGCAGAATCGGATGGAATGCCGAAAGGCTGTTCACATCTTCATCCTCCAACAATTTCAACAGAAGTCCAAACCTGCATGCTTCAACAGCATTGAAGTCCTTATCAACACCATAAATACAGTTCAATAACAAATCACGCTTTATGTCGAAAGGTAATTTATAGGTATTTACGTTTGTTTGGATAAGCTTTGTCTGATCATTATATCGATAATAATCTACCAAAGCATCATAAAGATACTGATAGAGTTCCAATAGAAAAGCACCGGAACCACAAGCAATATCAGCACATTTAAGGGAATTAATCTGTGCATCATTCTTGCCAATAATAATCTCTGACGCTGTCTGTCGAAGTATTTCTCGAATAACAAAGTTTGGAGTAGTAACAATGTCACGCTCTACGTTCTCCGGTTTATCTACAATGACAAGCCCACCACCAAACACATCCAGCTTTTGAGCAATGAATATCTCATAAATACGGCCGAGGATATCAGAAGAAAGCACTGCGAACGAATATGGACTTTCTGGGAAGTAAAGTTGCTTGATAATAGTCCAGAAAGAAGAACTAATGTTATTGATAATACTCTCTGACAAAAGTTCCTCGAAGAGTCCTGAATTATATTTGGAGTCTGCTTCTCTAAATTTTGATACAAGCTCTCGATGGCTATTATGATCTGCGATATTCAGAAGAGCTTGATAAGTTTCAATATTTCTGTCTTCACATACACGCAAGAACAATATCTTGTTTATGTAGCTTTGCACTACATCACCAAGATTGTCGATATCAATATCTGGCTTTGCTGAGAGAATCTGCTTGCCAAGCATTAAACGCCATGCATTAATCTGATCAAGGAAGAGCTTGTCTACAGAAACATGCTCAACATTGAGGTTAATATCCTGCCATTCCTCATCAAAATGTCCGTTATAGACCGAGTCCTTGCCAAGAAGACGAAGCAATTCTTCCGCTGCTTCTTCGTAGCCTGTATAGTGGTAGGCCTTGATTCTTGCCTTAAATAGGGAATCAGAATCCTCAACCGGGCAGCTGGTGTCATATATAAACAGGTCTTCAAAGTTTGATAGCACAGAGATCTTCACCCCCGCAGTGTAGCCATAACGACGTACCTGTTTGGCCGGTTCATCTTCTTGGCAAATGTCAACACAAGGCTTCTTCGCCTCCAAGAAAAATTTGCGTTCACCGTAGAGCCGAAAAGTATAATCGGGCTTCTTTGAATGAGTAGAAGCATTGGCTTTAAGCGATTCCTCAAGCAAGACTTCGCATTCTCTGGTACTCTTGCAAGAAATATTTCTGATGTCCCAGCCCAAAAACTCAAACAGAGGGTCAAGGAATTCATTACGAACCTGAGTCTCGTTGAATTGCGATGTGCGATAATGCCCCCTATTCTGCTCGTACTTCTGAACAAGATTATGTATCTTATCTTTTATCTGGATATTCATTATGATGTCTTTTTATGTTACCTATTGGAAAGTATTTTACTTTGTTGGAACTTTACTCTAGTTATGTTTTTCGTTTCTTGTTAACGAATGATCTTTATTATAAGTTACCTCTTTTCTATCCTCAACAGTTCATTAATGTCAACGTCAAGAAGTTCCGCAATCTTAATGAATGTCTCCATTGGAGGCTGACAGGCATTTGTACACCATTTGCTCACAGTTGTTGGTGAACAACCAATCTGCTCCGCGAGCCACTTGTTTGTTCTCTTTTTATCTACGAGAACGACTTTTATTTTATTCTCCATTGATTATTTCTTTATTCTATTCATAACTACTGCTTGACAGGTGTTGTGATATCCTCCATATAGATAATCTTGTCACCCCATCCTTTGCCAAAAATACTTGGAGAATGGGTGGTGATGAAGTACTGCGCGTTTGGATTGAGCTTTACCAGGATATTTATAAACTCAAACTGCCAACTGATGTCAAGAGAGTTCTCTGGTTCGTCAATCAGGACATAGCCACTCTTTCCATCCAATAAGAAAACCCGCAGCAGAATCAAAAGAATCTGCTTCTCGCCTGAAGATAGGTCATCAATAGGTAAAATCTGATTGTCCGCAACGATATTGAATTTGTTACCTTCAATCTCAATGCGCTTTTCTGTGTCTTTAAACAGGTTATTGACAATAGCACAGAAATTATCAATACCAGCCTTTATCGTTGCCTGCTTTTCTGGAGAAGCGTCTATCATAGACATACGGTAGTACATCATAGATGGGCCAGTCTTCATATCGAACATATAAAACTCCAAATCCTGAGTGAGGGCATTGGCAACCTTGCGCTTGTCGCGCATAGCTATGTTATCAATGGACGGAACAAATACCACTCGGTTCTTATCTTCGATGTTGTCAAGGATATTCTTGTGGATTTCATTGAGCAAAGTGGTTTTTCCACTGCCATTGACACCAACAATGATATTTACATCATCATTGGCCTTGAAGTATAGATTGTATTCACCCCAAAGGCTGGTTTTTATTATTTCAAATTTAGAGTACGACATTATAACTTATCTTTTGACGAAAGGCACGTTGTTAATATTTATGCGTATAAAGTTAATGTTTTTCTTGCAGAAAGAAGAGAAATCCTTTATTTTCTAATAATAAATTTCAGTTTAATAGCATATTACTCATTTTTGTGCGTGAAAGGACTGATATTACGCACGAGAGTCCTTTTTTCTATCTTTGCGGGGCTCCGGTTGGAGAATCATATGATGACATTGAAAATTTCTAAAAAAGAAGATAGATGAACGAAGGCAAAAGAATCGTATTCCTGCTTTGGTACTTCCTCGGCTTCCTCGTGATGGCGCATTATATCCGTGTACACCTTGACTGGGACTCGCATAAGAAGATGATTGTCGGAGCGATACTGATGACCGTCGGGGCAATCGTCACAATCCTTTCGTTCTATGTACAGGCCTCTCCGGGAGTTGTCATAAGCACTCCGGTGCTTGAAATCGGGTGGAGTTTCTGCACGATCAACGTGGCCTGTCTCACAGCCGGAACGTTCCTGATGTTCTCCTGGATAAAGTGTCAGGAAGCCCCTTGGATCATCACCCGTCTTTCAAAACTGAGCTACGGGATGTACCTGATGCATATCTTCTGGCTGCACCTGTGGTCAGTGGTGTCCATCCAGACTCTCCAGCTGCACACAGCGGTGGCGATTCCATTCATCACGGTCTGCACATTCGTCTGCTGTGCCCTGACCTCAGAACTCATCTCACGCCTTCTTGGAAGCAAATGGCTGATCGGGGTGTAGGCCAGGAATATTCCTACTCCACGCGGGTGTACGTCTCCGTCTCGGAGTCTTTGGCTCCGACCTCCAGAAGCTGGAGCTTATCAGATGTCAATGCAAGCACATTGTAGAGTATCGGCTTCTTGGAGTGCTTCTTGAACTCGGAGACAACACTTTTGCAGAGGAGATTCATAAAGAATTTCGGGAAGCCGTCCGGCTGCTCCAGAACCTCGGTCTTGACGGATTTTACATCGTATGTCTGCGACAGTGTCTTGTCTGCAAGAGACCAAGTGCCGGCGCACGAGATCCTGACTTTCATCTTTACAGGAGCCTGAACACTCTTGTCATCAGTGAATTTCATTTCCAGAATCAACACATCATCAAACGTGCCGTTTTCCACGATGGAAAGCGTCTCAGATGCGGTCATCTCAGATCCGTTCTCGGAATCTTGGTGAGTCTGAATCCATTTCCCGGTTATCTCCTGGGCATAGAGGCTGACCGATAACGCCAGACTTAACAAAGCGATGATTATTCTTTTCATGACTTAGCGATTAACCCTCGCAAATTTAGCAATTAATTAAGAAACTGTTTAAAAATGGTTTCCACATTTTATTATGCGGAATTTTCGAGACAGTTTCGGCTTTGGAAAAGGGAGCGTAGCAGTAGCTACGTGACCGATGA
>CAVCPY010000234.1:0-9692 GCA_963604245.1 Eggerthellaceae bacterium
CCCTCCCCCGAGGGGAGGGATTTAGGGAGAGGGTAACGTGAACTGAGCATTCTCGCCCGATGCACTCCGAACGTGAGATAAGGCACTTTGTCACAGGTACTTTATTACTTGCGAAAGTTGAATTAGGAATAATCTAAATCAGGCCATCGGGCACGTCAACAGAGATGGTCTTCGAGTCTTCATCGACGGACAGGATGAGATCTTCGTGCAGAGGAATCATCACTTGTCTGTCTTTTCTTTCCACATAGAGGCAGGTGTTGCCGGGAATGTCCTCATAGTCTGTGATTTCTCCGACTGTCTTGCCGCATCTGTCCAGCAATGTCCATCCGATAAGGTCATCGACCGTCAGTCCCTCGGCCGAGCCTTCATATTCATTGATGCCGTCAGGTTTGACGAATATGTCCTTGCCGATGAGTTCCTCAGCGTCTTCGAGATTTTTGACGCCTGTCAAGCGGGTCAATGCCCGGTTCGTACCCTTTCTGGAGAATGATTCGATAAAAAACGGAACCGGCAGTCCATCGAAAGTGATGAACACCGGTTCCTTTTGGTTCAAGTCCTCGGGGCTGATCTCGCGGAATCCAATAAGGACTTCGCCTTCGGTACCGTTGGACTTCAGTACCCGGGCAACACACAGAAGTTCTGATTTTGCCCCGGCCATAGGATTAAGCCTCCGCAGAAGCCTCTGGGGCAGCCTCGGCAGCGGCAGCCGCTTCTTCAGCGGCCTTTGCGGCGGCAGCCTCTTCGGCAGCCTTGCGCTGAGCCTCTGCAAGTTCTTCCGCCTTCTTGGAGAGAGCCTCGGCTCTTTCAGCGTTAACCTTCTTCTCGGCTTCGAGAGCGACCTTGGCCTTGTCGGCGGCATCCTTTACGAGACCTGCCTTCTTGGCGGCGATCTTTGCGTCTCTCTCCGCCTTCCAGGCGTTCCATTTGGCATCGGCCTGCTCCTGTGTGAGAGCTCCCTTCGCGATACCGCCATTGAGATGCTTCCTCAGGAGGACTCCCTCGTAAGAGAGGATCCTGCGGGCTACGAGCGTAGGCTGGGCGCCGACATTGAGCCATTTGAGAGCCTTCTCGCCATCGAGGATGATGGTGGCAGGGTTGGTGTTAGGGTTGTAGGAGCCGAGTTGCTCGATGAAACGACCGTCGCGAGGCGCGCGTGAGTCGGCCACAACAATGTGGAAGAATGCAAAATTCTTCTTACCGTGGCGCTGAAGTCTGATTTTAACAGCCATTGTGAATCTGTTTTAAATTTAATAATTTGATTATACCTTTGCCTTCAACTCGTGAAAGCGTGCAAAGATACAAATAATTCTTCAAAAGATTTGTTATTTCGGGAATATTATCTATCTTTGCAGTCCCAACTCAAAGGGAGACATACTTGCGGTAGTGGTGAAATGGTATACACGCTACTTTGAGGGGGTAGTGGGCGCAAGCCCGTGTGAGTTCGACTCTCACCTACCGCACGAAAAAGCCCGACGGATTTCTCCGCCGGGCTTTTTATGTCAGCAACCCTTTCTATTTGACTAACCGGACTCCTTTCGGGAGTTGGATCTGCGACTTGACCGAGCCGTCGGCGGCCCTGCGGTGCGAGACCGTGATAGGGCCGTAAGGGGTAGGGTAGGATCCTTCCGCCCATTCGAGGGATCCCAGATGCGGATTGATCCGGACTTTCTTGAAACCCGGCTCCGCAGGCTCGATTCCCAGCACGTGGGAACTCAGCCAGATTGTAGGGCCGGAAGCCCAGCCGTGGCAGAAACTGTGGCGCAGACCGACGTAGCAGTAGGCTCCGCCGTCGGCGTGGATGTCGTATTTCCCTTCCGGGACAATCTCGTCGATCCTTCCTGCACCGGCGGCTTTGGAATAATCGAAATCCTCCCAAAACGTTGTGGCTCCGAGATCCAGCATAGCCCCCCAGTAGTCGGAGATCATCTTCAAGGCTTCATTGTAGTTCCCGCTTTTGGCCAGAGCCTCAAGCATATAGTAACCCATAAAGGAGGAGAATCCGTTGGCTCCGCCTGCCAGGATCACATTGCGCACATCGTCTTCGCCGGCCATATCCTCAAGGTACAGAAGAGCGGCAGCCTGCTTGCTGGAAGTGATTCCGGGTCTGTACCCGCGCAGTCTTGCGGCGGTGGCGGAACACTCGTCCTTCAGTTTGCTGTCCCCCAGCCATCCGGCCATATCCGCTCCGGCCTCCATTGCCCTTACGGACAGAGCCTGAAGCCCGGCGTGAATCGCATCCGGCTTCTCTGACGTAGGCCAGTCGATGAACCGTCCGTCTTTGAAATTCTCCTTGGAACCGTCAATGTTGGCCATCACCGTGTGCAGCAGATCGGTCAGGTAGGAGTGCTGCTCCCGGAGGTAGGTAAGATCGCCGTAATATTCATAAAGATGGTGATGGATGATGATCCACCACAGGGAATAGGAACATATTCCATTCATCCACACTGTGGGAGGAGTGCTCTCGCGCGCATAGTCGAGGCTTTTCTGCACAACCTTGTGGTTGCCGAAGACCGTGTTCACTGCCAAGACTTCCGGATGCATATCTCCGATCCAGACGAGGCGGTCCCTCTTGACACCGTCCCAAAGGTATTCCTGCATATTCAGATGAACGGTGTAGGCTCCGGTCTGCCATATCCTGTTCAGTCTCTCGTCGCTGCATCTGAATTGCCCTATGTAAGGGATGTCACGATAGCGGGAGATGGCCCTGACGGCGACCAACAGGGCTTCGGTGTCTTCACCGAGAAGGTCAAGACGCACGAAACGGAAGCCTGTGTTGCCGTATTCGACTGCACCGAGCCAAGGCACCGAGATCTCGAAATCCCTGACGGAGTGTTCGTTGGTGGCGGTCGTCCCGGCCTCGTCAACGCTGCTGAGCGCCTCGCTCACCGACTCCCCGAAACAGATGCGGAAGCGGGCCGCAGCCTTGTCGCCGGACATCGCCCTGACAATCTGGATGCCCCCCTGAATTTCTTTGCCGAAGTCCAGCAGGATAGAACTCCTGCCGTCCTTGCCGTTTCTGAACAGGCACACGTCCGGCTCGTTGGTCGAGACCTGTCCGCAGTACGGCCTCAGCAGGTTATCCGTTCCGCTCACGTTTCCTTTGGCAAGCAAGACGCGGGTAGGTGTGAGGTACTCGCTCACAAATTCGGAGTCCTGCCGCTGGACACCCACGTTGCCATCAACACCTGTATCCTGCCCGGAAGCCAAAGACACCGTACCAAGCAGCGTCCCGAGGATTAAACTTTTCTTCAGTATATTCATAAACCCTATTAATTGATCTTCTTGTATTTGAATATTATGGCATCGCCTGCCTCAAGCGAGCGGGTCGCCTCTCCTTTCTCAATCTTGACAGCCTTGCCTTCGCGGTCGATCATCCAGGTTTTCCTGTCAAATCCGATGGTAATGTCTGTCGGCCTGTCAAGAGTGCGGCTGACTATCACAAGGTAGTTCCATTTCCCCTTTTCAAGAAGAGACACGACTGCTCCGTCGGAACTTGCGGAAAGTGAGACGACATTGGCGGGAAGGGTCTCCATCCTTTCGCAGCCTCTGAACATTACATCGCCTAAATGGGCGGTAGAGATGACCTTGGAGCCTACAAACACAGAGGCCCGAGCCTGAAGTTCCCTGTTCATCCGCTGGACAAGATAATAAGCTTCTGATTTCCGTCGGTTCTGATCGATAGGAGCATCGTGGTAATCCCAGTCCGTTGCATCAGGATTCCAATAGGTGAAATACTGGAGTCCCTGGGCGCCATACGCCAAGTCTGTGTACAGCTCAAGCCTAAGGCTCTCCATCGTCGGCGCAGGATACGAGCCATGCGGGGTCGAAAGGGCGAATGCCCAGAACGGGAGGCCGGCTCTTTCGGATTCCTCGTGGATTATCCTCAGATTGTCGTACCAGCCTTCGCTGCGGATTCCGTCGAAAGTGACAGGATACGAATCGAACGAGACCATCGGAAGCCCGACCTCATTGATGAACCTACGGACATATTCCCTGTAGCTGCATCCAAGCGCCGAACTGTCCACATAGTTGGGGTAAAGGTTCAGATAGAGAGGATGCTCCCCTCCATCGGCCTTTTCTATCTTCCGGGCCCATTCGGCAAGATAGGGGAATGCCGCCGGAAGCGGTTCGTCACGCAGGAAGTAACCGTACAGGGCCGGATGATCCTTGACGGCGGCCACAGTGCTGTCCGTGGCTGTCTCAAGTTCGGCGCAGGTGGCCATCACCTTTACTCCTGCCTGCTGAGCCAGATCCAGCGAAACCTGAAGGTCCTTCAAGGTGCCAAGGTGGGAGAAATTGATGTTGAACCCGCATTCCGCCAGTTCCTGATACCTCTGGGGCGACGCGTCTTCCGCCGGTATCGAGTACCAGGACATAATCGGGAGCACATCCGCCCTGTCTTTATCCTCCTCGCACGAGGAAAGGGTGAGAGCCGCTGAAATCATTGCGGCGACAGCTGTAAAACTTTTACCAGTCATTGCTTTTTATGAATATGAATACGAACACCAAAGTTTCAGACAGGTGTTCTCCTTCGTCGTTATCTTGTGACAGTGATCCGGTGGGTCCCCGGTCTGAGCTGCCGGTCCGGACTGCCGGCTATCCGCACGGTGGCGGTGGTGTTCTCCGGGATGGTGACCTCAAGGTTGACCTTGTCACCGTCCTTTTCCCATCCGGCTTTGATGAGGCCTCTGACTGATTTGTAGGAGGCTTTAGCCCAGTCCAGACCCTCCACGAAATGCGGAGCGATGATGATGTGGCCGAATCCCGGAGCGAGATCGTCCTTCCGGATGCCGACGATGTCGTTCACCAGCCAGGCTGAGATGTCACCGAAGAAGATGTGGTCGAGAGACGCATCGTTGAACCTTTGTGACATTGTCCAAGTCTCGGCGAGAGAAGTGTAGCCGTCGTGGATCCAGGCCAGCCAAGACGGATGGTCTTCCTTCGAGGCCATCTCATAGGCCAAGTCTTCAAGACCGTACTTCGTCAATGTCCTGAGCACCACCTTCGAACCCATCGAGCCGAAATTCAGATGTCCGTCGTTGTCCTTGACAAACTGCTCCAGTTTCGCAACGACCTTCGGAATCTCCGGTTCCGGAACGACTTCGACAAACAGAGCCGCGGCCTGACCGGTCTGCGTGCCGGAGCCATAGACGCCTGTCTCGGGGTTGTAGTACTTCCTGTTGATTGCGTCCCTCAAGCGTCCCTCCTCAGCCATCAGGGAGGAGGATTCCTTGCCGAGGATGAAGGAGAACTCCTTCATTATCCTGTAGTCGTAGTAGTAGAACAGGGCCGAGGTGTACTCGGTAGGGGTCTTCGCATCCCAGGTCAGCCAGTCCCCGATTCCATAGGACACAAGCCCGTCCGGGTCTTCCCTGGTTTTCAGGTAGGCGAGGTACTTCTGGCACATCGGCCAGACTTTTTCGATGACGGTCTTGTCGCCGTAGTACAGATAGAGGTTGTAAGGGATTATGAACATTGCGGCGTCCCACACAGGACCGATCCAGTCATCGTAGCCCCAGTCGCTTGTCGGGATGATTCCCGAGATTCTTCCGTTCTCCAGCTGGTTGTCGATGAAATCGTCGAGCCATTTCTCGTAGAACAGCACCGAGTTGTAGTTCAGCAGTCCGATTTCCTGGGAGAGGTATGCGTCCGCCGTCCATCCGTTCTTCTCTCTCTGCGGACAGTCAGTCGGAATCGACATTAGGTTGTTGCAGTAAGTCCTTCTCGTCATATTCCACAGGGTGTCCAGAAGCTTGTTCGAGCACTCGAACGTGCCGACTGATTCCTGGTCGGTGTAGAAGTACAGGGCGGTGAGGGCGTCAGTGTCCAGTTTCATCGGGACGCTTGTCTTCACCTCTGCGTAACGGAATCCGTGGTAGGTGAACGACGGTGTCCATTCCTCGACCCCTTCCCCTTTCAGGATGTACTTGTCTGTCTGGAACTCATAGCCCGGAAGAGGCTTGTAGTAGATGTTGATGTTCCCCGGCTCAAGGCTTCCGTCTTTCTTGACAAGCTCGGCGTGGACAATCGAGACTTCAGTGCCGGCGTCACCGCTGATGCGGAGCCTGCAAAGTCCTGAGATGTTCTTCCCGAAGTCGAAGACGTAGGATGTGTCGCCGAACGAGGTCACGCCGACAGGCTTGATCTCTTCCGTGGTGCGGATCTGTGGCATTTTCTGGGCCACGAGCAGCGGAGACGGATCCGGGGCTTCCACTGCGGCGCTCCAGGAGGAGTCATCGAAACCGGCCGAAGTCCATCCGGCGATTTCCTTTCTGGCGTCGTAGGTGTCACCGGAGTAAATGTTGTTGCTGATGTACGGCCCGTCGGATGTAGTCTTCCAAGTCTTGTCGGTCGCCACCACCTCCGATGTGCCGTCAGAGTAGGTCAGGTGCATCTCAAGGATGAACCTTGCCCGGTCGCGCCAGCGAGCGTTCTCGAAATTCCAGGTGGCCACAGGCTTTATCTCGTTGTAGAATCCGTTGCCAAGCACCGCGGTGAGGACATTTCCGCCGGCTTTGACGAACTCCGTGACATCGTTGACGGTGTAGAGGTTCCTCTTGTCATAGTGAGTGTAGCCCGGGTCAAGAAGCGCGTCGGAGATCGGTTCCCCGTTAAGTCGTACCTCAGCGTAGGCGCAGGCGCTCATAAAGATTTTCGCCGAGGTGACGCCACGCTCCGCGCCGAATTCTTTGCGGAACATCGGTGCAGCCTCGAAGTCCTTGTCTTTGGAGTCCGTGATCCAGACGGCCGTCCAGTCGGAGCGGTTCATCAGAGCGGTCTGGAAGCGTTCCGGAGCGGAGACAATCGTCTCGGAGCCGTCGGCGTTGGACGCTTTTACCTGCCAGTAGTAGGTCCTGTCGCTCTTGAGCAGCCCCGTGTCCTCCATCTTCACGAACGGAACCGGAGAGATGACCTGCCCGGAACACCAGATGTCCGGAGAGGAGAGTTTTTCCTCCGAAGTGGCCACGCTGACTATGAATGAATGCTGGGTGAAGCCCGAGGCTCCGTCGTAACTCCAGGTGAACCGAGGGGTCTGAACATCCACGGTCATCGGGGAGACTTGGTACTCGCATCTTAAATCCGTCGCCACGTCTTTTGGGGAAGAGCAGGAAAGCGCGGATGCGCCGATGCCCGCAAATGTGGTTAGCAAAAAAGAAAATCGCATAACTTAATCGAATAAATAGGGTGTTTTCTTCACAAATATACGAAAATATTCATATATTTGTCCTATGCTAATATATTTCGAGATGAACATATTCTCCCATTTAAAAAAAATCTTTCAGCCGGCTCTGCTGCTGTCCGTTGCGGCGGTGTGTTCCTGCGCTTCGTCCACCTCTAATGTGTCCGCCTCGCCCTCTTATGAGGTCAGGGTCCCTTTGACTTCCACGGGCGTCAGCCTGGAAGGGCTTGGAGTGGAGCTTGACCCGCATTTCCTCGCCCAAAACGTGACCAGAAACGATGGAGCCACGGCCGAGGACTGGCAGAACATCGTGGTACGCAGGGTGGAGATGATGGACATCCAGAGACTTCGCGTTATGCTACAGCCTCAATGGTGGGAGCCGGTCAACGACAACTCCGATCCGCAGGTTGCGGCCGAGGAAGCGTTCACTTTCGAGTCTCCGGAGATGAAATCCGTCTATGCCGTCCTTGACCTTGCGCAGAAGACCGGTGCCGGAGTCACCCTTGTGCTTTGGGGATGTCCGGCGCACTGTAAGTTCATCGACCCTGGCGTTCCTTCACAGGGGCAGAGGCACTTCCTCTGCGACAAGAACGGAACAAACTGGGTGACGGCTCCGGGGGACAACGAGGAGTTCGCCGAGAATTTCTCCGCCGTGGTCAAGCATCTTATCGAAGTCAAGGGCTACACCTGCGTCAAGGAGATCACTCCTTTCAACGAGCCGGACGGGAACGTCTGCGAGCCTGAACAGTACATCCAGATTGTGAAGGCTCTGGACAGGCGCTTCCGCAAGGACGGCATCCGTGACAAGGTCCGTTTCAACCTGTCCGACAACACCGACTGCCGCAGGTTCTTCCTCAAGGAATGCGCCGACAATCTCGCTGACTATGCCGACATCTTCAACAGTCACACCTATATGTGCGGCTACGAGTCTCCGAACAGCTATGCTTTCGGTTGGGAAAAGGACAACATCGATGTGGTCAGAAAGACCGGCAAGAATCATCTGGTAGGAGAGTTCGGGTCGAATCTTTGCGTCGGAGCGACGAGGCAGATCGACATCAGCTGGTACAAGAGGGGAGTGCTGATCGCCCGCAACTGTCTGAATTTCCTGAACGCCGGGGCGGTCGGAGCCAGCTACTGGTCTCTGATCGACCAGTACTACAACAGGGATGCATCCTATGAAGAGATGCAGCAGCTCGGTCTCTGGCGCTACAAGAAATGCGCCTATCAGGGCGCTGACGCCGAAGGCTGGGAGGAAGACTATCAGACGAGGCCGAACTACTACTCCTACTCGCTTCTGACAAGGTTCGTGCGGAAGGGAGACGAGGTCTATCCTCTTGATCTTCAAAATGAATATGCCGCCGGTTCCGCTTTCCGTTCTGAGGACGGGGAGTGGACTTACGTCTTCTCCAACGGCTCCGATGACGATCTGGAGTTCAACCTCTTCAACGCCAATGCAAGCGTGCTTGGCGAGTGCGAGGTTTACAGGTACACGGAGCAGGGGCTGCCGAAGGATGACTCTATGATTGAGGCGAGCAGCGTTCTCAAGGCCTCCGGCAAGAGCTACAAGGTCTCCGTGCCGGCACAGAGTGTCCTGCTTCTTGAACAGAAACATACAGAAAAATGAGAAAGATAATAGTCATTGCCGCCCTTCTGCTTCTGCCGTTGTCTCTTATCTCGCAGAATGTCGTGGAACATCCTTGGAAAGGGGCGAGGGTCGCATTCCTCGGAGACTCGATCACGGATCCGGGCTATGTGCCGGATAATCATGACTGGACAGGACGGGAGGACATCCACTATTGGGGCTATCTTCAGAAATGGCTGGGCATCAAGCCTTTGGTTTACGGAGTGAGCGGACGCAAATGGGACGATGTCGGCAATCAGGCGCAGCAGCTGGCAAAAGAACACGGAACCGATTTCGACGCCATCACAATCTTTATGGGCACCAACGATTTCATCGGAGATGTTCCTCTCGGGGAGTGGTACTCCCGGGAGCTGAAGAGCGTAAAGTCGGCGATGGGAGAGCCAGCCAAGGAATATGATTGGCTTTCCAGAACCCCTGTGATGGACGGTGCGACGTTCCGGGGAAGGATAAACATAGCGGTCAGCACCCTTAAGACGATGTTCCCGGACAAGCAGATTGTCATCCTCACTCCGATCCACAGAGCCTACGCGACCTTCGGGGAGCGGAACGTGCAGCCGGACGAGTCTTTCCCGAACAAAATCGGAGTCTATTTCCTGGAATATGTCGATGCGGTCAAGGAGGCCGGCAATGTGTGGGGAATCCCGGTCATCGACCTCAACTCCCTGTGCGGCATAAACCCGATGGTAGAGGAGCAGGTCCTGTACTTCAGCGACAGCGAGACCGACAGGCTGCATCCTAACGCAAAAGGACACGAGCGACTTGCCAAAACGCTTATGTACCAGCTCCTGACTCTGCCCTGCATCTTTTAGAAGCTGTTTAAAATAATTCCTCTTTTTTCTTATGCGGCCTTTCCGGCCATTTTCATCTTTG
>CAVCPY010000234.1:9818-10225 GCA_963604245.1 Eggerthellaceae bacterium
CAAACAAATTTATCCGCAAAAATCCTTCACAAAAACTTACCAACTTATTTTTTCGACATCACTTAACAAAGGACAATCGAGCCGGACTGTTCTCATTTTTGGCAGAATCATCCCTCACAGTCAGGAGAACCGATTTATCATTGTTTCCGCAAGCCCGGACGGCATCGTGGTTACCGAATCCCACCGGCAATCCTCCGCCGAATCCGACCTCACTCTCCTACCGCTAAAGGTCAAGATGGGGGACCGTTCCCTGCGTGGAGGCCAACTCGTTGAATGTCAACCCAATGAAACATCCTCCTCCCTGCCGGTATCGCGGGGAGGAGGGTGTGTCAAAATGCTCATTCAGAGGAGGTTGGCCTCCACGGGTCTTATCGCATATCTGAGTAGCAGCCGTCAACGGTGACAGA
>CAVCPY010000235.1:0-21910 GCA_963604245.1 Eggerthellaceae bacterium
AAAGCCTCGCGTCTCCCTCAGTTTATAGTCAGGTCAGGGGCACCTGAGTAGTTACGAATATCTTTAAGGAGAGCCAATTCACGGTTTCTGTCATAATATCTCATAGCTTGATCTTTATGTTCATAAACTTTATGGCCATAAACTTTGCAAATATAAAAATAATATCTGACTGGGAAAAACAAAAAAGCCCACATAGCTGCGGACTTTTTTCGGTTAGTTAGCAGTGTATTACCTTATTTTGAAAGAAGGTCATAGTCGTTAGAGTGTGATGTATCTCACATTTCCGATGACAAAAGTAGTCAAAAAAACGTTTAAGCAAGCCTTTTTCCGGAAAACTTTTAAACGTTTTACGTTGATAGTTGTCTTTTGTGTTGACTATCAAGGCCTTCCGATTATTCTTGCCAGAAGATTTTTTTGCCTGACTTTTTCTATCTGGCGGCCGGTTGCCTCAGATTTGACGATGAACCCTATTATTTCACTTCTCTTTGACGGGATTCTGATCGTGCTTTCCGCCGGTGTCGCCGAGCAGCTCCGGCCGGAGAAGTCTTGTCCGCTCGAGAGCCTGCTCGTCCTGCCATTCGCGGATGAGTTTCGGGTTGCCGCTCAGCAGGACTTCGGGAACCTTCCAGCCTTTGTAGTCGGCCGGTCTCGTGTAAACAGGAGGGGAGAGAAGACCGTCCTGGAAACTGTCGCTGAGGGCCGAGGTCTCGTCGGACAACGCTCCCGGGATCAGCCTCACTATGGAGTCCGCCAGCAGGGCGGCCGGGATTTCGCCGCCGCTGACCACATAGTCGCCCACGGAGATCTCGCGGGTCACCAGATGCTCCCTGATCCGGTGGTCTATTCCTTTATAATGTCCGCAGAGGAGGATGAGGTTCTCCTTCAGGGAAAGCTCGTTGGATATTCCTTGGTTCAGACGCTCGCCGTCGGGAGACATATAGATGACCTCGTCATATTCCCGCTCCGCCTTCAGCTCGTCAACCATTTTTTCCACCGGCTCGATCATCATCACCATCCCGGCGTCACCGCCGTAGCTGTAGTCGTCCACCGCCGCACGCGGCCCGAGACCGTATTTCCGGATGTTGTGGACGTGTATTTCGACCAGACCTTTTTTTATAGCCCTGCCGACTATGGAGTGGCTCAGCGGACTTTCCAGAAGTTCCGGAACGACTGTAAGAATGTCAATTCGCATAGAATATTTTTTTGCTTTCTGCAAAATTAGGCTTTTTAATTGTTTTTTTAGGTATATTTGCGGAGAAGTAGAAACTCTTATAATTAAACTGCGTTATGAGTGAAGGTAATATTCCTGAGGTTAATGTTACCCCAGATGTAGAGGAAGCTCCAAAGGCTCTCGCCGAGAATGTGGAAATCCCTGAAGTTAAGGAGGTTGCCGCCGATGAAGTCCCGGTGGCGGAGGAAGTGTGCGCTGCAGCGGCGGAAGCCCCGGTGGCGGAGGAGGCGGAAGTCGCCGCAGAGGAAGCCCCTCTGGCTGAGGACGTTGAGGTGGCCGCCGATGAAGCCGTGACAGTGCGGGATGAAGGGGATGAAGCCGTCTCCGGCTCAGAGGAAGCCTCTGAGGCAGAAGCCGACGCGGGCGGGGACTCCGGAGAACCGAAGGCCGATCTTGGCAGCCTTTCGCTTGCCGAGCTTTCGGATATGTTCGACAGGCTTTCCCAGTCCGATGACAGAATGAAGAGGTACAAGGAGGCGGAGGCCATCAAGTCGGCTTTCTACAGGAAGCTCTCCAAGGAAAAGGCGGAGGCCGGTCTTGGAGCGAAGGTTGACGAGCCGTCCTCAAGGGAGGATGTGATCGAGGATGTGGCTCCTGTTGTTCAGCCCGGGGAAGTGAGGGACAATCCGTTCGAGGCTATGGAGACCGCTTTCAAGGGCGTCTATGCCAACTATAAGAAGGAACGCGCTGAATATAACCGCCAGCAGGATGCGCAAAGGGAGGACAACTTCGCGCGCAAGCAGGCTGTGATAGAGGATCTGAAGACGCTTGTCGAGAGGCAGGAGGATGTGAACTCCACATTCCCGGCTTTCCGTGAGCTTCAGAACCGCTGGAGGGAGATTGGCCCGGTTCCGGCCACCAAGTTCCGTGACCTGAACGACACCTACCAGTTCTATGTGGAGAAATTCTACGATATGGTGAAGATCAACAGGGATCTGCGCGACCTTGACTTCAAAAAGAACCTTGAGGCGAAGGAGAAGTTCTGCCAGACCGCCGAGAAACTTTCCGAGAACGAGAATGTGGTCGAGGCTTTCCGCGAGCTCCAGAAGCTCCACGAGCAGTGGAAGGAGTTCGGCCCTGTCGCAAAGGAGTACCGCGACTCCATCTGGGACCGCTTCAAGGTCGCCACAGCCGTCATAAACAAGAAATACCAGGCCTATTTCGAAGGTCAGAAGGAGAAGCAGCAGGAGAACCTTGCCAGGAAGACCGAGCTCTGCGAGCAGGTCGAGGCAATAGCGGAGAAGGAGGTCAAGTCTTCCAATGAATGGAACGCTCTCTCCACGGCGATCGAGGAGATCCAGAAGACCTGGAGGACCATCGGTTTCGCCACCAGAAAGGAGAATCAGAAGATTTACGACCGCTTCCGCGCCGCCTGCGACAAGTTCTTCTCCCGCAAGAGGGAGTACTACACCCGGTTCAAGGACTCAATGAACGAGAACCTTGAGAAGAAGCTTTCCCTGATTGAGCAGGCCGAGGCCTTGAAGGACAGCAAGGAGTGGAAAAAGACCACCGAGGCTCTGATTGCCCTGCAGAAGCAGTGGAAGGAGATCGGGGCCGTGCCGCGCAAGAAGTCGGAACAGATTTGGAAGAGGTTCCGCGCCGCCTGCGACGCGTTCTTCAACGAGCGCGACAAGAACGTCAGGCCGGAGAACGACTTCCACGGCAATCTCAAGGCCAAGAAGGCTTTGATAGATGAGATAAATGAATATGTCCTTTCGGGCGATGCGGCGGCTGACCGCGAGGCGGCCCGCGGGTTCTTCGAGAAGTGGCAGGGAATCGGTTTCGTGCCGTTCAAGGAGAAGGAGGCCATACAGTCTGCCTACAACGAGGCTATGCAGGCCAAGTTCCCGGACTTTTCGTTGAGGGCTTCGAGACAGGGTGCGGGCAGCGGCAGAAGCGGAGGATTCTCAAGGAAGCCTCAGAGCGAGAAGGAGCGTCTTGTGCAGCAGTACAACAAACTTCAGCAGGACATTGACACCTACGAGAACAACATCGGTTTCTTCTCGTCTTCGAAGAATTCGGCTCCTCTGATCCAGAAGATGCAGGAGAGGATTGAAGCCGCGAAGCAGGAGTTGAAGGATCTTGAGGCCAGGATCCGCAAGGCAGAGGAGAGCGAAGAAGAGAAGTAGAGCAGAGAATGGATAAGAACACAATCACAGGTATTGTCCTGATAGGCTTGCTCCTGTTCGGCTTTACCTTCTACCAGAACAAACAGTATCAGAAACAGGCGGCCTATCAGGCACAGTTGGATTCCATAGCGCTGGTCAAGCAGATGCGGGCAGACTCCGTCGCAGCCGTCGAGGCGGCGCAGAGAATCACCGCCGACACGGCTTCGATGGCACAGGTGGCCGCGCCGGTGAGCATCTACAAGGACTCTCTCCTTGAGGCGGCCCATTCGGGCGAGGCCGAGGTCATCACTTTGTCCAACGACAAGTTCGAGGTGGCTTTCACCACGAAAGGCGCGCAGCCTTATTCGGTGAGAATCAATGAATATAGCGCCTACGGCGGAGGTGAGCTCTACATCTTCAAGCCGGAGATGAGCCGCTATGACATTCAGGTCTATGCCGGGGAGACGATCAACACGTCTGATTTCAATTTCACCGTCGCCGAGAAGACGGACACCTCGCTGGCGATGCGTCTGCCGTTCGCCGGAGGGGGGTACATCGAGCAGCGGTACGTGATCGCCGAGGGTTCATATTCAGTGAAGAACTACCTCTCGTTCGTCGGGATGGAGAATGTCATTCCCAAGAATGTGTTCTCGTTCGATGTGGATTATTTCGTGACAATGCCGAGGATGGAGAAGGGCTACAAGAGTGAGGTTCAGTACTCCAAACTTGACTACTATTTCAACGGGGAGAAGAAGCCCGAGGCCATCGCCAAGGGCCGCAGCGCGCAGAAGCGTGTCGATGCCAGGGTTTCCTGGTTCGCGTTCCAGCAGCAGTTCTTCTCGGCCATAATGATGGCTCCTCAGGAATTCGCCTCGGCTGATTTCGCACTCAACTATTTCCCGGAGGAGGATGAGAACCGCAATCTGATGACCGGAGAGGCTCGCCTGAGAATTGATTTCCAGCCGGGACAGCATAAGACAGTGGTTCCGTTCGAGTTCTACTTCGGCCCCAACCACTTCAAGACTCTCAAGTCGTTCGACCGGAAGTACGAGAAGATCATCCCTCTGGGCGGCTGGCTCGTGGGATGGTTCACAAGATTCGTGATCATCCCTCTGTTCGACTTCCTGCACAGGTTCATCTCAAACTTCGGAATCATCATCCTGCTGATGACGATCTTCATCAAGATTGTCGTGTTCCCGTTCGCCTACAAGTCGTACTCTTCTTCGGCCAAGATGCAGGCCATCAAGCCCGAGATTGACAAGTTGAGTGAGAAGTATCCTCGGCAGGAGGATGCCCTCAAGAAGCAGCAGGCGCAGATGGATCTCTACAAGCGTGCAGGAATCAGCCCGATGGGAGGCTGTCTTCCGATGCTTCTCCAGTTCCCGATACTGTGGGCGATGTTCCGCTTCTTCCCGGCCTCCATCGAGCTGCGTCAGCAGTCTTTCCTGTGGGCCGATGACCTGAGCGCTTACGACTCGATCGTGAACTTCGGGACCAGGATTCCGCTGATTGGAGACCACCTCTCGCTGTTCGCCCTGCTTATGGCGGTGTCAATGTTCTTCTATTCGAAGATCACGACTGCGTCCCAGCCGGGGGCCAACGACCCTCAGATGGCGTCGATGCGATTTATGAGCGTGTGGATGATGCCGATAATGATGTTCTTCATCTGTAACAGCCTCTCCGCCGGCTTGAGTTACTACTACCTTCTGTCCAACCTCATCACGATGCTTGAGACTTGGGTGATCAGAAAGTGGTTCGTGAATCCGGATGAAATCCGCGCAAGACTGAAGGCCACCGAAGGCAAGAAGATGCCTAAGAGCAAGTGGCAGCAGCGCCTTGAGGAGGCACAGAGGATGCAGGCCCAGATGCAGAGAGAACAGCAGAAGGGGCGCCGCTGAAAGTCTTGACAAGGTGTTTGATTTCTGTAAATCCTTTACGGAATGATAGAAGAGAATCTCAACAATATCAAAAAGGAACTGCCATCAGGGGTTAAACTGGTGGCAGTTTCCAAATTCCATCCGTTTCCTGACATCCTCTCCGCCTATCAGGCCGGACAGCGCCGCTTCGGGGAGAACCGTCCCCAGGAGTTTGCAGCCAAGGCTCTCCAACTCCCGCAGGACATCGAGTGGCATTTCATAGGCCATCTCCAGACCAACAAGCTGAAACTTGTCCTGCCGTACGCTTATTTGGTAGAGTCTGTGGATTCCCGTCACCTGCTGGATCTCATAGACAACTGGGCTTCAGTCAATTCCAGGACTGTCAACGTCCTTTTGGAACTCCACCTCGGCGCCGAACTCACCAAAGGCGGCCTGACCGAGCAGGAAATAGAATCCATCCTTGATGAATATGCTTCCGGGCGTTCCTATCAGCACATCCGCATCTACGGTCTGATGGGAATGGCCACCCACACCGATGACGACAATGTTGTCGAGTCTGATTTCGCCCGCATCCAGTCATTCAAGCAGAGTTTGGATGCCCGCTACCCGCAGCTGACCGATTTCACCGAACTCTCCATCGGAATGTCGCACGACTGGCAGCTCGCGATCCGCCACGGCGCCACCATAGTCCGCATCGGCACATCCATATTCGGCCCTCGGCTGTACTGAGACCGAACCCATAATCAAAACAGCCGGAAGGATTACTTCCGGCCGTTTGATTCTTTTGTCATTACTATATTCAAGAATAACCTACAGCGTTCCGTTCTCGGCTTTCTCGATCATCGCCTTGTTGGCGGTGATGTAGATTTCGACGCGGCGGTTCTGTGCGCGACCCTCCTTGGTGGAGTTGTCGGCCACCGGCATTGAATATGACTTGCCCTCGGGGGTTATTCGTGATGAAGCGATGCCGCAGTTCTTGAGGTAGGTGGCCACGGACTGCGCCCTTTCTTTGGACAGGCGCTCGTTGACGGAGTCAGAGCCGGTGTTGTCGGTGTGGCCATATACGGTGATGTCGGTGTCCTGCATATCGCTCATCTTGGTGGCGAACTGCGAAAGTTCGTTCTTGGAAGTCTGCGACAGGGTAGAACCGTTGGTAGGGAAGAGGATGCCGCTGTTGAATGTGACCTTGATGGCCTGAAGGCCGTTCTGATCCTGCACTGTCTCTACCTGTGCGTTCTCAAGAGCCTCCAGCTCGGCTGCTTTCTTGTCCATCTTTTTGCCGATCACGGCGCCTGTGCCGGCACCTACGGCCGTGCCGATGGCAGCGCCGATAGCGGCGCCCTTGCCGTCACCGATGGCAGCGCCGATTCCGGCTCCGATGATGGCTCCCGCTCCGGAACCGAGAAGTGTACCCTGTCCTGTCTTGGACATTGTGCCGCAGCCAGAGAAGATTATGGCTCCGCAGAGAAGTGTCAAAACTACTTTCTTCATGATTTATGATGTTATATTAGTGTCAAAAAAGGCCAGACCAAAAGGCCCGGCCTTTCTATCAGCAAAGATAATAATTATTTTGCTATAACACGTGCCATTTCAAGCACCTTGTTCGAGTAACCCCACTCGTTGTCGTACCAGGCGCAAACCTTGACGAAGGTAGGATCGAGCTGGATGCCGGCCTTGACGTCGAAGATGGAGGTACGTGAGTCGTTGCGGAAGTCGGTGGAAACCAGTGGCTCGTCAGTGTAGCCGAGAACACCCTTGAGCTCGCCCTCGGAAGCCTCTTTCATCGCGGCGCAGATCTCATCGTAGGTGGCCGGAGTGTTGAGCTCGCAGGTCAGGTCAACGAAGGAAACGTCTGATGTAGGCACGCGGAGTGACATTCCGGTAAGCTTGCCGTTGAGTTCAGGAAGAACCTTGCCTACGGCCTTGGCGGCGCCGGTGGATGAAGGGATGATGTTCTCAAGGATTCCGCGTCCGCCTCTCCAGTCCTTCTTTGAAGGACCGTCAACGGTCTTCTGGGTAGCGGTGGCTGCGTGAACGGTTGTCATAAGGCCTCTCTTCACACCGAACTTGTCGTTGAGCACCTTGGTGATAGGGGCAAGGCAGTTGGTGGTGCAGGAAGCGTTGGAGATGATGTCCTGTCCGGCGTAGGTCTTGTGGTTCACACCATAGACGAACATTGGAGTGGCGTCCTTTGAAGGGGCGGACATAATGACTTTCTTAGCGCCGGCCTGGATGTGCTTGCGGGCGGTCTCGTCTGTGAGGAAGAAACCGGTGGACTCGACAACTACGTCAGCTTCGACCTCGTTCCACTTAAGGTTTGCAGGATCCATCTCGGCGGTGACACGGATCTTCTTGCCGTTTACAACGAGGTGTCCGTCCTCAACCTTTACGTCGCCCTTGAACGCTCCGTGAACTGAATCATACTTGAGCATGTAAGCAAGATACTCTGGATCGAGAAGGTCGTTGATACCTACAACCTCGATGTCGTTTGAGAAGTTCTCAACCGCTGCACGGAAAACCATACGGCCGATACGGCCAAATCCGTTAATACCAAGTTTTACCATTTTAATTAGATATTAAATAAGTTGTTAATACTTTACTTTACTAAACTAACCGCAGCCTTGCACTGCAAAAGCGATGCAAAATTATTAAAAAAATGCGGAATTTAATATATTTGTAGGCTAAAATATTAATATAATGTCTGATGAACTGAACATACTGCTTACAAACGACGATGGCTACCAGGCCTCCGGTATCCGTTCGCTGGCTGATATGATGCGTCAATTTGGCAGAGTCACCGTGGTCGCTCCGAAATTCCATCAGTCAGGAATGTCGATGGCTGTGTCGATGGGCGGCCGCGCCATCGCTTACAAGGAACTTCCGGAAAAGGACGGAGTGCGTTGGGCTTACCTCGATGCGACTCCAGCAAGCTGCGTGAAGTACGGACTTGACGAGATTTTCCGGTCCGGGAAGCCGGATGTCGTGGTCTGCGGAATCAACCACGGCTCCAACGCGGCCACTGCGGCGAACTATTCCGGAACCCTCGGCGCGGCGGAGGAGGCTGGCCTGAACGGAATCCTTGGCATCGGTGTCTCGCTCGATTCGATGACCCTGGCACCTGACTTTTCCGTTGTCAATGAATATTTCCCCGGCATATTCAAAAAACTTTGGATGCATCATCGTCCGGGCACAGGAATATATTATAATGTCAATTTCCCGAATATCCCCGCAGCGGCCGTCAAGGGCGTCCGCGTGGGGCATCAGGGACTTGGGCATTGGGAGAAGGAGTTCAAGCCGTGGGACGCCGGGCTTTTCGCCAAAAGAGGAGTCCGTCCCGAGGATCTTGGCCAGACATCCTTCCCGAAGGCAGAGGAGGGCGAGAAGCTTTATATGATGGCCGGGGATTTCAAGGATGATTCTCCTGTGGATGACATTCTGGCCGACCACCACATCCTCGCCGAGGGCTACATCTCGGTTGTCGCCCATAACATCGACAGCTCTGACCGCAGGGAGATCGCGCGTCTGGAAGGTCTTGGGTTCAATGAGGAATTTTAGAAACTATGCGTTACTATATCATAGCCGGAGAGGCTTCAGGGGATCTGCACGGGTCGAACCTGATGAGAGGACTTTATGCCGAGGACCCGAAGGCGGACGTCCGTTTCTGGGGCGGCGGACTGATGGATGCCGTCTATAAGGAACACCAAAACGGGACCGGTCTTGTCAAGGACTACAAGGACGGAGCTGTCATCGGTTTCACGCAGATTCTGACTCACGCCAGAGCCTTCGCAAAAAGGTTTAAGGACTGCACCGCAGACATCCTCCGCTGGAAGCCGGACGTGGTGATCCTCATCGACTATCCGGGATTCAACTTCCGGGTGGCCGAGTTCGCCCACAAGGCGGGGTTCAAGGTCTTCTACTACATCGCCCCGAAGGTCTGGGCTTCAAGGGAGAGCCGGGTCAAGAAGCTAAAGGCTTTCGTGGACAAACTCTTCATTGTCTTTCCGTTCGAGATTCCGTATTTTACGAAGAAAGGGGTTGACTTTGTGTATAAAGGCAATCCGCTCATCGATGCCATAGACAACTCGGAAGCGTTCAAGGAGACCCGGGAGGAGTTCCTGGCTGAAACCGGACTGCCGGACAGGCCGATGATCGCGCTTCTGGCAGGTTCCAGAAACGGCGAGATCAGCACGATGATGCCGACCTTTATGGAATTCGCCGACAGGCTGCATTCCATCCCCGAATATTCCGGCTACCGCTTCGTCGTGGCGACCGCTCCGGCGCGTTCGGAGGCGGACTACGCCAAGTACATCGGCGGTCGTGAATATGTCAGCGCGGTTTTCGGTCAGAGCTATGCCGTGATGCGTCACGCCAAGGCCGCCGTGGTCAACTCCGGGACTGCGTCGCTGGAATGCGCCCTGATCGGTACTCCGCAGGTGGTGGCCTACAAGGGTTCATCCGTTAACTTTATGATAGCCAAGTCGATAATCAAGATCCGGTACATAAGTCTCGGCAATCTGATCCTCGACCGGATTTGTTTCCGCGAACTCCTCCAGTACTATTTCACTCCGGACAACGTGTTGGACGAGGTCCGGAGGTTGATCGAGGATGAGGAGTACCGCTCCACGATGCTCGCAGGCTATCAGGAGATCCGTGACGCTCTCGGAGGGGAGGGGGCTTCCGCCGCCGTGGCAAGAGCGATGATTGAAGAGTTAAGAAAGTGACCAAAAAAACAGAATATTAATACTTTGATATGAAAAGAATAGCGTTGATCGCATTGATGATTGTGGCCGGAACCGTAGCCGCATATTCACAGACAGGGCAGAACCTGCCGAAAGAGATCTATGTCGAAGGCGGAAAGAACCACGTTCAGGGAATCGCCTTCGACAAGGCGGCCGGGCGGATGTACTTCTCGTTCACGACAAGTTTCATCAAGACTGACTTGGACGGAAGAATCCTCGGCTCGATCGACCGCATCCAAGGGCATCTTGGCGCGATGACGTTCAACCCTTCTGACCGAAAGGTTTACGCATCTCTTGAGTGCAAGGACGATGTCATAGGCGCCGGCCTTTCCTCCTTCGCCAAAGGCCGCTCGATGTTCTACATCGCCATAATCGATGTTGACAAGGTGACGGAGGTCGGGATGGATTCCGAGAACAACGATGCCTTCCGGATTGTCTGTGTCAAGGATGCCACAAGAGACTACCACATGACTGGTTTCGCGGACAAGGAGTACGAGCACTTCTATGGCTGCTCAGGAATCGATGGCGTGACACTCGCCCCGAAGCTCGGCAAGAAGGTCGGAAAGAATTATCTCTACGTGGCTTACGGAGTCTATGGCGACAATTCCCGCAACGACAACAACCATCAGGTGCTGCTGCGCTACGACATCAAGAAGATCAATGAATATTCCGGGACAGTGAAGTTCGGTGATTTCTACTCCGAGGGACCGGCTAAGCCTGTGTCCAAGTACTTCGCATATACCGGAAACACGACCTGGGGAGTGCAGAATCTGGCCTATGATGAGGAGACGGGGAAGATGTTCATGGCTGTCTATAAAGGCCGTAAGAGTGTGTTCCCTAATTATGACATGTTCGTCTTTGATGTAGCGGACAAACCCGCCAAGGGACTTCTTCCTGGAGTTCTCTACGACAGGATGAAGCATGAGAAGGTCGGCTCCCAAGAGAAGCCGGTGTCTGGTTTCTATTTCAAGTACGGCTCCACGGGAATATGTCCGGTCGGGGATGGCCTATTCTATTTCGCCGAGCCGGGAAAAAACACCACCACAGGAAATCAGTACTCCAGGACTCATCTTTACCGTTGGACCGGGGACTCCGCCAAGCCTTTCGAAAGGTTATAAGGTTTACTGGCCCCTTAGCTTGTCGAAGGGCCGGCGCGGCTATCTCTTCATAACACTGAGGTCAACCAGTCCCGGTACCCCTTTCACGACAGCCTTGTCCGTGAACTGCCACCAAGTCCATCCTTCGAAATCGGGCGTGTTCTTCTCATAGTGAGCTATCCAGACCGGATAGTTTTCCGTGATTTCCTTGCCGAGAAGGTCTTTGGCGAATGATGCCCCGGTATAGACAATCGGTTTCTTGCCGTAATGCCCCTCGATGATTCCGAGCCACTTGAGAGCCTCTTCGTTCAGTCTCTTCGCGGAACCTCCGCGGTGGATGGTCTCGATGTCCAGCACAGGAGGCAAGTCCTTGAACCTCAGGTCTCCCACTGTCCTGATGAACAGCTCGGCCTGTGCTGCTCCGTCCTTTGAGCTCCGGAAGAAATGATAGGCTCCCCTCCGTAGGCCTGACCGTCCGGCGTCCTTCCAATTCTTTTTGAAGTCCGGGTCAATCAAGGATGTCCCCTCCGTAGCCTTGATGAACACGAAACTGACAGGCTCGATGTCGCAGGCGATGTGAATGTCCCGTGTCGTTCTCCCGCGTCTGTCGGTCATCACGTACAGAGAGTCCCAGACAATCTTCCCTCCGTTGTGGTGGGAGATGTCAATCCCATAGCGCCAGTCTCCGTGCGGGACCTTGGCTCCTGTCCCGCCTCCGCTGTTGCTGCCCCTGATGCAGAACATAAGTGCCAGAGCCAGAATGACAGCCGAGGCGATGCCGACAGCCGTCCAGACCCCGATGGTCACCTTCCGAGGCTTCCGCTTCCTCCTCCTGGCGCGCTTGGCTTTCCTCCCTTTCGCACTGTGGGTTTTCAGGGTGGCAGAACCTTGAATATTATTGTTTTTAGTTTTTGGCATATTCCAGATAAACCTTGAACCGCAGCGGCAGTTGCCACCACCGGACAAAATTAATTAATATTTCTGACTATCTTTGCATTCTGTATTACTAAGAAGCTGTTTAAAAATGGTTCCCGCATTTTATTATGCGGAATTTTCGAGACAGTTTCGGCTTTGGAAGAGGGAGCGTAGCAGTAGCTACGTGACCGATGACAAAGATGAAAATGGCCGGAAAGGCCGCATAAGAAAAAAGAGGAATTATTTTTAAACAGCTTCTAAAGGACTATGAACTGGTTCATCGAGTTATTCACGGAAACGTCTTATGTTCAGGCGATTCTTGTCCTGTCGCTGATTTGTGCCGCGGGCCTTCTCTGCAACAAGATCAGGATTAAAGGGGTCAGCCTCGGCGTGACATTCGTGTTTTTCGCCGGGATTGCCATCGGACATTTCGGCCTGAGTGTTGATTCCCGTATGCTTGCGCTTGCGCAGAATTTCGGTCTTGTGCTGTTTGTGTTCACCCTTGGCCTTCAGGTCGGACCGAGTTTCTTTCCGTCGCTGAAAAAAGGTGGAATCAAGCTGAACATCTTGGCCTTTGCCGTGCTGCTGGCCGGGACTCTGATGGCCTGGGGAGTGAGCAGACTGACAGGGATTCCGCTTCCGGTGGCGACAGGTCTTCTCACCGGAGCCGCGACCAACACCCCGATGCTCGGGGCCGCGCAGCAGACTTTGCTCCAGACAGATCCCGGAGCTGTGGAAGTCTCGAATCAGATGGCCACGGCCTGCGCTGTGGGCTACCCTTTTGGACTTGTCGGTGTGATCCTGTGTGTGGCGATTCTTTCCGCCATATTCCGTAAGAACAGCAGCTCCAAGGAGATACACGACAACCAGACTTTCATCACTGAATTCAGAGTGAGTAATCCGGCGGTCTTCGGCAAGACCATCCGTGACATTATGAAAGACGCGCACGTCCGTCTTGTCGTGTCCAGGGTCTGGAAATATGCCGGCGAAGGCCGAGGGCAGGTCATCATCCCGGACGGGGACACGCTTCTGGAGGAAGGGGAGCATGTGCTTGTGCTGACGCGCGAGAAGGATGCTGGCGCAGCGGAACAACTGTTCGGGGAGAAGGTTGTGAAGGACTGGAACAAGAAGGACATCGACTGGAACCACCTGGACGGGATGCTTGTGTCCCGTCACATCTTCGTGACCAGAACGAGCGTCAACGGGGCGAAACTCGGAGAACTGCATCTGCGCAATGTTTACAGGATCAACATAACAAGAGTCAACCGGGCGGGAATCGACCTGCTTCCGTCACGTGACCTGAGACTCCAGATCGGGGACAAATTGACGATAGTAGGGGAGCAGAAGGCCATTGACCGTGTGGCGGAAGTGCTTGGCAATCAGGAGAAGGAACTACGCAACCCGAATCTGCTGTTCATATTCATCGGTCTGATGCTCGGATTGATTCTGGGCAGCCTTCCGATTTCCATTCCGGGAATGAGCGTTCCGATTAGGCTCGGAATCGCCGGAGGCCCGATACTCATCGGCATCCTGATGGGTGCTTTCGGCCCGCGAATCCACCTGACCACCTACACTACCCACAGCGCTAACCTGATGCTCAGGCAGTTCGGTCTGACTGTCTATCTTGCCGGGCTTGGACTCAGCGCCGGACCGGATTTCTTCGAGACGGTCCTTCGTCCGGAGGGGCTTCTTTGGATTGCGGTCAGTGTCATTCTGGCCATCGTGCCTGTACTGCTCGTTGGCTTCATCGCCGCCAAATTCTGCAGGACGGACTATTCGGAGAATGTCGGTATGCTCTGCGCGTCCATGGCGAATCCGATAGCTCTGAACTATGCGCTCAGCACTGTGGATGATGATGAGCCATCTGTCGCCTATGCGACGGTCTATCCTATGGAAATGTTTCTTCGTGTCATCTCCGGTCAGGTGCTGATGCTTCTTTGATCAGTCATGGAACTATAATGGGCCATGATCTTGCCGTACCGTAGGCTTGCATGACCCTTGGACATCCTTCAGGCTGGTAAATTTGCTTGTAAATTAACGGATACTGTGGTAAATTTCGTTTCCGGGCGAAATTTACCACCTTCATTTCATTGCTCTTACGGGTCTGATGACTACATTTGTCTCCTGAATTCTTACCATATAATTTGTGATATTTTTAGTTTTTAATTTATGGGAATAATACTAAGAAGGACTGGCCCGGCCATTGCGGCCTTGCTGTGTCTTGCGTTGTCCGTCGCCTGTACGGACTATTCATCGGACATCGATGATGTGCACAAGAGGCTGGATGGCCTTGAGGACAACCAGATCACGTCCATCGAAAACCAGATCAAATCGATCAACTCCACGATCCCACAGTTGGAGAAGACTGACGCGGATCTGAAGGGGATGATTGATAACCTTCAGAAGACGGCTGACGGACTTGATGAGTCCATCAAGGCGAACGCGAAAAAGATCTCCGATCTGAAGACAGATCTTGAGAACGCTGTCAAGGAACTCCAGAACAGCGACAAGGCGGACAAGGAATACATCCTTGACTCCCTCGGCAAGGCCAAGGCCGCGCTGGTCGCTCTGCTGGAATCCGAGCAGACAGAGATGAACGGTAAGCTTGCCTCGATCAACAATGCTATCTCTGATCTTCAGAAGAAGGATTCTGATCTTGAGAAGAAAATTTCGGATCTTAGGACTTACATTGACAAGGAATTGAAGGCGACCAAGGACTGGGCCAATGCGACCTTTATGACTTTGGACCAGTACAACGCCATCGTTGACCAGCTCGGTGGGATAAAAGGCGAGATCGCCGGTCTTGGGACTTCAATGACGAATCTGGAAAGCCGTCTGACTGAGAAATACACGAAAGATTTGAAGACTACCGTTGAAGGTGTCAAGGCCAAGCTCGGAGATGAGGTCTCAGGGCTGAACAGCAGGATCGACAAGGAGGTAGAGGCCATCACTAAGGCCTACACAGCCGCCATCGCCACCGCCCGTGCGGAAATGGAGAAATGGTGGAGCGAAAGCCTTAAGAAAGCCATCGATGATTGCGAGACTTCGATGAAGTCCTGGGTGAACAGCACTTTGGACGGCTACTGGACAATCGCCCAGACCAAGGATTCCCTCAAGGCTCTGAACGATGACATCGAGAATCAGCTTGAGGCGCAAAAGACTTTCCTGAATGGCCTTATCGAAGCCAATGCGGCCGACATCAAGGCTTTGAATGACAAGTTGAAAGAGCTTGACGAGGCTGTAGAGAAAAATTCCGATGACATCAATGCTGTAGGTAAGGCTCTGGAAGATGCGAAGGAAGAGCTCACCAAAGCCTACACGGATGCGATTTCCAAGGCGATATCTGAATTTGAGGGCGCATTTTCAGAAGAGATCAAAGACCGTATAGCCTCTGTGAACAATAGTCTTGATACGAAAAACAAATCCATAGAGAGTAAGGTGTTGGCTCTTGAGGAGTCTGTCAGCAGCTTGAAGGACAAGTTGTCTGAGTTCTTGAATGCCAGTGTGTCTTTAAGAATCCAATCTGTGGAATGGTTCCCGTTATCCAATGACGGTAAGGAGATTCTTTACTATGACAAGGGCGATCCAGAATTCCCTGGCAGCGAGAATTACAGGTATATTACTTTCAGGTTTGAGGTAAGCCCGACAAGCGAAGCGGCCAACGTCACAAAATCTTTGCTGTCTGCCCGTCTGCTTTACACCAAGACCAGGGCGGCGGCCGGTGATGTTGAGGAACTGGACATAACTGATTTCAAGAACGAGTTTGGATCCATCACCGTGACCATTGACGCTGGCAAGGTCTCTAAGGATTTCATAGACGGCAAGATTCCGGCGAGTGTGGCCGTGACTGTCGGAAATATCAGCACGGAATATGTTCCTCTTAAGGCGCAAGAACTTGGAGATCCGTTGATCCGCTATTCCACTACTGACGGTAAGATGTTGCCGCAAAGTGAGCTTGTGGGCGTTAAATGTTATGGTAAAGGGATGGACGGTTTTCTGAATATGAAACATACCTATGGTAGGATTGACTTTACAGGTGGGGAGATTGACGAACTGTTGCTCAACCTTAGTAGAAAGAGTTGGGAAGAAGATAAAAACGCCACATTGCAGAAAATAAAGGTGTGCAGGAATGTTACTGTGGCTGAATCTGGCATTTATAGAGAATTGAGTTTTTATAACCAATACAATCTTGAATCTGCAAATTTGGAAAAGTTGGATGTCTCGACAGTCGATAATTTTATGTGTATGTTTGCTTGGTGTACTAAACTGCGTGATTTGAAAATATCGTCTTGGAAGCCTAAACCTAAGGAAATGTATCAAGCGTTTTATCGCTGCGGTCTTTTAAAGACATTGGACCTTTCGGGATGGGATATGAGCCAGATTGATAGAGTTACTGAGATGTTCGGTAATTGCGCGTCACTTAGAGATGTGTATTTGGATAAGTGGGATCTGACCAATTACAGAGGGGAAACATATCCAAAAGTATATGAGAGGGATGTTTTCAGCGGTATTCAGAGCGATAGGCACGATTTAAATATATACGTCAGAAACTGCAATAAAAAGACCGTGGATGCTGTGAAAAGATGGGTCAATAACTCAGTGATCGCCCAAGGCCAACCGCATCAGAGGGTGAATTACATTACCAAATAAAAAATATTTAACTTAATGAATATAAACACAATGAATATGAAAAAATATATTGCCGCCCTCTTCGGCGCGATTGCCCTTGTGGCGTCCGGCTGTGCTGATTACGACTCGGACATCAAGAATCTAGAGCAGAGGATTGATGAAATTGAGAGCAACCGGATAAATCCGATCGAATCGCAGATAAAAAACATCAATGCCTCGCTTCCTCAGTTGGAGCAGGCGGACAAGGATCTCAAGGATATGATCACATCCCTTGAGGGCACCGCCGCCGAGCTTGGCAAGTCATTGGCTGACAATTCGAAAAACATCGCCGATGTGAAATCTGACCTTGAGAAGGCCGTGAAAGACCTTCAGGACAGCGACAAGAAGAACAAGGAGGAACTTATCGCGGCTATCAACACCGCCAAGGGTGACATCCTTTCCAACCTTGAGGCAGCCAAGACCGAGATTGAGGGTAAGCTGACCACCATAAACAACACAATCTCGGATCTTCAGAAGAAGGATGCTGAACTTGAGAAGAAGATCGCCGACCTCAAGGAATATGTTGACAAGGAGATCAAAGGCACAAAGGACTGGGCGACCGCTACTTTCGCGACATTGACCCAGTACAACGGCATCGTGGAGCAGATCGCGGGGATTAATTCCGAGGTCAACGGCCTTAAGAAATCTCTCACAGACCTTGAGACCCGACTTACCAACAAGTTTACCGAGGACTTGAACAAGGCTGTCAGTGACCTCAATGGCAAGATCGCTGACGAGGTCTCCGGCCTGAACGAGAGGATTGACAAGGAGGTGTCCGACATCACCACCGCCTACACCACCGCCATCTCCACCACACGTGACGAGTTGGAGAAGGCTTGGACAGCCAATCTGAAGACCTCCATTGATGAATTGGAGAAATCTATGAGGTCTTGGGTGAATGAGAAGCTCACCGCATACTGGACGATAGAGGAGACCAAGGCGGCGCTTGAGGCTCAGAAGACCGATCTCGAAACCCAACTGGAAGCCCAGAAGGTTCTTCTGAAAGGTCTGATTGACGCCAACATCGGCGACATCGCCAAACTGAACGAGGCTTTGGCGGAGACCGAAAAGAACATCGAGGCCAACACCAAGGCTATCTCGGACTTGGAATCCGATCTGGAAAAGGCGAAAACTGACATCACGGCCGCTTATGAGAAAGCCATCAGTGATGCGATCTATGGCCTTGAGGGTAGGCTGGACACCAAACTTACGAATGAGATCAAGACAGTCAATGACAAAATTGATCAGATCTTTAACGAGTGGGAGAGCCGCATCAAATCCTGTGAGGATCAGGTGAAAGATGCTGTTGACAAGATGAACGAGGCTCTTAAGGAGATGGAAAGCAAGATCCAGTCTGTGACTTATCGCCCTGAATATTCAGACGGTGTGCATAATGTCTATAGGGAGGATAAGGCATTCCGGATGAGGTTTGAGATCCGCCCGGCCGGCTTGGTGTCTAAATTGAACGCGACCAATGTCAAGATGCAGGCCTACATTGACTGGGGAAGAGGCCAATGGAGGACAATTGATCTTACCGTCAAGGAGATCAAGCCGGAATCTAACGGAGTCCTCGCGGTCAAGGCTTCGGCTGAGGCCATCAAGAACTCTTCGGCTACATTCTTTGACGCCGCGTGGTCATATACAACTTATGCTAAGCTTCTCATAGAGGATTCTGCCCAAGGCTGGGAAATCTCCTCCGGCTTCGTTCCTCTTAAAGTCGTGGACGGCCGCCTGGATCCGAAGAAGGAGATCAATGGCCACGAATATGTCGAGATGGGTGACGGCCTGAAATGGGCCACCTGCAATGTGGGTGCGTCAACCCCTGAGGAAGCCGGATCGAGATTCGCCTGGGGTGAGACGGAGACGAAATCTGAGTTTTTGAGGGATAATTACAAATGGTACAAGGACGAGAACTACACCAAGTACAATTTTGATGATGGTAAGACCGTTCTTGAACCATCAGATGATGCCGCCACCGCCAACTGGGGAGACTCTTGGCGTACTCCGACCCTTGAGGAGTTCGCTAAGCTATTAAATAAAGAGAATTTTGAGTGGAAATATGATGATGAGAAGAAAGGTATGTCAGTTACAAGTAAAATCTCTGGCTATGAAGGGAACAGCATCTTCTTCAAATCTATGGAATCTTACTGGACCTCAACTCGTTGGGGTGAAAAAAATGCAAATATTTTAGTTGTCGGGGAGTCAATGAATTCTCAAGATGGTGCGGCTGTTCAGGTGGGCCTTCAAGAATGGCGCTACAATGGAATTAAGGTACGCCCGGTCTCAAATTAAGCCGTGAAGGTTAACACTCTGATTGGTAAATAATAAATCAACTCCGCTCTCGCCTGTTTCCTCAGGCGGGAGCGGATGTTTTTATGGGATTGATTTGCATTAGTTGTCTTCCACACCTGATCATACGGTAACCTTGGTGCGTATGAAGCGGTAAATATCCGGGAGTATGAGCACCGGCGAGGTGCAGAGAAGAATCCAGCCCCAGTCGGAAAGCGGAAGAGGAGAGACCTCGAAGAAAGCTCCGAAGCAGTTGACGATCAGAAACTGGCCGATCAGGATGATTCCGGCGATCAATAGACAGCCGGGGCAGGCCGAAGCCTTGAACCTCTTGCGGTTGAAGAAGAAATCAAGAATATCTTGAAGGACGCTGCCGTTAGTCTTGAAATATCTGGCGTTGAACAGATTCCAGAACTGGAGCAGCACGAAGGTCGTGAAGAAGACTCCCAGTTCATAGCCGGAAAGATGAGCCTTGGTGTGGGCTGAGAACGCTCCGCGGAAGAACTCTCCGGCAACGTTCCAGTGCAGCAGGTCGGCCACCGAACTGATGTCCATCCTCCAGAGAAGCTGCCAGAGAAGGGCAAGGAAAGCGAAGAAGAATATTCCCGAGAAGAGAATCCTCTTTCCCATTCGCCTGTCTATGATGTGGCTCTTCTGATTGCGTGGCTTGTCATCCATCACCTTTGGGTCAGGAGGGATTGAGGACAGGGCCATCGCAGCGAAAGTGTCCATTATCAGGTTGACCCACAGCATCTGAGTGACGGTGAGAGGGGAGTCCAGTCCGATGAACGCTCCCAACAGCACAATCAGGCAGGCGCAGACGTTGATCGTCATCTGGAACAGGATGAACCGCTTGATGTTCAAGTACAGGGAGCGTCCCCACAGGATGCCCTTGCCTATGCTGGAGAACGAGTTGTCGATGATCGTCACGTCGCTGGCCTCCTTTGCCCTTGCCGTGCCGTCACCCATCGAGAGTCCCACCTGGGCCTTTTTCAGAGCCGGAGCGTCGTTTGTCCCGTCACCGGTGACCGCCACGACTTCGCCCATCTCCTGAAGCAGGGTGACGAGGCGGACTTTGTCCTCGGGACGTGCCCGTGAGAGAACCCTCAGGCTGGGGAGTATCTCCTTTTTAAGATATTCATCACTCTTTGATGCGAATTCGGATCCGGTGACAGTCAGTGGGTCGCTCTCGTCTTCCCCGATGATTCCGGACTGGCGGGCGATTTCGCAGGCTGTGAGCGCAGTGTCCCCCGTCACCATAATCACCCTCACGCCGGCGTGTCCGGAGCAGGTGTCGATCGCCTGGCGCACATCTTCCCTGATCGGATCGGCGATGCCGACAATGCCGATGAATATGAGTTTGGAGCCTTCCGCTGACATATTCTTGATGGCAAATCCTAAGGTTCGCATTCCTTTTGACTGCCAAGTGGCCAGTGTAGCTAACACGCTTTCCTTTGACGGACCGCCGTCTATGACATCGGAAGTCTCCAGCAGAAGCTCAGGCGCACCTTTCACAAAAAGATATTCCTTGCCGGAAGCCGGGTCAAGCGCTTTGGTGCTCATCTTCTTCCTTTCCGTTGAGAACGCCTCCTGGTTCAGGATTTTGTAGGCGTTCCTGCGCTCGGAATAGTCTATTCCCTTACCGTGAAGCCAGAGCAGCAGCGCTCCTTCCGTCGGGTTGCCGATAGCGCGTGGCTCGTCATTCTCCGAAATGTTCAGCGCCGCTGTGGAATTCACCGAGACGCTGTCCGCAACAAGGCTTTCATCGACTCCCCAGAACTCGGACTCCACCACGCTCATCCTGTTCTCTGTCAGCGTGCCGGTCTTGTCCGTGCAGATGACGGTCGTCGCCCCGAGAGTCTCGCAGGCGTGAAGCTTGCGCACCAGATTCTTCTCTTTCAGCATCTTACGCATACTAAGCGCAAGGCTGATTGTCACGCTCATCGGCAGCCCTTCCGGCACTGCCACGACAATCAGCGTCACAGCGATCATCAGCGAGTTTAGTGCCACCCGGAAAATTTCGATGAATGAATATGTCTCAGCGTCATTCGTGAGGAAGAATATGCTCATCCTCCCGATCACGATCAGCGCTGCGATGATGTAGCTGGCGTAAGTTATCCATTTTGCGAGCTGGTTCAGCAGGGCGTTCAGAGGAGTCTCAACCTCAGGCTCTTCCTGTAATATTCTCGCGCCTTTCCCTTCTTCGGTTTCCGTGCCGACTGCTGTGACATTATAAGTTGCGCTGCCTTCGATCACGGTTGTGTTCCGCAGCAGGAAGTTCTCCGGATAGGTGCTTTCTTCCTTTTTGCCATCGGATTCGGTCCTCTTTTTCGTGAACGGCTCGCCCGTGAAGTTCGACTCGTCTATGATCAGATTACGGTCGCTGATCAGATAGCCGTCCGCCGGGACCTCGTCCCCGTTCTCCAGTACCACCACATCCCCGACGCAGACGTCGCTTTTCGGAATCTCATAGGTCTGCGGACGTATGTCGTTCCTGTTTTTCAGGCGCAGCACCTTGACCGGTCTTTCGTCCTTGGCCTTGTTCAGAATCTTGAACTCCTTCTCCGCCTTGACCTCGAAGATGAATCCGATCCCCGTTGCCAGAAGTATCGCCACCAGCACCCCCAGCGGCTCGATCAGGCACGAGGCATCCCTTCCAGAATATGCCATCTCATATCCCGACACTCCCAATGAAAGTCCCAGCGCCACCAGCAATATGATGATGATTGGATCCTTGAACTTCTCCAGATAAGCCTTCCATAGCGGTTCCTTCTCCGCCTCCGGAATGACGTTCCGTCCTTTTCCCTCAATCACCTCCGCCGAGTCTCCGCACAGATAACTAATTGTCTCAGCGTCGTTTCGCATCGCACCGTTCTTGGAATATTCCGTAACCTTACCGTTGTTTTTCTTAGCCATAATCCTATAACTCTTAGAAGCTGTTTAAAAATAATTCCTCTTTTTTCTTACGCGGCCTTTCCGGCCATTT
>CAVCPY010000236.1:0-8739 GCA_963604245.1 Eggerthellaceae bacterium
AAAATGGCCGGAAAGGCCGCATAAGAAAAAAGAGAAATTATTTTAAACAGTTTCTAAAATACCATTATGACAAAAAGGAGCATTATCCTCGCTTTGGTCGCCGCCGCGCTGCTGGTTCCGTCCGCAGACGCGGCAGCGTCCGTGTTTAAGAAAAAGAAGAAAAAGGAGCAGACCGAGGCTGTGGCCGAGAAGAAACCCGCTCCAAAGAAGAAGCAGACCCCTTACGAGAAGCTTATGAAGGAGGTTGCAGACTCCGCCAAGAGCAGCATCTTCAGCCTCTACCGTACTTCCAAGGACAAGGTCTATATGGGTTTCCCGAAGAATATGATGGGGCGCAGGATGCTTGTGGGAAGCACAATCACCGCCACAAGCAATCCTGCCTATCTGAACGTCGGCCACAAGTATGTGAAACCTACATATTTCCAGATCGACCTGCAGGACAGCCTCGTGGTTCTGACGGTTCCCGGGACAAATGCGACGAGTTCCGATCCCGGGATGAGCGCTGCGCTTGAGCGCAGCTATATTCCAAAGGTTCTCCGAAGAATCGCCGTGCAGGCCACAAGCAGGGACAGTTCGGAGGTGATCTTCGATGTGACTCCTTTGGTCGGTTCGGTGGCACCGAAGGGCAAGGACTTCACCCTCACAAAGGCCGCTGACGAGAAATCGACTTGGTTCAGCGATCTCAAGGCGTTCAGTGACTACGCTTCCGTGAAAGTCCACTCAAATGTGGAGTTCACTAAATCCTTCCTGATGCTCAAAAGCAAGGTCGGTTCCGGCTCTATGGCCTACACGGTCTCTTTTATGCTTCTTCCCCAGAATCCGATGCCGGCGCGGGTGCAGGACTCGAGAATCGGGGTGTTCCCGGTAGGTCCGGGCGAGGGGAGCGTCAAGTACAACCTCACGTCCGCCGAGGACGGTTTCAAGGGCTATGTTCTGGCTTCCCGCTGGAGACTTGAGCTCTCCGACACGACCGCGTGGCAGAAAGGTCAGAAGGTGACGGTGAGGAATCCTATAGTCTGGTACGTTGACAATTCGTTCCCCGAGGAATGGAAGGCTCCGATCAAAAAGGGTGTCCTTGCCTGGAACAGCGCTTTCGAGGCGATCGGTTTGAAGGACGTGATGCAGGTGCGTGATTTCCCTACTGCGGAGGAGGATTCCGAGTTTGATCCGGACAACCTGAAATATTCGTGCATAAGGTACGTCCCGGACGCCACGATGAACGCGATGGGACCGTCCTGGGTCGATCCGGTGACGGGTGAGATTCTGAACGCATCCGTGCTGGTTTACAACGATGTCATCAAGCTCATCAACAACTGGCGTTTCGTGCAGACCTCGCAGGTGGACGAGAAGGTCCGCGCCGTGAAGATGCCTCAGGACATCATCGACGAGTCGCTTGTCTATGTGATTTCCCACGAGATAGGCCACACCCTTGGGCTTATGCACAATATGGGCGCGTCTTCGGCCTATCCGACCGACTCTTTGAGAAGCGCTGCTTTCACCGCTAGGTACGGCACGACCCCGTCAATTATGGACTACGCCCGATTCAACTATGTCGCGCAGCCAGGGGACAAGGGCGTGAAACTCGTTCCGCCGTCACTCGGCGTTTATGATGAATATGCCATAAAGTGGCTCTATACCCCTGTTGTCGGGGCGAAGGACATCTGGGAGGAATATTCCGCCGCCGAGAAGATCATCGATGAGAAGGCGGGCGATCCGCTGTACCGCTACGGTGCGCAGCAGGTTTCCGGACTCACCTACGGCTCCTACGACCCGAGCGCGAGGACGGAGGATCTCGGAGACGATCCGGTCAAGTCCAGCGACTACGGCATAAAGAACCTCAAGTATATTCTCAATGAAATGAACGGGTGGATCGGCGCTGACGACAGCGATTTCTCGCACAGGAGCGATCTGTACACCCAGCTGACGAACCAGTATTACCGCTACGTAGGTAACGTGCTGGCTCAGGTCGGAGGAATCTACCTGAACAACGTCAAGGCCGGATCTTCGGTCAAGCCGTCAACGCCTGTCTCCAAAAAGGTTCAGAAGGCATCCTTGAAATGGGTGTTCGCCCAGCTCCGCGCGTCTTCGTGGCTCAACGACGCTGACGTGACCTCGAACCTGCCGTTGGCCGCCCCGCAGTCAAACAAGATATGTGCGGCCGTGGCGAAGACCCTGGCTTCTACGGTTCCGGTCAACGTCATTCTGGCCTCGAACGTTCCGGGCAATGACAAGCCGTACACGGTCAGGGAATATTACGATGACCTTTACGGCGAGCTGTTCGCCTCTTCGATTGCCGGACGGAAGCTGACATCGGAGGAAAAGACCCTCCAGAGAGAGGTTCTGACAGCCTCGGCGAAGGATGTCAAATCGTTGCTTTCCAAGTCGTTGACGGAGGAGGGTCTTGGCGATGAGGAATTATCCGGCGAACCGATGTGGTGCGGCCACGATGACATCTGCCTCGGCGAGGGCAAGGTCCCTTACCAGAAAGCGGTGAGCGTCCAGACGATTGACGAGAGTGATGGATGCCGGATTGTGTTCCTGAACAAGGTCAAGGCTCTGGCCGCTTCACGCAAGTCCTCCGCTCCGGTTGAGGACAGGGCTCACTACGAGTACATTCTCGCCCGTGTCAACGCCGCTCTCGGAAACCAGAAATAAACTTCTCGGCAACTGTGCTTCGACAGGCTCGCCAACCTCTCCGGTCGCAGAGTCTGCCGAAGCGACATTCTGGACATCGGCGCTCGCTTCGATGCCTTGACAAGTTCAGCGTCCGGGAAACACAAAAATATTCATTAGATGAAACTGAAACCAATGATTGCGGCATTGTCCGCGGTGGCCTTGTCGGCCTGCTCCACTCTGAAAGACGGCGAGTACAACCTTTCAGTGGTGTCCATCGGTGACGGTCACGGCCGCTGGTTCGCCAAGCCTATAGAGGAAGGCGGCAAGGTCAGAGGCTCCCTGATGGCGCAAAGCGCGTTCGTGAACGGGCTCCGTGCCGAGAAGGGCGCTGACAATGTTATACTTGTAGATGCCGGAGACAATTTCTTCGGCAGCGGCGCTCCGTTCTACTACAATTACGTTGACACAGCCTCGTCACATCTTTATCCCAGACTGGCCGCTTACATTGGCTACGATGCGATTGTGGCCGGACACTCCGATTTCGAGGCCGGCCACAGTGTCTATGACCGAGTCGCCCGGGAAATGAAAAGAGAAGGAGTTCCGCTTCTTGCCGGAAACGCCTTGTCGGAAAGGGACGGCAAACCGTATTTTCCGGCATATTCAATAATAAAGAGGGGAGGGGTCAAGGTCGCTGTCCTTGGCTACACCAATGCGGACAACGCCTCCCTGATGGACGGAAGCAGTGTCTCCGGCCTTCGTTTTGAGTCGCTTCTGCCTTTGGTTCAGGAGGATGTGGACAAGGTGCGTTCCAAGGAAAAGCCGCAGGTCGTGATTGTCGCGGCACACACCGCTATGGGAAAAGGTGATGGGCGGAACCTTGAGAAGCAGGGACTTGACCTTTACAGGAGTCTCAGGGGAGTGGATGTTGTCATCGCCGGCCACGACCACTCCAGCAAGGTGATGAGCGCGGACAGCATCGTGGTTCTGGATTGCGGCAGAGCCGGTCAGAACGCCGGTGTCACCGACATCAAGCTCGTCGTGAAAGGCGGGAAGGTCGTCAGCCGCACCTTGGATTCCAAGATGGCTTCAATCAAGAGCGATGAATATGACACCGCGATGGAGGAGGCTTTCCGCTCTGATTACGACAAGGTCAGCGGCTTTATGGCCGGTAAGGTCGGCGAGATTGGAAAGGAACTGGTCTCCAGGGAGTTCTACTATGGGCAGTGCGACTATATGAACTTTCTGCACACGCTTGCCTTCAGCGCTTATCCTGTTGATGTCTCCCTGTCGGCTACCCTCCTCATCGACGGTAAGGTTCCCGCCGGAGAGGTCTGCTTTCAGGACATCCGCAAGGTCTATCCTTACGAGAACAAGCTTGTCGTTCTGAGACTTACCGGAGCCGAGATTCTGAAATACCTTGAGGCCAGCTACGACGCGTGGATAAACACCGTGGTTGAGCCTTCCGAAGATGCCCACGTGTTGAAAATAAAACAGTCCAAGGACTATTCCACCGGCGGGATGGCCTGGAAGCTCGCCAAGAGTCCGGCCAACTTCGATTCCGCCGCCGGAATCAACTACACTGTCGATGTCACCAAACCTTACGGCTCGAGAGTGACAATTTCAAGCATTGCCGATGGGAGTGCGTTCGAAGTGGACAAGGAATATTCCGCAGCGATAACCACTTACAGGGCTGTCGGTTCCGGAGGTCTTCTCAAGGCCGCAGGTCTTGAGGACGCGAAAGCCGTCGAGGACAGGATTGTTTACCGCGGCCCGGAGTTCAGGACGATTCTCTACCGGTACTTCAAGAAGAACGGAATCATTGATCCATCCGTCGTTGGTGATCCAAAGGTAGTCGGATCCTGGAAGTTCGTTCCTGAGTTCGCCCCGGCGGCCATCAAGGCTGACGTGGAGTTGCTTTACGGAAAATAACCGGTGTCTTTATGAGAATAATCAGAAATTCAGTCCTTGCGCTGTCCGCACTGCTCGCCGCCGGGACAGGTTCTTTCGCCCAGACCCCGGCGACTCCGGAGCAAAGGCTCGCTGTCGAAGCTGAATATGGTGTCAGGGACGCTGTCGCGAAGTACGACACCCGCGCCGAGATGATGGCCGACAAGGGGCTTCTTGGAGGCGAATACTATATGTACCCTTTTGACGAAGTGAGGGTCACTCCGGCTCCGAAAGGCTACAAGCCAGTCTATATCAGCCACATCGGCCGTCACGGAGCAAGGTATGGCCTTGGCGACGGTGTCTATGAGGCAGTTCGCAAGGTACTTTCGGATGCACATTCAGCAGGAAAACTGACCGAGGCCGGCGAGGATCTCTACGTCCGTTACGAGAAGTTCTACCCTTCTGTCGCCAACAGGGGGGGAGACTTGACTGTCGAAGGCCAGAAGCAGCACAGGTTCATAGCCGCCACGATGTACAAGGAGTTCCCGGAAGTGTTCAAGGGCAAGACAAGGGCTGCAGTGCTTTCCACGGCCGTGCCTCGTGTGATGCTGAGTATGATGTCGTTTGTGGATGAGTTGAAGGGACTGGACGGTGACCTGACCTTTTCAGTGGATGCCGGGAGGGTCTATCTGCCGGTTCTTGAGCCGGACGGGGGGCAGAATCCGTACCGTGTCAAGACTCAGATCCCGGCTGAAGGCAAAGCTTCGGCCGCCGCGATGCAGGCTTCGCTGATTGATCCGAAGGCTTTCTGTTCCAGGTATTTCAATGACACCGACTATCTTGAGTCCACGTTCGGAATGTGGCAGTTCGAGTCCAATCTCCGCACGGTTGTGGTCGGAATCCAATGCCTTGACGGCGAGCGGGCTGATAATTTCTCGGACATATTCACATTTGATGAGCTTTTCGGCATCTGGGAGGTCAGGAATTATAACGGCTACCTCTATATGGGGCGCTCGCCTTTGACTGACAACTTCGGCTGCAATAAGAACGCGGCGATCATAGAGAACATCATAAAGGAGGCGGACAGGGATCTGGCTTCCGGCGAGGTTCAGTTGAGCCTTCGTTTTTCGCACGACACCGCCATCCTGCCTCTGGTCTCCTATATGCGTCTGGACAATTTCGGGGCCGTGGTGGATGACCCGGGCGAGGTGAAGAACTACTGGAGAAGCGACAAGGTCCCGATGGCCGCCAACCTCCAGCTCATCTTCTACCGCAGCAGGCGCAACCCCGAGATTCTGGTGAAAGTCCTCTACAACGGCCGCGAGGCCTCGCTCCCGATTCCTCAGGCCGCCCCGTCCTTCTACTCCTGGACAGCCTTCAAGGAGTATTACGGAAGGTGATTTCAAAAGGTTGACTTGCCCAGCCTTTTGAGCTCGCAGTCGGCCTTGATCTTGTCGATTATGGCGCAGACCACCTTGAATGTCTTACTTTCCTTGGTGTAGTTGGCGGGAACGGTGAAGTTGACGCGCCCCTGATGCCGGAGGGTCTTGGCGAAGGCCGTTTTCTTCGGATTGCTCTCGTCGCAGACGGCGACGGCGTGTCCGCCGAACATCTTTACGATCTTCATACACGGAATGTCGGTCTCCCCGTCGCCGAAATAGATCATCTGCGGGTAAGGGATTCTCTTCTTGTCCTCCGCGACGCTTTCGTTGACCATCTTGTTGTCGTGGGCGCTGAAGATTCCCTTGTTGATTTTGAAGATGTACTGGGTCTTGGCCGTGTAGTCCACTGCGATTGCGGGCCACTCGGCCTCGCCGTCTTTGTTGTACATAAAGGCGCTGGCGAAGATGTGCTTGAATTCGCCGGCGATCGGGCTGCCCTCTATGATCTCCTTCAGACCGGACGAGTTGATGTAGTGCTCAACCTGCACCCCGCGGGAGTCTCCATATTCATTGACCGCTCCGAACCACTCCCTCACCCCCTCGAAGAGCCGGATGTGACGGCCGAACCTGTGGAAATCGCTCCTGCGGAGCTTGATCCCGTTCCTTTTCGCCTCGTCGAACATCATTTTCATATAGGAAAGAACGTTGCTGGCATCCTGCCCTACGGCAAGCCCGTCGCTTATCCTCCAGAACTCCTCCGGGGTTTTCCCGATGGCCTGGATGAACCCGAACTCCTGCATATTCCCGGGAGAAAGCGTCCCGTCGAAGTCGTAGATCAGCGCTACGATAGGTTTTTTCTTCATAATTTCGCCACAAATAACCGATTTCCACAAATATAATATTTATTCTCTTGAAGAATCCGGGTGTTTCGGTTAATTTTGCCAGACAAATTGAATTTTAGAATATGGACCACTATTTAACACTGCTTCAGAACGCGACAAGAAAATACTGGAACAAGTCTGCCCTCAACACCATCGGGGGCGAATCGTTCACATATTCCCAGATGGCTACTCTGATCGAGAAGTTCCACATCTTCTTCGACAAGGCCGGCCTCCGCAAAGGTCAGCACATCGCCCTCTGGGGCCGAAACAGCGCCCGCTGGGGGATGTCCTATCTGGCCGTGAACACCTACGAGGCGGTCGTCGTTCCGATTCTCGCCGATTTCACTCCGGACAGCGTCGAGCATCTTGTGACCCATTCAGACAGTCTGGCCCTACTGACCAACGCTGACAAATGGTCCAAACTCGATGTTTCCAAAATGCCGGAGGTCAAGGTCGTGATGGATGTGGACAACCTTAAGATCCTTTACAGCTCCAATCCTGAGATCGAGGAACTCTGGAACAACATCGACAACCTTCTCGCCGAGAAGTATCCGGACGGGTTCGGCCCGGAGGATGTGGTCTATCCGACCGACAATTGGGATGACCTTGCCGTCATCAACTACACTTCCGGCTCGACCGGCAACCCTAAGGGCGTGATGCTGACCTACAGGAACTTCAGCGCCACGATCGAGTACAGTCAGGTTCACCGTCCGACTTCGGACAAGAACAGGATGATCTCGATGCTCCCGATGGCCCACCTCTACGGCCTTGTGACCGAGTTCATCTACCCTCTGTGCAACGGCACTTCCATCTACTGGCTGGGCAAGACCCCGACTCCGAGCACGCTGATGAAGGCTTTCCAGGAGGTCAGGCCTTACCAGCTCATCACCGTGCCGCTTGTGATGGAGAAGATTTTCAAGTCGAAGATCAAACCGATGCTGGACAAGCCGGTGATAAAGTTCCTGACGAAGATTCCCGGGGTCAACAAGATAATATTCAACAAGATCCGCGAGGGTATGATCAGCGCCTTCGGCGGCGAGGTCCAGGAGTTCATTATGGGCGGCGCTCCTGTGAACCCGGAAATCGAGAAGTGGTTCCAGAAGATCCATCTTCCTTACACCGTGGGCTACGGAATGACCGAGGCTGCTCCTTTGCTGGCCTACGCCGGGAGTGATGAATATGCCGCCGGTTCCTGCGGAAAGCCTGTCGATTGCGCCATCGTGAGGATTGACTCCGATGACCCTCAGCACATTGTGGGCGAGATTCAGGCGAAAGGGGACAACATCTGCCTCGGCTACTACAAGAATCCGGAGGCCTCCGCCAACGCTTTCACCGAAGACGGCTACCTCCGTACCGGAGACCTCGGCCTGTTCGACGCCGAAGGAAATCTCTACATCAAGGGCCGCAGCAAGTCGATGATTCTCTCGGCCAACGGTCAGAACATCTACCCGGAGGAGGTTGAAGCTGTTGTCAACAACCAGCCGTACGTTCAGGAGTCCGTCGTGGTTGACCGCTCGTCGAAGCTCGTCGCCCTCGTCTATCTCGATCAGGAGGCCCTCCGCAAGGACGGGCTTGACCAGGAGGCCATCTCCGACATCCCAGAAAGAATCCGCATCAATTCCGACCGTCAGCTCCCGAACTACAGCCAGATCGCCAAGGTGGAGATCGTGGACCAGCCGTTCGAGAAGACCCCTAAGATGAGCATCAAGCGATTCCTCTACAAGTAATTATTCCCGATAATTCCAACTTGTACCAGACTCAAAAAGAAGTCACGGAAAATAATTATTAGACGTTATTATTTTCCAAAGTAGATTCCGGCTTCCGCAGCCCTTGCAGCGGAAGCCGTCCCAGACGCTGTCGAAGTGGCTCATCTCCAGGACATTCCGATATCCCGATGGATAGCATACTTTGGAGCCGCTCTCTCTTTCGGAAGATTGAACTCCTCAAGAATCAAGTCGTATGCCTGCGGATAA
>CAVCPY010000237.1:0-22015 GCA_963604245.1 Eggerthellaceae bacterium
TGTCTCGAAAATTCCGCATAATAAAATGCAGGAACCATTTTTAAACAGCTTCTAAAATCATCACGCAAATGGATAAAAAAGGTTTTCTTTTTCCTATCTTTGTACGTTATGGCAATAGAGTATGTTCCACAGACTTGGAAGGACTACGAACTTCTGGACTCCGGCAGGGGTGCGAAGCTCGAAAGGTTCGGCGAATATGTCCTTGCCCGCCCGGAGCCGAAGGCTCTGTGGGACAAGAACTTGAGTGATGCCGAGTGGAACTCTCTCGCCCACACCCGCTTCACGCCCGGAGCCGGATTCGGCAAGGCCGGGAAGGAGGACAGCGGAACGTGGGAAAGGCTCAGGAATATGCCCGATCAGTGGTGGATCCGCTATGGCGGCGGGCCGAAGTTCAGCCTCAGGCTGGGACTCACGTCCTTCAAACACGTGGGAGTTTTCCCCGAACAGGCCGCAAACTGGGACTACATCTTCAAGCAGACTTCGGACATCGCCGCAAAGACAGGCGCGCGCCCAAAAGTCCTGAATCTGTTCGCCTACACTGGAGCGGCGTCGCTGGCGGCCAAGTGCGCAGGGGCCGATGTCACGCATCTGGATTCCGTGCGTCAGGTTGTCACCTGGGCTCACGGGAATCAGGACCGCAGTGGCCTTGACAGCATCCGCTGGGTGGTCGAGGACGCGATGAAGTTCGCCTCCCGAGAGGCCAGGCGGGGCAATCTGTACCAAGGAATCATCCTTGACCCTCCGGCCTACGGCCACGGCCCTGACGGAGAGAAATGGAAACTGGACGAGTGCCTTTTCGACATTATGAGGACCGTGGGGAAGATCCTCGCGCCCAAGGACAGTTTCCTTGTCCTGAATCTTTACTCCAACGGATTCTCCGCCATTCTCGGCGAGACCGTAGTCCGTCAGGCATTCGGTCTTCCGGCCGGCTGCGGTCTGGAATCAGGGGAGCTGGTCCTGCGCGACAGATTCGGAAAGGATCTGCCGCTCAGCATATTCGTAAGACTTAGGAGGTAGAGGCTATGAGGTCGTTCGTCAGGTTCTGTCTGGTTTCCGTCACACTTGTGGCACTAGCGTTCTTCTGCGAAGGGCTGCGGGTCAATTTCTTTTCCGACTCCGGCTCCGGAACAGCAGTCCGCACATCCGCTGACAGCCTCACCGACCCGCTCAAATCCGATAATTCATTCATAAAGTTCAACACGGTCTGTCTCACAAGCCCTACAGGCGAAGGACAGACGGTAACCCGCACAATCACCGGTGCTTCCGTCAGTCCGTGCAGGAATGTGCGCAGGGCGGAATCTGACTTCAAGGTTCTGGAGTCCAGGTCATTCTGCCATCCTGCCGCACAAAGACTTTCCTTGCCGGCTCTGCGGAAGCTGCGTCTATAGCGGTCAGCTTTCCAAAACCACTCGGCCGCTTTGCGCCGGGTGACAGGTTTTTCAGGACAAACGGCGCCGTCCCCTCTCTATGGACGGCATACAAAGTATTACCACAACAAGGTGATGCAACCATATTTTTTACACAACAACAATTCCCTGGGGCATTATGCCCGCAGGGGAGCATCACCGACATATTAATCAGAAAAAAATGGAAACCGTCAATATAAAGAAAACAAGATCCGTCAAGGACATCATCGTGACCCTCGTGTTTCTCGCTGCGGGAGTGGCTCTGCTCTTCTGCTCCGACTCAATGTTCATCCTCGGATGCACAGTCATCCTTTTCGCCGTCATCCTGTTCTTCGCTATGAAATCATCATACGTGATCGAAGGCAAGGAAGGATCGTTCAAACGCAAGATAGCCAACTTCCCTAAAACCAAGAAGGAAGAGCTTGTCTCCTTCCTTGAGGGCAGGTCGGAAAAGGCTGTGGACGAGGCTCCGGGAGGACTTCTGCTGTATGTTTACTACCATAGGGACAAATCCTCCGGATTTGCCCAGATCTTCGACTTCGAGAACTACCAGTACAATCCTATCACCGAGATGCTTCCGCTTGAGGCAAAGCAGGTGAAGGCTCTGGTCTAGAAGTATTCTTTCACATCGCGCCGTCGCCGTGTCCCCACGGGGCGACGGCAATTCCCCGCGCGGCCATCATTTCTGAAAAGGAATGTGGCCGCGCTGTCATTTGGGATGTTTGAGAAGCTTTTTTTTGAACAGCTTCTCAAATCTGCGGAATTATACTTATGTTTGCGTAAGGAGCATCCGATGATGATCGATGAGAATGGTCACATACAGCGGTTCGAGGGGATATTCCTTGCCCACTATCCGGCGGTGAAGAGTTTCATCGCAGCTCTGCTGAAGTCGGAGACCGACAGCGAAGACCTCGCCCAGGACATTTTCGCCAAACTTTGGACAAGGCGTGAAGTCTGGGCGGACAGGGATGAGGCCGTCGGCGGGTACATCTATGCGATGGCGCGAAACGCCTCGCTGGACTTCATCAGGAAAAGGCGCAGGACAAGCCGGTTCGGCACGGACTTTCACCCGGAAGCTTTGGAGGGGATTTTCTCCCACGACACCGCTCTTGACCCTCTTTATGCCGAGGAAATCGGACTGCTGCTGGAAATGGCCATTGAAAGGATGCCAGGACGCAGAGTGAGGATATTCAGAATGAGCCGCTTCGAGGGGATGAGCAACAAGGCGATCGCCGAGCGGCTGGGGCTGTCCGTCAGGACGGTCGAGCATCAGATCTACCTTGCGCTCCGGGAACTCCGACGAATCATATTCATACTCCTTCTGATGCGGTTGCTGTGATTTTCGCAACCTCAACTTTTAAGTAGTCGCCCCGGGTTCTTCGTGTTATAGGCAGTGACACTGACTATAACACATTATGAATATGAACGACTACGCGAAAAGAATCATCTCACTGTTCGTCGGCCACAGGTTCTCGGAAAAGGCCACCGCCCGTTTCTACGGATGGCTGACCGACGGAAATCACACGGAAGAAAAAGACAAGGCTCTGCGGGAACTCTACGAAAAGGCGCTTCAGCTGCCCGCGGACTCGGACCTGGAGAGCGCTCTCTCCAAGTGGCGGTCCCGCTGCGGCTTATCATCAGCACGCCCTCGCCGCAGCCGCGTCTGGATCCGACCCGCAGCCGCGGCGGCTCTGCTGTTGCTGTCCGTGTCCCTCGGCATCTCACTCCTCTCGACGGGAAAAAGGGAGACAGACCTCGTCCAGAGGCATATTCCTTACTCACAGCCGGGGACCCTCGTCCTGCCAGACGGCACGCGGGTGCGGCTGAATTCGGGCAGCACTCTTCTCTACCCTGAAAAATTCGGTCGCAGAGGGCGCAGCGTCTTTCTCATCGGCGAGGCAGGCTTCAAAGTGCAGCCCGACGTAAAGTGTCCGTTCATCGTCAAGACCGACGGATTCCGTGTGACGGCGCTGGGTACGGAATTCGATGTCTCGGCCTACCCCGAGGACAGGACAGTCAGTGCCGTGCTTCTTGAAGGAAGCGTGCTTGTCGAGTACGACAATCTTGCCGAAAAAGCGACCTTGCACCCCGGCCAGCAGCTTGTCTTCGACAAGAGCAACCGGTCCGGGGAGGTGAAAACTCCTGACATCGAGGATGTGACAGCCTGGAAGAGAGGCGAGCTCGTCTTCCGCCAGATGAGCATCGCCGACATAATCACCGTGCTGGAGCGGCGCTTCGACATCGCGTTCATCTACCGGCTCCACGACATCAGCGAAGACCGCTACAGCTTCCGTTTCAGGGAGGATGCCTCCTTGGAAGAGGTTATGGAGGTCATCACAGACGTGACCGGAATCCTGACATTCAGCATCGACGGCGACAAATGCCGCATCAGCCTGAAATGAGGGCGATTACTATCTTCACTTTTTAAACTGATCATTATGCAGAAAAGGACCCGGGCGCACTCCTTCGCAACAATACGGACGGAGTCCGCGTGCCGGATCCGAAATCAAGACCCACCTGACAACCGGACTTCTGTACGAATCCGGAAACGCCGCGGACGATTCGGAAAAATGCGTGGCTTCCAAAAACAACAATATTAATGAACCAATCATCAAGTAGTCTATGCTGCGAAATTACAAAATAAATGCGAAACCACGGAAGCTGGTGACGACGGACGGCATCCTCGTCTGGCTTCTGTGTATGTTCCTGTGTTCTCCTCCGGCCAAGGCGCAGGAGGACATCAGGATAACCCTCAAGCAAAAGGACATCTCCGTGGTCAACGCCCTCAAGGCAGTCGAAAGACAGTCCGGCCTCTCGGTCGGCTACAACGACTCAGCCCTTGGGACAAACCCGGCAATCAGTCTCAATCTTTCGGACGCGAGACTTGGCGATGCCCTGAACACCATCCTTGACGGAACCGGCTTCACCTACGAAATCAAGGACCGCTACATCAAGATTGTCCCAAAGCCACAAGACACCCGCCCACAGTCAAGGACAATCACCGGAAGGGTGGTGGACGAGAGGCAGGAACCGCTCATCGGAGCGAGCGTCACCGTGGTCGGCACCGAGGCCGGCGCCATCACCGACATCGACGGACGCTACTCCATCGAGGCCAGCGCCGGGAACATCCTCCGGTTCACCTACCTCGGCTACCGGCCGTCCAGCGTCCGGGTAACGGACAGGATGGTCTATAACATCCAGATGACCGGCGAGGCTGACGTGCTGAGCGAGGTAGTGGTCACGGCCCTCGGCATCAGGCGCGAACAGAAAGCCCTGAGCTACAACGTCCAGCAGGTCAAGTCCGAACAGCTTCTGGCGGTCAAGGACGCCAACTTCATCAACAGCATCGGCGGCAAGGTCGCCGGCGTCACTGTCAACAGCAGCTCCGCCGGAGTCGGATCGGCCAGCAAGGTGGTGATGCGAGGCGTAAAGTCCATCGAGCAGAACAGCAACGCCCTCTACGTCATCGACGGAATCCCGATGTACAACTTCGGAGGCGGAGGCGACAAGGAGTTCGGGTCGAGGGGAATGACCGAAAGCATCGCCGACCTCAACCCTGACGACATCGAAGGCATCTCCGTGCTGACCGGAGCCGCGGCCGCCGCCCTGTACGGAAGCAACGCCGCCAACGGTGCGATCGTGATAACGACACGCAGAGGCGAGGCCGGAAGACTTCAGGTCTCACTCTCCACCAACACCGAGTTTGTCCGTCCGTTCGTTCTCCCTGAATTCCAGAATCGCTACGGCACGGGAAGCCGCGGCAAATCCGACGGCTCGACAATCCTCAGCTGGGGGCCGCTCCTTGGTGAAGCCGCCCGGACCGGCTACGAGCCGAAGGACTTCTTCGGGACAGGAATGGTTTACACCAACTCCCTTACCCTCTCCACGGGAACGGAGAGAAACCAGACCTTCGTCTCCGCGGCCTCCGTGAAGTCCGACGGGATGGTGCCGAACAACACCTACAACCGTCTCAACTTCACCTTCCGCAACACTACGACTTTCCTCGGAGGCAGGATGAGACTGGATGCGGGAGGCAGCTACATCATCCAGAGCGACAGGAATATGACCAATCAGGGAGTGTACTCCAATCCTGTTACTCCGGTCTATCTTTTCCCGAGAGGAGATGATTTCAGCCTCGTCAAGACTTTCGAGCGCTGGGATCCGGCTCGGAAAATCAAGACGATGTTCTGGCCGCAGGGCGAAGGCGACCTCAGGATGCAGAACCCTTACTGGATCGCCTACAGGAACCTGCGTCTGAACAATCGAAGGCGCTACATTCTCTCGGCCTCACTGAACTACGATATCACCGACTGGCTGAACGTTTCCGGCAGGGTTCGTGTGGACAACTCCGTCACGAAGTACGAGCAAAAGCTCTACGCAAGCTCCAACTCCACGATCACCGAGGGCAGCACCCAGGGCTACTATGCGGTGGCCGGGCCGGACGAGAGGCAGACCTACGCCGATGTCCTGGCCAACGTCAACAAGCGCTTCGGAGACTTCTCGTTCGTCGCCAACCTTGGAGCCAGCATCTCCGACAACCGCTACGATGAGTTGAGCTACCGAGGCCCGATCCGCGAGAACGGAATCCCTAACGTGTTCAATGTCTTCGACTTGGACAACACCAAGAAGAAAGCCCGGCAGGAGGGCTGGAACGAGCAGACGCAGTCCGTCTTCGCCAGTGTCGAGACCGGATGGAAGAGCATTCTGTTCCTCACCCTCACCGGCAGGAACGACTGGGCTTCCCAGCTGGCGAACTCCTCGACCAAGTCATTCTTCTACCCGTCCGTCGGACTATCGGCGATTGTCTCCGAGATGCTACCGATGCCGAGGGGCATAGACTACGTCAAGCTGCGCGCCTCCTTCAGTTCCGTCGGAATGCCTTATCCGCGCAATCTGACATCCCCGACCTACGAATATGACGAAACCACCCAGACCTGGAAGCCGAAGACCCACTACCCTATCGGAGACCTCAAGCCAGAACGCACGGACTCGTGGGAACTCGGTCTCGACCTGCGGCTGTTCAAGGACTTGAGCCTCGCTCTGTCCTGGTACCGCGCCAACACGATGAACCAGACATTCGACCCGAAGATCTCGGTGTCGTCCGGCTACTCGACAATCTACCTCCAGACAGGCCACGTGCGCAATCAGGGAGTCGAGCTTTCTTTGGGCTACCAGCACACGTTCAAGGGTGGATTCCGCTGGGAGTCCAACTTCACGATGTCCGCCAACAGAAACCGCATCGTCGAGCTGGTCAAGGACTACCGCCATCCGGAGACTGGGGAGATCATCAACAAGGACAGGCTTGACGTGGGAGGCCTCGGCAAGGCCCGCTTCATCCTCAAGACAGGCGGCACCCTCGGCGACCTCTACACCCAGTCCGGCCTCAAGAGGGACGGGAACGGGATGGTCGAAATAGACCCGGCGGGAGGCTTGGTGACGGTGGACAACCTCACCGACATCAAACTCGGAAGCGTGTTCCCGAAAGCCAACCTGGCCTGGCGCAACTCCTTCGACTGGCACGGAATACACCTGAGCGCCCTTTTCACCGCACGTCTTGGTGGAGTGGTCTATTCCGCCACACAGGCGGCGATGGACCAGTACGGAGTCTCCGAGGCTTCCGCTCTCGCGAGGGACAACGGAGGAGTCCTCGTCAACGGACGCACCCTTGTCAACGCACAGACGTGGTACACCGCCATAGGCACCCAAAGCGGCCTTCCACAGTACTACACCTTCAGTGCGACGAATGTCCGCCTGCAGGAGGCCTCCGTAGGGTACACCCTTCCTCACAGATGGCTAGGAGACATCTGCTCCATCCGCCTTTCCGTCGTCGGACGCAATCTGCTGATGATTTTCAACAGAGCGCCGTTCGACCCTGAATCAGTGGCCTCGACCGGCAACTACTACCAGGGAATCGACTACTTTATGATGCCGAGCACGCGAAGCATCGGCCTGAACGCCAAGATCAACTTTTAAAGCGTAATGATTATGAGACAGCACACAATAAAAGCCGCCCTCATCGCCATCGTCTTTCTAGGAGCCTCCTGCACCGACAACTTCGACAAGCTCAACAGGAAGGCCTACCAGGTGGACAACGAGGAGCTTCAGCGCGAGGGCTACATAATCGGCTCGACCATCAAGGGAATGCAGGGTCTGGTCGTGCCGACCCAGGAACACCTCTACCAGTTCATAGAGGCGCTTGCCGCAGGGCCGTTCGCCGGCTATTTCGGGGCTACCGTGGCCTGGACTGACAAGTTCGAGACCTACAACCCTCCGGTGGACTGGCAGAACAAGACCTTCTCGGACGTGTTTACCAGGACATATCCTTTCTACCGCGACATACTCAGCTTCACGGACGACCCCGTGGCTGTGGCGCTCGCAAAACTTCTCCGCGTCGCGATTATGCACAGGATGACTGATATGTATGGCCCGATTCCTTACTCCAAGGTACTCTCCGGGGCAAGCGACGAGTCCCTGGCCGTGGCCTACGACACACAGGAGGAAGTCTATCGCCGGATGCTCACGGAACTCGACGAGGTCAGCGCTGCGCTAGCGGAGAATCTCGGGCTTGGGGCCGAAGCCTTCCGCAAGTATGATGACGTCTATTTTGGAGACATCTCCAAATGGTACCGCTTCACACATTCCCTCAAACTCAGGATGGCGATGCGGATGGTCTATGCCGACGAAGCCGCAGCCCGCAAGGCAGCAGAGGAGGCAGTCGCCGCCGGGGTCATCGCGGCCAACTCCGACAATGCCTTCCTGACCGTGGCCGAGAACCGGTCGGCGATGGTGTTCAACGACTGGAGCGACCACCGAGTCGGGGCGGACATCATCAGCTATATGAACGGCTACTCCGACCCCCGCCGCGAGAAGATGTTCACCAAAGGCCTGCACAACAAAAAAGAAGACTTCTACGGCATCCGGATCGGAATCGATGTGGCAAACAAAGACCTCGTGACCGGAGTCTACTCAAGCCCTCTCATCACGGAGGCCAGTCCGTTCCTTTGGATGAACGCTGCCGAAGTGACATTCCTCCGCGCCGAGGGGGCGCTGCGGGGATGGGATATGGGCGGAGATGCCAAGACCCTCTACAACACCGCAATAGCCCTCTCTTTCGAACAGTATGGGGTTTCAGGGGCCGAGGAATATTCAGCCGACGCAAAGAAAATCCCGGCCGCCTACACCGATCCGAAGGGCGAATGGTCCGACAAGAGCGGTCCTCGCAGCAGGATCACGATAGCCTGGGAGGAAGGGGACGCCGCCTTCGAGCGCAACCTTGAACGCATAATCACCCAGAAATGGATCGCCATATTCCCTCTCTGCGTCGAGGCGTGGAGCGAGTTCCGCCGCACCGGCTACCCTAAGCTCATCCCCGTGGCGGAGAACAAGAGCGGTGGGACCATCGACTCCGGAATGATGATACGGCGCCTTTGGTATCCGCCGCTGGAATATTCGGAGAACCCGAAGAATCTCGCCGCCGCGGTAGCCACTCTCGGAGGGCCGGACAACGGAGGCACGCGGCTCTGGTGGGACAAAAAGCCTTGAGGCGGAAAAGAATGACAGCAACTACAATCAAACAGACAATCAATGAACATCAATATGAAAGCGACAACAACACCGACAACCCTTCTCCTTCGCGTCTGCCTTTCGCTTCTGGCCGCAGTCTGCCTTCTGGCCGGCTGCTCCGAATGGAACAAGACAGAGCCGCTGGAACTGAAGTTGAAAGGAGCAAAGGACCGCGACCCCGAGCTTTGGACGCGGTATATGACCGTCCTGCGCGACTACAAGCAAAGCCGCCACTTCCTCACCTGCGCCCGTTTCGACAACGGTGCGGAGAATCCCGTCAACGACGGCGCCTACCTCCGCTCTCTGCCGGACTCTCTGGACATCGTGGTTCTGACCCGCCCGGACAGGATCACGGAATATGACCGCGAGGACATCCCTTCCCTTCAGGAGAAAAGCACCAAGGTTCTGCTGCTTGTGGACTACGCCGGGATGGCAGACGCCGAACTGAACGACGCCGCAAAACTCGGAGCCTATCTGGACAAGGTCACGGCACTGGCCTCCGACCTCCGCCTTGACGGATTCGCGTTCACCTGTAGTCCGCTCTACTCCGGCACCGACACCGAGATGGCCGCCCGCAAGAAAGCGGCGAAACTTTTGGTCTCCAGACTCTCCTCCGCCACCGGGACGGGCGGGACGCTGGTCTTCGAAGGACTGCCTGACGCCCTTGACCCATCGGACAGGGCCAGGCTCAGTCTTGTGGTCGCACCGACCGCCGACCTCGACAACGTCGTGGACCTCAAGGTGATGATGGCCGGGTTTCTTTCGGCCGAAGGCATCGGCAAGGACAAGGTTCTGCTCTCCGCCTCGATCGGAGGCGAGATGGCCGACCGCAACAACGTAAAGAAAAGTCAGGTCCCTCTGGTCTTGGATTACGTGGCCTCCCTCGGCCCGCTCGGCGGTCTGGCCATCCGATCCATCGGCGACGACTACTACAGCTCCGGGATGAACTATGCGGTCACCCGCTCGGTCATCCGGTCAATGAACCCGTCAAGATAAACCTATAAAAAAGACACAATATTATGAAAACACAACACATATTCCAGTATTTCCCCACTGTGGCCACCCTCTGCGCCGCCTTCGGGCTCGCCGGGTGCGAGGAGGAAGCGATCCGGCTTGACATCGGCACCCTTCAGGACGGGGATTCGTTCGCTCTCGTCAGGAGTTCGATGCGCAGCGGGCACTCCTTCTCCGGCATCACAAGGGTTGACCTCTTCTCGGCTATGGACGGCGAGGAACCCGAGACCGTGATCATCGACGAACTGTACCTTTCCCTTGACAAACCAGCCGCGAGCGACGTGACCGCCGAGATCTCAATCGGAGACACCTTCACCGAGGAATATCTCGCCGAAGTGGAAAGAAGGAATGCGCAGATGACGGCGTATTATAAAGCGATAAGGACAGAACTGCCGGATGATTACTTTAACGCAGAATTACTCCCAGTCAATAATCTACAACTTAACACCAGCACTCTGACCGTCAAGCCGGGTGAAACCGACTCTGAATCAATTTCTGTCAAAGTCAACAATGACGGTCTTGACTTGCAGACCATTTACTTTCTGTCCATGGAAATCAAACAGAAAGATGCGTCAGGAAAGACAACAAGCAGATTGCTACAATATATTATTACCATAAACGAATATAAGCAAACAGCCGACGAACTGAACTTGAGTTTGCCTCCAGATGTTGAAATAAGGCACGAAAGCGAAACTGGTTTTATGTCGGTATTCTATATAAACACCGAGACTTATCAGCCTTTGCTAGCGGATAATTTGCTATTGGTAAGGCAGAAGTCCGGATCACGCATCCCTGATTATTACACAGTAGGAAGCATCATTAATCTGAAACCAGCAAAGATTGACTATGAGAGTGCGACCGGGTATGTATTCCTCGCAGTCAGTCCGGATTTACGCTATGTGCTGGAGAATGCAGCCAAGTACATCCATCCAATACAGAACAATGGGAAAAAAGTCTGTGTCTGCATCCAAGGTGGCAGCAGAGGCATAAGCTTCTGCAATATGAGCGACAAACAGATTGCAGGCTTTACTGTTCAGGTCAAAGACATCGTGGAATTATACGGATTGGACGGCATTAACCTGTGGGATGAAGGTGACGGGTATGGCAGGGAAGGAATGCCTCCTATGAACACTTCCTCTTATCCTAAACTGATAAGGTCTTTACGCGAGGCTCTCCCAGGCAAACTTCTCACTATCGTAGATGTGGGCAAGCCAACTGAATGTTTCCACGATTCCGCTCTATGCGGCGGGATAGAGGTCGGCAGACATATCGACTACGCCTGGCACGGATACAACAATCCTCTTGAGATTGTTCAGATGATTGATCCGTGGAAAGAAGGTCAACCGTTCAGTGATTACACCCGTAAACCTATGGCCGGTCTTTCTGCCGAGCGATATGGAAATGTCAATGTCCCAAAGCTTTTAAGCAATGTATCAAGTTTAGAACCAGATAAACGAGACTCGGTACTCAACAAGATTCTCAATGAGTCGCCCGTTCGTTTTATACAATGGAAAGAATCCGGAGGCAAGAATAACGACATCATTGTGTTTGGTTTCGACCTTACCGCAAATGAGCAAAATGCCTCCGAAGGATATCTTACCCTAGTCTTTCCGTACTACTGGTATTTTCATGACGAAGGTGCTTATCTTACGTTAAGGCCTGACGGCACGTGGCGAATAAGAACACGTACTTATTCTTTCAGTCATTCATCTCTATCAAACTTCCCGAATAGTACATACAATGCGTTCTCTAAAGACTGGTAACTGCTAATGATTCCGGTTCATTCTCAAATCTTTGTTCAATTAACCAACATCATTTTTTCCTACAGACAAGCTTGCATAAACAGTACAACGGATTGCGGGATGCAGCCCTGTACGCAGATTCATTGTTCTATTGCTCTCCTCTTCTTTATAGTAGTTTTTCATTTCAACGTTATTGTTTATTGTTTTTAATGGGAGTTATATACCTGTTGACTAACTTTTGGCGTATCGTGTTAGCAATCAAATAATTGCAAAACAATAGATTAATTATCGCAAAACAAATTAATAATTAACTACTTACAGGATTTTGTAGTCAACTCGTATATAATTACCATAAAAAAACGGAATCATTATGACAGATTGTAGCATTACCAGCATATTCATAAGCATCGCCGCAGCGGCAACCATTCCCCTTCTGGCCGCATGCGGAGAGACGGACTACACGAAGGACTCTCCTTTCGAGAATGTAGTTTACATCGATGCCGCTCAGGTCAAGGACCTGAACCAGTTCACATTCAACAACATGACCGAGACCGGCGCACGCACGCTCTCCGCTACCCTCGCCTATCCGGCCGGACAGGACGTGAGCGTCGGCATCAGCGCCGACCCTTCCTTAGTCAGCCTCTACAACGCCCGCCTTGGCGGCGACTACTCTCCACTCAACCAGAAGCACTGGTCCCTGTCGGCCTCCTCGGTGGTCATCCCGGCCGGCCAATCCTCCTCGAAGCCCGTCACAGTGGACTTCCACGGCCTCACAGAACTTGAAATCGACAAAGGCTACCTGCTGCCCGTGACCATCGGCAGTGTGTCCGGCGGGATGTGCGTGCTGGAAGGCTCCCGCACCGTATGTTACGTTGTGCGCCGCTCAAGTGCCATCACCTCGGCCGTCAGCCTAAAGGACAACTACTTCGAGGTGCCGGGCTTCGACGCCGGAAGCCCGACCGCAGATGTGGTCAACGGCCTGAAGCAGCTCACGTATGAGGCCATAGTCCGGGTGAACGACTTCGGCGATGACAAACGGGAGATCTCCACGATAATGGGCATCGAGCAGTACTGCCTCTTCCGTTTCGGCGACGCCGGCTGGCCGAAGCAGCAGCTTCAGTTCGCCGTCCACGAGATCAAGTTCCCGGCACCAGACAAGAGCAAGGTTCTCCAGTCCGGAGAGTGGTATCACGTGGCCGTGACCCACGACACGGAGTCCAGGACAGCCGCCATCTATGTTGACGGCCAGCTCTACAGCAGCATCGACAACTACGGCAAGACCGAAGACATCGACCTCGGAAAGCAGGAGCGCGGCAAGCATTTTTTGTTCAAGATCGGCCATTCCTACGGCGAGCCGGATGATATGGCCAGAATGCTTGACGGCGAGATCTGCGAGGTGAGGGTCTGGAGCGTAGTCCGCACTCAGGAGGAGATTTACAGGAATATGTATGACGTGGATCCGGCGACACCGGGTCTGTGTGCCTACTGGAAATTCAACGAGGGATCCGGCGACACCGTCAAGGACTGGAGCGGCAACGGCAATGACGCAGTCTCCTACGCCCCAGCCGTCTGGCCGTCCGGCATAGAAGTCCCCGTCAAGAACAAGGATTGACCCAGAATTCCGCCCAGCCAGAACCCGCCCCGCGGCCAATCCCGGCACTGAGTTTGACAACAACGAAAAAACTATTATCCACCGGGATAATCTCACCAGCTCTCATTCACGAGTGTGAGATTATCCCGTTGTATAAACTCGTTGGAAAAAGTGTAACTATTTTTTATCACAGGCATAAGGCCAGTTGCGAAACCTGAATTATAGGAATCATCACTTTTCGGGTTATGTCACAACTAAACCTTTTGGGTCTCCAACCCGGTGTTTCAGCATAGCGAAGTGCAAATAAATCTGAAAAAAAAGCTACTTTTGTACAACGATAAAGATTGCGAAGAATTATGTCTCAACTGAATGCGAATCTTCCGTACGACAAGACGGACAAGTACGACATCTGGAAATATAGCAAGCGACTTCTTGGTAAAACGCTGGATGAAGCCGTCGGCGGCATTGACGAAGAGGACAATGCCGGGAAAGGACGCCTTGGGCAAATGGTCGAGCGTTATTTCTTTGGATACGAGCCGAACTGCAATCCGACACCGGACTTTGAAGAGGCCGGGGTGGAACTGAAGTGTACACCTCTGAAAGAACTTGCCGACAAAAGTCTTCAAGTCAAAGAGCGTCTCGTTTGCTCAATGATAGATTACAGCGAGGATCCCAAACATCCGTTCAAAGAATCCCACGTCTATCTTAAGTGTGCCTGTATGCTGATTCTGATGTACCTGCACCGCACGCAAGTACCAGTCCGGCATCTCAAGTTCATCTATTCCGTACTCTGGCAGATTCCGGAAAAGGATCTTCTCATAATGGAGCAGGACTATGATAAGATTACAGCAAAGATACGCTGCGGCAAAGCCCATGAACTTTCTGAAGGCGATACGACTTATCTTGGTGCGTGCCGCAAAGGTCAGAAGGGTGATCCCGACCAATATTATATGCTGCCATCAGGCATAATTGGAGATGTTCCTGCTCCGAAACGCGCCTTTTCTCTGAAACCTCAATATATGAGGATCATTTTGGATTTCATCCGGAAATATGGCGCTGATGCCGGCGTCAACACGAAAGCATTGGTTGAAGGTTACGGTCCCGGACTTGTCTCAAAAGAGGAACTCAGGAAGCAGTCCTTCGAGAATATCCTGCTTGACCGCTTCAAAGAATACATCGGAAAGAGTTATGAGGAGCTTTGCAGAATGTTCGGTATTGAAGAGAGCACCGCAAAAAGCAAATACGCTCTTATTGCCAATGCCATCTTAACATTGCAAGGCAAGCGCTGCGGAGACGTGACAAAGTCTGACGAGTTCAGGAAATCAGGAATCCGTATCAAGACAATTCGATTAAAGAAGTCCGGCAGACCGGTAGAGGCGATGTCTTTTGAGAACATAAACTACTCCAATATTCTTCAAGAGGACGATTGGTACGAGTCCCGCTTGTATGAGCTGTTTACCAGTCGGTTCCTATTCATCGTGTTTCAAGACTGCGGAGAGAATGGAGAACCTGACTATCGTCTGAGAAAGGCATTCTTCTGGACAATGCCTTATGAAGACCTTCTCTCAGCAGAGTCGTACTGGCAGAACATAAAGGACAATGTCGCGTCCAACCGCATCTCCACCGAATACTTCTATCGGGAGAGTGAACACAAAAGATTCCACGTCCGTCCGAAAGCCAAGAATTCTTCAGACCTGACCGCCAATCCAAACGGAGGAACTTGCAAGAAATACTGCTACTGGTTCAACCACGAATACATCCGTCACATCGTTGAAGATGGAGCTTGATTATTCTGTCTTGACTCTTCTTTCAAGCTCTTCGCCGACATTCGTAACGATGCCGCAAACCAGTGCATTCCCCATCAGAAAAGCTCGCTTGGCATTATCAACGCCCGGGAGTTCAGTCCAATTTGAAGGGAACATATTGATGCGCTCGAGTTCTACCGGGGTCAGGCGGCGAAGCCTGCCGGTCTCATCCTCAATGACATGGCGGCAGCGGTCCGGTCCTTTTCCACCCTCTGATGTTATGATTGTACGGGCAGGCTTGTCAATTGAATCAGGAAAATCCATCGCACCCTCGGTGTAAAAATATTTGAAACCGTCGGCTTTCGTTCGTTCCTCCCGCTTTGAACCCTTGAAATAGCGCCAACGTTCAATCTGATTGTCAGGAATATAGAACGTCTCTATGTCAGAAGGTCTATCTTCGCCGCATACAAGACAATCCCGGAGACTCGCCGGCTTCCCTTTAAAAACAGGAGTCACATCGATTGAGTAAGCAACACCGTCTATCATCATTCCGGCCTTTCCGAACGGGCTGCCACCTCCTTTAACGTTAAAATTCTTGCTGATGTCCACAAGGCGGTCTTCCGTGGCGGAAGACAGTCTTAAGGCATCCGATTCCGTGATATCGCGGCCACACTCAATCGGGAATGATTTCGCGAATACCCCATCCCTTTGAATCCAGTCATTCGGATTCTCATAACCTTTGGCGACCGGACTATCCTTTTTGTAAGCGCAGATGTAAGTCCTGCGTCGCTTCTGCGGCATACCATAGTCGGCTGCGTTAATCACGCGCCACTCAACAACATATCCCTGTTCGTCGAGACATTCAAGGATGATGGCGAAATCGCGTCCGCGCTGCTTTGCCGGAGAAAGAAGGAGCCTGTCGACATTCTCTAGAAGGAGTATGGAGGGAGCCTTCTCTCCCTTTTTTTCAAGAATATTATATATCGACCACCAAAGAACACCTTTCTTGCCTTCTATGCCTTTTGATCGGTTGAGAGTTGAAGCTACCGAGTAGTCCTGACAAGGGAATCCTCCAACGAGCAGGTCGTGGTCCGGAATCTCCTCAACGGGAACACTGTTGATGTCCACATTGGAAACACTGCCGGGGCCGAAGTTCTTCTCATAGACCATAGCGGCGTGCTGCATCTTCGTTGCCGGCTCCCATTGGTTCGCCCACACGGTTTTGTAAAAAGCCTTGTCGGCCTTCTCCAGGCCGACGCGGAAACCTCCAACTCCAGCGAAGAGTTCTATGACTTTGACTTCTCTCATTCTGTATGAAACGGAGTGACTAACGGAGTTCCTAAACTACTGTACCGAGAGGAACGCTGCGAGGGACTTCTCTAGCTCGTCGGCGAACTCTTTGTCACCGGCTTTGCGGATGACATCGTTGGTCATATAGTAGATGAGGTTGCAGTTATATTCAAAGTCACTCTTGCACATCGGGTAGAAATCAAGGTAGAACCTGATGGATTCGGTGAGCTCGTCGGTCAGTTCCCGAGCCAGAGCCTTGGCTTTCTCCGGCTTTCCGAGAGCATAGTAGTCCTTGACCATCTCAATCGGGAACAGGGCGTTGGAACTCCAACCAAGAACCGAATTGTCGTAAGGGTACTCCTTCGGTTTGAGAACCGTCTGGCATTTGTCGAGCATCTCCTCGGCGCGGTCATTCTCCCCGGCCGCGATGAATGCGTTGGCGGCGGACACGAACATATTCCTGAGGGACATCACCCCGAGGAATGTGTAGGTGTTCTGGTAGTCAACACAGTAGTCCTCACGGGCGACCGCGTCGAAGCAGTAGCTCTCCGTCATCTTTCCGTAAAGGTCATCCGTGTCAACCAGTCCTGCATCCAACGACTGTACCTTGTTCCTGATCGGAATGAACTTGTAGGAAAAACCTTCGTACATCAGGTAGTCCTTTATTCCAATGTTGAGGTCACCGCCCATATTGAGCATATTCAAAGGCCTGTCCCACTGGTAGGTGGAAAGGAAGTCAAGCACGAAGAGTTCCGGTTTGCTGAGGTAGTTCTTGCTCTTAGGGATCTCAATCACGATGGAATCAGGAATCTGCTCGGCGAACTTCCCGCTCACGATTCCGCTCTTCAGGCAGTTCTCCTTGTTGACAGGGATAATCATCTTGCGTGACACCCAGTAGTCCAGTTTGCGCCCATCCTGATAGACAAGTTTGGCGTCCGGATGCTTGAACACTGTGATGCAGTCCGAAAGCAGAAGGGCCTGGCCGCGGTTGTCCTCGATAGGAATCCACTCATTTGTTCCATAGAGGTACTGCTCCTGTCCGACAGAGAGATTCAGAGGTGCGGAATTGTTGATGGCGTACCTCATCTGATCGATGTACCAGTCGGTTCCAAGAAGCGAGGTGTTGCATATCCTCACATCGTTCCTGAAACCTTCCACTTCCTGGGCGTACCACAGAGGGAAGGTGTCGTTGTCGCCGTGTGTGATGAGCACTCCATTCTTTTCCACGGAGTTGAGGTAGTTCTTGGCGATTTCGACGGCAGTGTAGCGGTTGCTTCTGTCGTGGTCGTCCCAATTCTCCTCCGCCATAAGCGCCGGCACGAAAAGACAGGCGAGGGAGGCCACGGCCGCCACAGCGACAGAATGCTTTCCCTTCAACGCGGAAGCGATCCACGAATAAATCGCTGCGACCGCGAATCCGATCCAGATGGCGAAGGCGTAGAACGACCCGGCGTAGGCGTAGTCCCTCTCACGGACCTGGTACGGAGACTGGTTCAGATAGAGGACGATGGCGATTCCTGTCATAAAGAACAGAAGGAATGTCAGCCAGCACCCCCTGCGGTCCTTGTCGAACTGGAAGCACAGGCCTATGAGACCCAGCAACAAAGGCAGGAAGAAATAGTGGTTCTTGCCCGGATTGTCCTTAAGCCACTGCGGAGCGTTGCTCTGGTCGCCGAGATGAATCTTGTCGATGAACGGAATACCACTCTCCCAGTTGCCGGTGAACAAGTCCGATGACGGCGAGTGAATCTCGTTCTGACGCCCGACGAAGTTCCACATAAAATACCTCCAATACATCCAGCCTAGCTGGAAATCAAAGAAATATGACAGGTTCGCACCCTGTGTCGGCTTCTTGTACTGTGATCCCAGTACAGGAGTCCCTTTGCCGTCCGTGTAGGTTTCGTAAAACTTTATGTGCCTCTCGTCGCTGCTGTACATTCTCGGGAACAGCATCTTCCCGGCACGGTCGTACTTCACGTCAACCGGACTTGGAGCCTTCTTGTACTTGCCGTCGAGGGGTGCCCAATAGGTGTCCTGCTTAAGTTCGTACGGAGCTCCGTAGTACTGTCCGTAAAGCAGAGGGGTCGAGCCGTACTGCTCGCGGGACAGGTAGCGGACAAGGGTGAATGCGTTGTCCGGCTGGTACTCGTTGGTAGGGGTCTTGGCGCAGGAGCGGATGATCACGATGCTGAACACCGAGAAGCCGATTACGATAGTTGTGAAACACAGCAAGGCCGTGTTCCAGAAGACTCTGCTCGTCCGGAGAGTCTTGAAAAGTCCCCAGAAGCAAGCCGTGAGAAGCGCCACGACAAAGAAGGCGGCGCCGGTGTTGTACGGAAGACCGAGCGTGTTCACGAAAAACAGGTCGAAATAGGCCGCAATCTTCGGAATGTAAGGCACCATAAAGAAGAGGATGAATGCGAGAATCACCACCGAAACGGCCAAAATCTTGACATATTCCCAGAATGAATACGGCTTGTCCTCCCTCATCTTGAAGTAGTACATATAGACCAGCATCGGGATCGCCAGCAGGTTAAGCAGGTGCACTCCGATCGACAGTCCCATCAGGAACGAGATCAGCACTATCCAGCGGCCAGAGTACCTGCGGTCTGTCTCCTCGTACCATTTAGTCATCGCCCAAACGACCATCGCCGTGAACAGGGACGACATCGCATAAACCTCGCCCTCGACTGCGGAGAACCAGAATGTGTCCGAGAAGCAATAAGCCAAAGCGCCGACGGCGCCGCTGCCGTAAATCGCTATGGCCTGGCCGGCGGAATATTCACCATCTCCGCCCTCGCCGTCACGTCCTGACACAATCACCCTCTTGACGAGGAAAACAATTGTCAGATAAAGGAAGAATATGGTGAGCGCCGAGCATAGCGCGCTCATCGAGTTCACCATCACCGCGGCCTTGTCCGGGCCGGTGAACATTGTGAAAAGCCTTGCGATAAGCTGGAACACCGGGTTTCCCGGCGGGTGGCCGACCTCAAGCTTGTACGATGACGCGATGAACTCTCCACAGTCCCAGAAAGAGGCTGTCGGCTCAATGGTGGAAAGATAGGTGAAAGCCGAGACGGCAAACACTGCCAGCGCGGTCACTTTGTTCCACAGTCTGAATTTCTTAATGTCAATATTCATTCCTAAAACCGGATTGGCCAAAAGAGGCCGTTAAGCAGACAAAGATACAAAAGGATTCGCTATCTTTGCAAAAATATGACAAGGAATATCTTATGAAACCCGACAATGACTGGAAGCAGAGGCTCGGCGTAGTCTATTCGACCGACCCGGATTTCAACTACTCCAAGGAAGAGACCCCGGAGGAGGAAACCCTTGAGCCGTCCAAGCAGCGGCTCACCGTCACCATCGACAGAAGGAACAGGGGCGGGAAGCAGGTGACGCTGGTCAGCGGATTCGTGGGCGCGCGGGAGGATCTTGCCGCACTGGGAAAGACCCTGAAAGTGAAATGCGGGGTGGGAGGCTCGGCCAAGGACGGAGAGATCACAGTCCAGGGAGACCTGCGTGACAAAGTCACCTCTATTCTGAAAGATTTAGGCTACAACGCTAAAAGAGGCAATTGATGATTGACGATCCGGTTTTCTGTGGCCTTGCGGTCATATTCACATTTGTCTTTCTGCTGAACATCAGGAGTTTCTTCAAGATTCTGCCGTCGCTGGGAGACTGCATCCTGCGATGGAAAGGCAGCCTTGACCTTGAGAACAGCCTTCAGCTGAGCGGCAGCCGCAACCTCGTGGCCATCATTCTGTTCGTACCCTTATGTATGGTTGTCTATTCGCTCGGCCTTTATCAGCCGGACTTCATCGACACCCTCTCCCCTACCCTGGGACTGGCGGCCACCTGCGGCACGATGCTCGCCTACTTTCTGCTGAGAGCATTCCTGAACTGGCAGCTGGAAATGGACTCCTACCGGACGAAGACTTTCACAGCGGCCAACCACGCATTCCACAACTACATCATAATTCTCTTCCTGATTGTGTTCCCTGTAGGAGCCATTCTTAACATTACAGTCGGGAACAAGGAACTTACACGTGTCGCACTCCTGTATGCCATTGCCGTAACGTACCTGATCCACATCTACAGGCGCGGACAGATTTTCGCCTCGGCTTGCAATCCTTTCACAACATTTTTGTATCTTTGCGGTCTTGAATTACTTCCGACCACCGCCCTGGTGCTTTCAGCCTTCCTGCTGTAGCGCCTCCGGAGGCCGAATTAGAAAACAAGAATATGGCAATAAAGAAGATTTTGATCTCACAGCGCGCACCTCTGAATGACGCACCTTACGCAGCCTTGAAAGAGAAATTCGGCGTTGACATCACATTCAAGCAATTCTTTCTCATCGTACCTCTCACGTCGAGAGAGTTCCGGACCCAGAGAATAAACATTCTTGATTACACCGCAATCATTTTCTCGTCCCGCCATACCATCGACGCATTCTATGGCCTGTGCGATGAGCTGAGGGTCAAGGTTCCTGAAACGATGAAGTATTTCTGCACGACCGAGGCTGTCGCAATGTACCTTCAGAAGCACATCGTCTATCGCAAGCGCAAGATATTCTACGGAAACGGCACTCCTGATTCAATAATCGAGCAGATCGGGACCAAGCACAAGGGCGAGAAGTTCCTCGTCACACAGTCCGATTCAAGCAGCAGCTCACCTCTGACGAACCTTATGGAGGCACAGAAACTTGATTACAAGACAGCCGTGTTTGTCAAATCCGTGCCTCAGAATCTTAAGGAGATGAATCTTCAGGACTACGACCTGATCGTCTTCTACAATCCTTACGACATCAAGTCCCTCTACGAGAACTTCCCCGATTTCGTGCAGGGGGACATCAAGTTCGCGGCCTACGGGAAGTCCATCGCAAAGGCGATGGAGGAGGCCGGTCTAAAGAGCGAGATTCAGGCTCCGACTCCGGAAGCCCCGTCAGTCGCCCGCGCCATCGAACTCTATCTTGAGGCCCGGAAATAGCTCCCGTAATGTCCACGCTACCGAAATCCGAACGGCTTCACGGGAAGTCGAAGATTTCGGCTCTGATGTCCAGGGGCCGCTGGGGCTTCACGTCCGGTCTGAAATACTGTTTTCTGAAGGATGATGATGCCACCGCCGGGTCACAACCGAATTCCATCATAGTGTCCGTTCCCAAACGTCTGTTCAAGAGGGCCGTCAAGCGCAACCTGCTGAAACGCAGGCTTCGGGAAGCTTACAGGACCCGTAAGAACATTCTCCCTGCAAAAGGATATTCAATACTGTTCCTTTACAATACAAAGGAGATTCTGGAATATTCGGCCGTGAGGGAGCAGGTCGCCGCCGTGCTGCTGAAACTTGCGGAATATGAAGCCTAGCGGGGATATTCCTTTATGGAGACAAAGGCTGAGAAAGGTGTGCATCGCGCCGTTTCTGGCTCTGATCTGGTTCTACCGCACTTGCATCGGGCCTTATATTCCCAAGACCTGCCGTTTCGAGCCGTCCTGCTCCACCTACGCCATCGAGGCGTTCAGGAAATGGGGCCCCGTCAAAGGGTTGTTCCTGACCGTGCGGCGGATTCTCCGCTGCAACCCCTGGGGCGGCAGCGGGTACGATCCCGTGCCTTAGAAGCTGTTTAAAAATAATTCCTCTTTTTTCTTATGCGGCCTTTCCGGCCAT
>CAVCPY010000238.1:0-6313 GCA_963604245.1 Eggerthellaceae bacterium
ATCCCCAATATAGATTGGAGGTAGTAATAAACTTTTGCGGAGTCCCTCCACCCTTGTTGCTACTACTTTGTTGCTTTCCACTTGTATGCTTGAATATATTGCCTATACGAGTCCACTCCCACCCTTGCGGTATCTCAAACGGAATCTCATCATCGATGCACTTCACCTCACCAGTAGCGAGGAACTTCTCATAATGGGAATTGTCGTCACCTCGGAATATGATGGATTCGTTCTTGTCCTTCTTGATCTTGCCTTCTTTTACAAGCCGTGCTTTTTCCGCCCGGATGCGTTCCAACAGTACAGAGGCAGGCTCATCTTTGGGATCTTGGGGCACGAGTTTTCCCTGAATCGCCCACTGAAGGATACTGTTTTTTAATTGCTTTCCAGTCATAGGGCTTATTCGTTGAGGTTCAGTTCTATGCCGAGAATCTTCTGTATCTCGGCAAGTGTCCTGTCAATCTCGTGATCGAGGGCTTTGCGCTTCTTGAAGTAGTCAGCAAGGAGTTCTGCAGGAGGAAGGATTTCCTCATCATCTTTAGGAAATTTGCATTGGTCGAAATTGCAGTCAAGAGCTATCAGTTCCTCCGCGGTATATTTCCTTGATTTCTCATTTCCGTCTTCTATGATGATTTCCTTTCGGTCATTCCACCAGTCACTTATAGGCTTGCAATGCTCCAGCTTCATAGGCTTGGTTTTGGAGAAGTGCTTGTACCCTTCCGGCATATCGAGGCGGTAGAACCAAGTGTCCTTGGTGGCATATTGCTCCGACGCTCCGTCCGCCCTCTCATTATTGAAGAACAGTATGTTGGTGGCGATGGAGGTGTAAGGCGAGAAAATGCTGCCCGGGAGCCGGATAATAGTATGGAGGTTGAATTCCCGAAGCATCTTGGTCTTGATGGCAAGTTTGGCTCCGTCCACTCCGAACAGAAAACCGTCCGGCACGATTACGGCCGCACGCCCGTTTTTCTTGAGGCGGTACATTATCAGCACCATAAACAAGTCGGCAGTCTCGCTGGAGCGCATATCCATTGGGAAATTACCCTTCACGCTCGATTCTGTGCTGCCTCCGTAAGGCGGATTCATCGCTATCACATCAACTTTGTCGGAATCCTTGAAGTCGCTCATTTTCGTGGCGAGAGAATCGCAGTGGCGGATATTGGGGGCTTCGATGTTGTGAACAAGCAGGTTTGTGATGGAAAGAAGGTATGGGAGAGGTTTCCATTCCTGCCCGACTACGGAGTTCTGGAAAAGTTCAAAATCTTCAGTAGTCTTTACCTGTCCTTGAAGATAATTCAAGGCAGATGTCAAGAATCCTCCTGTACCTGAGGTGAAGTCACCAAATGACTCCCCTAATTTCGGAGCAAGGGTCTGTACCATAAAATCTGTAAGAGCTCGCGGAGTGTAGAATTCTCCTGCGTGGCCTGCCGATTGGAGGTCTTTCAGTATCCCCTCATAAATATCTCCGAACGTGTGCCTGTCTTCCGCGTCCGTAAAGTCAATTTCATCTATGACATTGACGACCTGCCGCAAGAGAATGCCGTTCTTCATATATTGGTTGAGGTCATCGAAGACTTCTTTCACTATGCTCTTGGAACGGGGCGTTTCCGGCGTGACAACGATTCCCTTTATGGTCTTCCCATCAAAAGCCGCATCAGAGCCTTTAAACACCGGGAAAAGGACGGTGTTGATGAATTCCAGAAGTTTTTCTCCTGTCAAGGCTTTGCCGTCCGCCTTATCGACTGCCCAGTTTCTCCATCGGAGTTCATCCGGAATGATTGAGACATAATCAGCCTTATTCTTATAGGCTTTATATTCCCAGTTCTCCTCCTGCGCATCATAGACCTTCAGGAAAAACATCCATACCATCTGTTCTATGCGCTGCGCGTCGCCGCTGATACCGGCGTCCTGGCGCATTATGTTCTGTATTCTCTTAATGAGATTGTTTACTGCCATATTCTTTTATGCTCCGACTCTGTAAAGTTCTGATTTAAGCCCATTTAATGCACTCATATATCCCGTCATCCCGCCAAAATATTTGAGAATTTTAGGAGGTGTGCCAATCTTGTTGAACGGTGCGAGTTCGAGAATATCGTCGTTCTCCAGTTCGAGAATGCCATTGTCTGCATATTTGTCAAGCAGCGCTTCAAGAACCTGACGTGCAACTCCTTCATATTTGGACAGATAATCGCGTTTCTTGACATTGTTGGCCCGCTCTCTTCTCGTGAGAGGTTTCTTGTCGAACGCTACGTGACAGATAATATCAAATATGTCTGCATTCGCCAATTCCGGATTGCTTTCTCTTACGGCATCGATAAGAACATCGTATTCTTTCAATTCGTCCACGATGGCTTTCTTGCGTTCTGCGGCATTCCAATCTTTAATGAATGAATCCAACGTGGCAAATTTGCCCCGGATATTTCTTCGCGTGAAGTCCGTGAGGCTTTCTGTCACGAGCGTATGTCCGTCTTCTCCGAGGTATGAAACTTTCTCGTGAGTGATTTTGATGCTGTTATAACCATCAACAAGATATTTTGTCCTGGTGGTCGATCCCTCATCGCCTCCGGACGGCTCGGGTCTCCGTCCTTCACCACCTCCGCCTTTGCCTTCCGCCCCTACCTGCGGCGGTTCCGGGTCTCCGTCAAACTCGGGATCCTTGAAAAGTTGGGTTGCATTCCTGAAATCGAGAATCTCGAAATGCCATTTCCCTTTATCTGTCTTAAGTCTTGTACCTCGTCCGACTATCTGCTTGAATTCCGTCATAGAGCCAATTTCCTTATCTATGACGATGAGACCGCAAGTTTTGCAATCCACGCCTGTGGAGAGCATCTCGGAAGTCGTTACTACACAAGGATATTGCTGATCGACATCAATGAAGTTATCCAATTGTTTCTTCCCTTCTTTATCATCTCCGGTTATGCGCATCACATATCTGGAATCCTTCTTGCATAAGTCCGAGTTCAGAGACACCAGAAGTTCGCGCATTGCTTCCGCCTCTTCGACATCCGGGCAGAATACGATGGTTTTCGTCATCCTGCCTATCTTGAAAAGCATCTGGGTAATTCTTCTCGCAACGATTTCGCGCCTCTTCAATAAGGCCAATTCCCTGCCAAAGTCTTTACGGTTGTAGAAGCCCTGCTCGATGAGCTGGCCATAAATATCCCTCTCCCCTTCTCTCGGAGCCCAGCCTTCCAAATCGACATTGATGAATGAATTGGTCACCCTGTATGGGGCAAGAAAACCGTCTTCGATACCTTGTTTCAGGGAGTATGTATATAATGGCTCGTTGAAGTAGTCGAGATTATTCGCCCCGTTTTTGACTTTTGGGGTAGCAGTCATTCCAATCTGCGTAGCGGAGGAGAAGTATTCAAGGATTTTTCTCCAAGCAGAGTCGTCCCTTGCGCTGCCACGATGGCACTCGTCGACAATAATCAGGTCGAAAAATGTCGGAGCGAATTTCGTGAATGGGTCTTCTTTCCCTTCGTCATATTCAACCAGCTGCTGATACAGGGCCATATAGATCTCGTATGCCGAGTCCATTTCCCTGCCTTGAATCTTAGTCATTATCTTTTTGAAAGGCCGGAAATCCTGGACCATTGTCTGGTCAATGAGAATATTCCTGTCTGCGAGGTAAAGAACCTTTTTCTTGGCTCCGGACTTGATGAGCCGATGTATTATCTGAAATGCCGTGAATGTTTTGCCGGTGCCGGTAGCCATCACAAGAAGAATACGATCCTGACCTTTGGCTACAGCTTCTATGGTTCTGTTGATTGCTATCCGTTGATAATAGCGAGGCGTATTTGTATATTGATCGAAGTAATATGGCTCATCAACAATTCGTTGCGCTTCCGGAGCCAATGGGTTTGCGGAATTCTTCCGGTTCACCAATTCTTCTTTTGTCGGGAAAGATTCCAACGAAATCTGCCTTTCATTACCTGTTAGAAAATCGTGTTCGACAAAACCGTCTCCGTTTGAACTATACGCGAATGGAATGTCCAATATGCGTGCATAATCCATTGCCTGCTGAAGTCCGCCTCCGACCGGCTTGTTATTGTCTTTGGCCTCGACGATTGCAATAGGATTGTTCGGTGCGGCATAAAGAATATAATCGGCCTTTTTCCCTTCTTTTCTACCGTGTTTAGTCCCCTGTATCAGCACACGTCCGGCAGTGAAATAGTATTCCATTCTGTAGAATGACTTCTCCCAACCAGACCGTTCAATCGCAGGAGTGATATAGCGATTCTTTATGTCCTCTTCGGACAAAAGTTTCTTATTGCACATAGCGTATGTAAAACCGTTTTTGTCTGCTCACGTTGTTCCGATAATGCACTATTATCAGAACTTAACTACAAAAGTAGTGTTTTTTACCGAATATTACTGCTTTAATGCAGTCATAACGGCTGATTGTCTCCATTTTACATCATTTTATACTGCTTTGTTCGGTAAAAGTCCGTATCTTTGGAAAATCCACACGGTATACATTTTATGGCTAAGGACATTTACAAGAGCATACAAAGGTCTGTCGGCGACCTTTTGAGAGATGTAGAAATCGGACGCATCGGACTGCCCGACCTACAGCGTCAGTTTGTCTGGAAAGACAACAAGGTTCGAGACCTTCTCGATTCTATGCTCAAAGGTTTCCCTATCGGATATATTATTCTCTGGTCTTCTCCTGAGGAGTATGAGAACACGAAAACCATAGGCAGCAATGAGAAAAGCTATAAGAAGCCGGATGACCTCGTTATCGACGGGCAACAGAGGTTGACCTCACTTCTTGCCGCCATCAAGGGACTGAAAGTCAAGGACAAGAATTTCCGCGAACGAAGAATCCGGATTTGTTTTAATCCTTTGGAATCTCGTTTTGAGGTTTGGTCCCAGGCTTTTGAGCGTGACGCGAACTGGGTCAGTGACATAAGCACCGTCTTCAAGGCATACGAAGACTTGTCCCTGCCTGATTTTCGGGAGAATTTCTTCGACAAGCTCAATGCCAGCAGAGAGAAAAAAGGGCTGGAAGCTCTGACCCGTCTGGAGAAAAGCCAGATAGAAAACAATCTCAACGAGCTGATAAATATCACCAAATACAATCTTCCAACCCTGCAAATCACGACGTTCGCTGATGAGGAAGAGGTTTCCGACATTTTCAAGAGAGTGAATTCCGGCGGGCAGAAATTGAATGAGAACAACTTCATCGAGACTCTGATTGCCGTTTATGATACCGCCATCTACGATAAAATACACTCTTTCTGCGAGGACTCCAGGATTCCGAAGGACGGTACAGCGTTCAATCACATTATGGAAGTCAGTCCGCAGCATCTCATCCGGATGGCCGTGGGTCTTGGTTTCCGCAGAGCGAGAATGAAGTATGCCTATATGCTTTTACGCGGGCGTGACCTCGATTCAGGGCAGACTTCTGCCGCGATACGTGAAAAGAATATGGATGAGTTCCGCAAGGCTCTGGACACGGTTCTTAATCTGAACAATTGGCACGGATTTCTTAACCTGTTCGGTGAAGCCGGGTATATGAATGGAGGATATGTCGCATCGACCTATGTGGTAATCTACGGCTATGTGCTCTATCTGCTTGGAAAGTACACTTACGGGGTTAATCCGATGACTCTTCGGAAGATAATCAAGCAGTGGATTTTCATGTCGGCCATCACTTCTTTCTACTCTTCGTCTCCGGAGAGTACGGTCGAAAAGCAATTTGCTGATTTGAGGAATATCAACACTCCCGATGGGTTTGTGGAGTATATCACAAAATCCATAGAGACTACATTTACTGATGATTATTTCAATGTCAATCTTCCTGCCAGTCTGAACAGTTCATCTTCAATATCTCCGTCTTGGTATGGTTATATAGCATCGCTCAATGTCCTGGGCACACCGATGTGGCTTTCAAATTCTCCCCTTTCCAAATTTCTGGTGGTCGGAGCGAACGGAACGAAGAATGCCATTGACCGTCATCACATATTCCCGAAGAAATACCTCTCCGGCATTGGCATCACTGACGATCGTGACCGCAATCAGATTGCGAACTTCACATTCATAGATTACAACACAAATATTGACATTTCTGATAATCCTCCTGTGGATTATGTGGGGCGGTATCGTGAGAAGCTGGGGGAAGACGCTTTCAAACTTACTTGCCGGCAGAATGCTATTCCGGAGGGTTTTGAGAATCTGAGCTATTACGAGTTTCTCGAACAGAGACGGAAACTTATGTCCGGTATTGTGAGGGAAGCATATGAGTATTTGAAGAGGTGACCAAAATATCAATCCGTTTCTTCGATGACCGGGAGGTCAGGGCCATTTGGGA
>CAVCPY010000239.1:0-4950 GCA_963604245.1 Eggerthellaceae bacterium
TGTCTCGAAAATTCCGCATAATAAAATGCGGGAACCATTTTTAAACAGCTTCTTATGTCGGTCACTGAGCCTGTCGAAGTGACCGACAAAGCACAAAAGCTCAATTTAAAATATTCATGAATATGTCAGATCCATTGGATATGAACAACTACCGCCTGGAGAAACTCCCGAAGATGCAGAAAAGCGCCTTCGAGATCTGGATGGCGCGTCTCGGCGGCCCGCTCGCCATACTTGCCTTTGTCCTTATCTACTGGTTCGGACATTTCGGCTTCATCGACGGCATCACCGCCGAATCCGTGTCAGGAAAGGCCCTGGCGCGTCTCAACGAGATCGGCCTGCCCGCGTTCATAAGGTCCAACTATGCGATGTTGGCCATATTCACGGCAGGCCTTATTCTTTGGATGACCGAGGCGATTCCTAATTACCTCACCTCACTGATAATCATCCTGCTGATTGTCCTCTGCGGGGTCACGACCCAGAAAGAGGCCTTCGCCCAGCTGGGACACCCCGTGATGTGGCTGAACATCCTTTCGTTCGTGCTGGCCTCAATGCTTGTCAAGACCAGGTTCGCCAAACGTCTTGCGATGTGGTTTGTGATCAAGTTCGGAAAGACAGCGAAAGGAGTTCTGTGGAGTTTCCTCATAATCAACCTCGTGCTTTCGATGTTCATTTCCGCCACGACCGTCAAGGCCACGATAATGCTTCCGATCTTTATGGTGGTCTGCGCGATTTACGGCGCTTCTGACGGCCACCGCAACAACTTCGGTCGCAACCTCGTGATTCAGAACCTGTTTCAGGTGAACATCGGCGCAAATGCCTTCTACACCGGCAGCGGAGCCCATCTGCTGGCCATCTCCTTGATATTCGGAGCGGCCGGAGCGAGTCAGTTCGGCTATTCCGACTGGCTGGTGTCCTGCGGGCCGATGAGTTTCCTGATCCTTATCATCGGCCTATTGATGGGAATGTACGTGTTCTTCCCGATGAAGAAGGATGAGCGGAAGCCGCAGATTGACGGTGGCCTGGAGCGTCTTAAGACCGAGCTGGACGCGATGGGCAAAATGACCGTCGAGGAATGGAAGGCTGTGGGAATATTTATGGGAGTCCTCATCCTTTGGTGCACTGACAGCCTGCACGGGATTGACGCCACGACCGTGGCCTTCATCGGTGCCGTGATCGCCTTGATGCCGGGCATCGGGGTCGTGAAATGGAACGATGTGGACATCCCGTGGCATCTGATGCTGTTCTCCGCCGGCGCCTACACCCTCGGAGCCGGCCTGAACATCACCGGGCTCCCGGGAACGATGGTCAACGCCGCATTCGACTCGATGGGCATCACCGACAACACTCCGTTCTGGGTTCTTTACGTGATTCTGACGTTTCTGATGATGTACTCCGGTCTGGTTTTCCAGTCCAAGACCATCAGGACAATGATTTTCGTGCCGATAGCAATGGGCATCGCCGAACGGTTCGGCTATCCGGCCATCAGTCTCGCACTTCCTGTCTCGATGCTGATCGAGCACGTCTATGTGCTGCCGTTCAACAGCAAGCCTGCCGCCCTTCTGTACAACACCAACCAGTACAGTATGACGGATGCCTTCAAGTTCGGCATCACGATGATGACCATCTCCTGGCTGATCATCCTCCTCTGGGGGGAGACCGTCCTCAAATGGCTGGGCATCACCCCTGGCTTGTTCTTTGTGGGATAATTGGTTATATTCGCAGAGACGATGGCTTCTCCGAAGGCGATGAGATGATGTCTGTTATTTTTTGAAAGTTTTGCTGTGGTAGAGATTGACACCAGAATCCACGACCGCTACTCGATAGAGCTGAAAGTCGGTTTCGTCACCCGCAAGAAACTGCGGATGAACGACTTCTCTCTGGCGATGTGGTTCTTCGTTCCCGGCAGTCTCGACATCACCGGAGCCACCTATCCCAAAGAAATGTTCTATCAGGACGTCAAGTCCAACATCCGTCTGATCACCCCCGTCTTCCTTCTCCGCGAGATTGTCGAAGGTCCGGCGGTGCCGCTCCGCAACATCCGGAAAGCCTTCGCGGAGATGGCGTCCTCGCCGACCCGCACATTGATTTCCGAATATGAGTACAACATCAAAATGTTCGGAGCCATTGTCAAGAGCGCGCTGCGGGACGAGTTCGCCCACATCAGACAGAACCGGATCGGGTCGGACACGGAAATCCTGTGCGAAGGCTTCATCACCAACGCCGGAAGGATCTGTGATGAATATGCCGGACTGCGGACTGTCATCAATGCCCCCACCGTTCCCGACAATGTGATGAGGATGTACCTTTCCGGCGACGAGTTCCTTTGCGATGTCGTCTGCAAGCATATTCTTGAACTCATCGAGTGGCTGAGGGTCAGGAAACTGGATGAATTGGCCGGCAAGGCGGCTGGTCTTTACCGCAAGATCGGGAAGCATATGAGGCAGCTTGGCTATCCGGAGGTCAGGAAGGACGACAGGCTGCACAACAGGATATTCGTGCACCGCTTCAGCATATTGAAGAAATACATCGAGAGCGACCTTTACCTCCGCGCCCCGAAGCGGCGGGACGGGGTGATAGTGGAGCAGCTCTATTTCAGCATCGCCGCCGGCGTCGCAATGTTGTTCGCCACCGTCGTGAGTTTCGCCTTCCAGAGGAGGTTCGGCTCGCTGACCCTGCCGCTGTTCATCGCCCTCATCGTCAGCTATATGTTGAAAGACCGCATCAAAGAGCTGATGCGTTACTATTTCGCCCATCGGGTCGGGAGCAAGTACTTCGACAACAAGGCGAAGATCATCCACAAGGAGACCGAACTGGGCTGGCTGAAGGAAGGTGTCGATTTCATAGAGCCTGAAAAGGTACGGCCGGACGTGATGGCACTGCGGAACAGCTCGCATCTTACTGATGTCGAGAGCAGCAGCGTCACAACCGAGAAGATTATCCTCTACCGCAAGTCAGTCCACATCGACAGGGAGAGGCTTCAGGCCAATTCTGAGTATTCATTCAGCGGCATCAACGACATCATCCGCCTGAATGTCATCAATTTCATCAAAAAGATGGATGACCCGACCGTCCTGATGCGCACCCTTGGAGACGATGGCTCCGTCCAGACCATCGAGTGCGACCGCGACTATTATTTGAATCTTGTCCTCCAGTACCGGTACGACGACACCACAGAGTTCAGGCGCTTCCGCATCGACCTCTCCCGCGACGGCATCAAGTCCATCGATGAAGTCCGGTAGCCTTTCCGAAAGGATTAGGTTCAGAGGAATTTTTTGTGGTTGCTAAAGAGCCTCGACCTCCTCTACAGAAAGTCCTGTGCAGGAAGCAATCGTGTCTGCATCGATTCCTTTGGCTTTTAAGGCCATTGCGATTTCCCGTTGTGCCTGCTGTTTGCCTTCCTGAACTCCTTCCCACTTTGCGTAGTTGATGGAGTTGATCCTGTCGCGTTCGGTCATCATATCCTTTTCGTATTGAATGGTTTCCTCGGGTGTGAAGTTGGCTCTTGTGGAAGCCTCGAAGTAGGCCTCGTAGGCCTTGTCGCCTCTGGCCCAGTCCGGCATCCTGTCCATCTCCTTCGACCCCGTCAGCAAAGATAACCAATAATCGGTCTCATTGGTTATCCCCTTAGAGATTTTTTTGAACGCGCTCAGGTCGAAGAAGTGGTACTCCGGGCTGGCCGGCAGCCTGTGGCCGGATGCCTCGTCCACAGTGTAATAGTGGAGGTCGTACCTGCCATTGATCCCTGTGACGGCCTCCGAGGCGAAGTTCAGGAACGCGATGGCATACGTCGAGTGCAGATTGTACTCCTCCGAGCCAACCTCTCCCTCCAGCTGGGCGATGACCTTGGCAATCTCCTTCTTTTACCACAACGCTATTTTCCCGGCAATGCCCAAATCCAGGGTCGCTGTCGCTATACCCAACGCTTTGAATACACGGCTCATTGTAGGCAATGTGATGACGCTTTTCCCTTTCTCTAATTTGGAGATTTGGGCGCGCTGCACACCTATAAGTTCACCAAGTTCTTCTTGTGTGAGTTTTTGTGCCAGTCGTGCCTTGCGTATGGCCTCCCCCACAAAGTAGGCGTTCACTTCTTCTTTGAGTTGATTTTCCATAGCCTCACGCTCTGGGGTGCCTCTCTTTCCCCAAAGCTTATCTTTCATATCATCCGCTGGGATCAGTTTCATCTGTTCCATAATGCTGTTATCTCCTGTTTTTAAAATACTCTTTCCTTATCTCTTCTGCCTTGGCAATTTCCTTTGATGGTGTCTTTTGAGTTTTCTTGACTATACCGTGCGTGACGATAACCAACGTGTCCAACTCCGTGTCCCAAAAGGAGAATAGTCTATAACTAATACCATTATAAAGAGTGCGGAATTCCCATATATCAGTATTCTCAAGTTTCTTGAATATATCAACTTTCATCACCCCTTCCTCAACCTTGAAGATATTATAGTATATCTTCTGTTGAGCCTTGAACGGTTGTGCGTCCAAAAAGGCTTGCGCTTCTTCTGTCAACAGAACTTTTAGTTTACCTATGCCCATTTTGTTTTCTGATACAAATATAATACAATGTTTCCAAGTAACGATACAATCTCGCATTGATTTATACAAATGCTGCGGCAAAACTACGGTGAACTATCCGTGGAACAAATTATTCGACGGATAATGTGCGGAATCGCTGACTGAGGTCATTCAGCAGAAATATTCAAGTGCAGGACTGGAATGACAATTTCCGAAAAGTTTCCGTCCCTTACGTTTGGCCTTCATCCGATTCCATTGAGCTTTAATTTATTGACTTAAGTTTCGCATATGCGAAACACCTCATTTCCCGTCACGTCAGTGACGGAGCAAGTCCCTCCCCCGAGGGGAGGGATTTAGGGAGTGGGTAACGCGAACTGAGCATTCTCGGTCGATGCACTCCGAACGTGAGATAAGGCACTTTGTCACAGG
>CAVCPY010000240.1:0-3218 GCA_963604245.1 Eggerthellaceae bacterium
GATGACAAAGATGAAAATGGCCGGAAAGGCCGCATAAGAAAAAAGAGGAATTATTTTTAAACAGCTTCTAAGAAGCATAAACAGTTTCTAAGTTATCTGTCAAAATATGAGACGCACGTTATCATTCTTGCTGACCGCTCTTGTGGCATTCTCCTGCGCCCCGAAGGCGAAGGTGGCCGTGGAAGAGCCAGACCGGACCCGGAACGCCGTGGTCTATGAGTTGAACACACGCCAGGCGACCGCCGAGGGTACATTCGCGGCGGCGGAGAAGAAACTGCCTGAACTAAAGGAACTTGGCGTGGATATAGTCTGGCTGATGCCGGTCTGTCCGATTGGCGAGAAAGGCCGCAAGGGAACCCTCGGCTCCTACTATGCTATCAAGGACTATTGCGACATCAACCCCGAGTTCGGGAATCTTCAGGATTTCGATCATTTCGTCCAGGCGGCTCACGGCCTCGGTCTCAAGGTCATCATCGACTGGGTGGCCAACCACACCTCTCCGGATCATCCGTGGGTGACACAGAAGTCTGCCGACTGGTATGTCCGTGACGCCGATGGCAACACGATAGTCGAATATGACTGGACGGACATCGCCAAACTGAACTACGGATCAAAGGAATTGCGCGCCGAGATGGAGAAGAGTATGCGTTTCTGGCTGAACAGGGGAATCGACGGATTCCGCTGCGATGTGGCCTATCAGGTGCCTCAGGACTTCTGGACGGAGGTTCTCTCGAAATTCAGGTCTGAATATTCCCGCAGACTTTACTTCCTCGCCGAGGGTGAGGAGACTTGGCTGCACGATGCCGGCTTTGACGCCACCTACGCCTGGAAACTGCATCATCTGCTGAACGACATCGCAAAGGGGAAGGCCACGGCTGACAGCCTTGTCCGCTATGTGGAATGGAATGCGACAACCTATCCGTCAAACGGTTACAGGCTCTCGTTCACTTCCAACCACGATGAAAACTCCTGGAGCGGCACTGAATATGAAAGGATGGGCGACGCCTGGAAAGCTATGGCGGTCCTCTGCTGGACCCTTCCGAACGCCCAACCGCTGATCTACACCGGTCAGGAGGTCGGCTACAACCATCGTTTCGAGTTCTTCGAGAAGGATCCGATGCCGGACTGGCATCACAACGCCACGACGGATTTCTACGCTTATCTGAACAAGGTGAAGCACGCTCATCCGGCTCTGTCCGCCGACAATCCGTCTTTCGAGGTTGTTTCCTGCACGGACTCCGAGTTGGTTTTCAAGCGCTGCCTTGACAGCGACAGCGTCCTCGTGAGCGTTCAGATGAAGGCTCCGTGGAACTGGAGCATAACCGTCCCGGAATCAAGGATCTCCAAGGTTGAGCCGCCGAGCTGGTGGGTGGGGATGAAGACCCCGCTCCAGCTGATGATCCACGGCGAAGCCATCGCTGACTATGATGTCCGGATCGAGGGAGAAGGTGTCAGCGTCAAGGAGATCCATAAGGCTGAAAGCCCCAACTATCTGTTTGTGGACGTTGCCGTAAGCCCTTCCGCCAATCCAGGTGAGTACGGAATCGTATTCACAAAGGATGGGAAGTCCTTCCGCTATCCGTACCAGCTTGCGGCAAGGGAGGAGGGTTCCGCAGGGCGCGGCAGCTTCACGACGGCGGATCTTATCTATCTGATTTGCCCTGACCGCTTTGCGAACGCCGACAAAGGCAATGACAACACCGATGACACAGCCGAGAAAGCTGACCGCAGTGAACCGTTCGGCCGCCACGGAGGTGATCTGCAGGGCATAATCGACCATCTGGACTATGTCGCCGATCTTGGCGCGACCGCCATCTGGTGCACCCCGCTTCTGGTGGATGACCAGCCTCAGGAGTCCTACCACGGCTATGCCTGCGGGGACTACTACCGCATCGACCCTCGCTTCGGCAGCAATTCCCAGTACAAGGAATATGTCGCCAAAGCTCACGAAAAGGGTCTCAAGGTGATAATGGACATCGTCACAAACCACTGCGGCACAGGCCATTGGTGGATGAAGGACTTGCCGTTCAACGACTGGATTCACCAGTTTCCTGAATATACCGGCTCGAACATCGCGTTCTCCTCTGCGATGGATCCGAACGCCTCGCGGTACGACGCCAATCTTCAGGTCAGCGGCTGGTTCGTCCCATCGATGCCGGATATGAACCTTGACAACCCGTTTCTGCTGAAATACTTCCAGCAGTGGACGGTCTGGTGGACCGAATATTCCGGTCTGGACGGTCTGCGCGTGGACACTTACCCTTACAACGAGAAAGTCCCGATGAGCAAGTGGTGCGAGGCGGTGATGAATGAATATCCCGACTTCAACATCGTAGGGGAGTGCTGGGACACCAACATCGACCAGCTTGCATATTGGCAAGGCGGAAACGCCAACCGTGACGGTTTTGACTCGCACTTGCCTTCTATTATGGATTTCCCTCTGCAGGAAGCCATCAATGCCGCACTCTGTGAGGATGAGCCTCAGTGGGGACAGGGAATGGTCCGGGTATATTCAGCCCTCTCGCACGACGCGACCTATCACGATGTCTCCAGGATGCTGACATTCCTGTCCAACCACGACCATTACCGTGTCGCCGACGCCTGGAGGCAGAATCCGGACAAGCAGAAGATTGCCTATGCCCTTCTGGCCACGGTCCGCGGAATCCCTCAGATCTTCTACGGTGATGAGATGGGATTCGCCACCGGCAAGACCTACAAGAGCGACGGCGAGCTGAGAATGGATTTCCCTGGCGGCTGGGAAGGCGACAAGGTCGATCTGTTCACCGAGGAAGGCCGCTCCTCCGCCACCGTCTCTGTCGGAGGAAAGACAATCCCGCAGGGACAGCTGGCTGAACTTCACGACTATGCCAAGACCCTCTTCCGGTGGAGAAAAGGCAAGGACGTTATCCACAATGGCCGCACGATGCACTTCCTCGGAAGGGACAACACCTACGCCTTCTTCCGCTACAACGACACCGACAAGGTCTTCGTCTTCGTGAACAACTCTCCGGAGCCGAAAACCATCCCGTGGTCCCGCTACGCCGAGATCGCCTCGGACCTGAAGGATGGCCGCAATGTCATCTCGGGCGAAACCGTCCGGGTTTCCGATTCCACGGTTGTGCCACCTTCTTCAGCCCTTGTTGTTGAATATTCCCTGAAGTAGGTCGTAAGAAGCTGTTTAAAAATGGTTCCCGCATTTTATTATGCGGAATTTTCGA
>CAVCPY010000241.1:0-15101 GCA_963604245.1 Eggerthellaceae bacterium
ACTGTCTCGAAAATTCCGCATAATAAAATGCGGGAACCATTTCTAAACAGCTTCTTATTGCAGAAAAACCACCGATGAATATGCCCCCAGAGTCACCTTCGTCCCGTTCACCTTGACCGTTCCGTTGGTGGCGATGGCGTTGTCAAGATTGTCGGCAGTAAGGCTCACCGTGGCGTTGCCGCCGGAAAAATTGTGGATGACCAGGACTTTCTGGTCTTCATACGACCGGTACCAGGCAGAGACGGCGCTCACGGAGGCTGCGGCGGGGCAGTAATCGAACGAACCTTTGGCCAAGGCCTTGTACTCATCCCTCAGCACTCCGAACTTGCGATAGACATTCAGGATGGAGTTCTCGTCCTCGGCCTGGCTCTCGACCGAGATCGAGGATGTCAGCATAGCCCTGTCAACCTTGCCACTCAGCTTGCCGTCAGCGAGGGATGAACCGTCGGCGTTCCACATCATAGGGGTACGGACATATTCATCGCCGCCGGATTTGGTTCCCCGGTAGCCGAGTTCCTCGCCCTGGTAGATGTACGGCTGGCCACCGGCGGTGAGGAGTACGGCTCCGGAGAGTTTCATCTTCGCGACACTACCGCCAAGGTCGCTGCCGACCCTGTCCTCGTCGTGGTTGGACAGCTTGGTGGCCTCGATGTAGTCTGAACGGTAGCCGGCATACAATTTCTGATAGCCCTGGATTGTCCCGACGAACGAGCTGCCGTTGCCGCTGCCTATGCATTCCTTGAGCCTCCACCAGAAACTGAACTCGAAGAATGCGGGCAGGCCTTTATAATATGGAGCCACCTCCGCCGCGTCGCTGAACTGTTCTCCGACCATATAGAACTCTCCTTGTCCGCCAGAGGATTTGAAAGTGGCGTTGCAGTGGTCATAGAACTTCTTCAGGAACGTAGGATTCTCGTCCGAACCGGCGTTGTGGTAGATGTGCTTGACGGCATCCAGACGGAAGCCGTCAACACCCATCCTAATCCATTTGTCGGCCGACTCGCAGACTGCCTTGAAAGCCCCGGACTGCTCGCAGGTCGCCGCCGAGCCGTAGTTCAGGTCGGCGAACCACGCCGTCCAGAAATGCGAGTGGTACATCGTGGCGGTCATCCCCGGAAGAAGAATATCCTGGGCATTGGAGTTCGTAAGACTTAAAGGCGTACCATAAGAAAGCTGGTTACCGCCGGTCGGAGCACCGTACTTGTAGGAGTCCCATTGGGTCTGGCTGGTTCTGACAAGCACCCCCCACGAGGACTCGAACTCCAGTGACAGAGTGCATTCCTTGGCTCCGGTCTTGTAGAACTGTTCCATAGCTCCGTCCCCGTAGTACAGCCATATTCCTGAGTTCTGACTGCCCGAGTTGGTGACTTCGTCCACCTTGTCCATCCGCAGGGTCGATGGTTTTCCGGAATTGTCCAAGGCAAGGGTGAATTTCACCTTCAACTTGCCGTCAACTCCAGTGACAGCGGAGAACCACTGGCCGGAGTCGTAGCCGCGCGCCCCCTCTGTGGCAATCATCGGAATCTTTCCGTCCCGGATGTCGGCCTGAGGGTTGTCGGAGAAGATATAATAGTCGCGGTACTGGCTGTCCGCGCTTTTTTTCGCATCAAGGAACCACGGATGATCCTTGGAAGTGTGGTTCAGCACATAGTCAAGATAAATCTTGATCCCTTTGGCGTGTGCCGCATCCAGAAGGGCTTTGAAATCGGCCTCCGTGCCGTAGTCCGGATTGACGCCGGAATAGTCCAGAACATCGTAGCCGTGATAGGATGAAGCTTCGTGGATCGGGGAGAGCCAGAGAGCCTGGACTCCCATCTCCTTCAGATAGTCAAGTCTGGAAATGATTCCTCTAAAGTCACCGCAGCCGTCGCCGTCGCTGTCGGCGAATGAATATACCAGCAGCTGATAGGATATTCCCGATTCGCCGGTGCGTTCCGGCGTGACAGGAACGGGTGTCGGATCCGGGGACGCGCCTTTCTTGTCGCATCCAAGAAGGAAAGCGGCGGCAAGAACCAGCCCCGCAAGACCCAAGAGGTAGGATGAGCGTTTCATAATTTACGAATATAAATAATCAGACGCACCCGGGCATATCATCGTCCATCGGGTGCGTCTGAAAAAAGTCAGATTCTACTTGATTGTTCCGGTGCCGGCGTTAAGGTCAAGAGTCACCTCCTGTCCCTTTGTGCAGGCCACGCGCTCCTGGTCGCCGCCATTGCCGCGATAGGCAATCTTGCCGTCAAGGATGATGAACTCGCGGGTCCACCAGTCGGAGTCGGCGATTGACGACTCTACGTACATACGCAGCTGTCCGTCAGCCGCGATGGTGGCCTTGAGGGTCTTCCCGTCAGCCTTGAAGAGGGCTCCGTCCATCTTTGCGTCCCAGGCTCCGAAACAGTCTCCGATTCCGTAGACTCTCGCCGGCTCGATGTGGACTATCTCCCGCTTGAGGTCGATGTGGACTGTGTAGAAGCCGTCCTCGGAAACCACACAGTTGCCTCCCTCCACTGTGTAGCCGTCGCTGGTCGTGAGGCTGTGGAAATCCTTGCCCCAAGCCTTCTCAGGAGCGTACTTGAAGCCCTGGTTGGCAGTGAAGTGACGTACCGTCCAGAACTCGCCTTCCTGACCGTTGACAGGTGTCAGCTCGACGATCCCGTCGCTCGCCCAGTCCCAGCTTCCGAACTCGTTGCCAATCATATAGAGATGCTCAGGAAAAGCCACGGCCGTGATTGTGACACCAAGGGTCTTGGCGTTGAAAGAGACCTTGTAGTCTCCCGCGGCAGGGACGGTGATGTTTCCTCCAGGCTGTACGGCTTTGAACTCTACGCCGACTTCAGGAGTGAAGCCTTCTTCCACGCCGTAGGTGTTGGCCTCATCCCAGGAGTAGTCGTAACGGATCTTGAAGCCTCCAGTGATGTTCACGACAGGGCTTGTCCAGACATCCCCGTCCCGGGTCATCTCGAAGTCCTTGGTCCAGGAGTTGCCTCCGATCTCTCCGATGAGTGAATAAACCGCCTTGTGCTCCTCGATGAGGATTGTCTGGCCGGCATAGTCATAGGTGACATCATAGAGACCTTCAACACCGACCTGGATGTTCTCTCCTCCGGTGGCGAAAGCCTTGCCAAGCTCCGGCTTGAACACGCCATAGGCATTGCCCGGGTCGATGGTGCTCGTGGAGTTCTTCTCCGGCCCGCCGACAGCCACAGACCAGTCGTGGTCGGCGCGGATCTTGAACTCGTCGTTCGCCGTAATCTCGACACCGCGGATCTGCCAGATGTCGTCAGAGGTGTTGGTCAAGTCGAAATCAGAATCCCACGAACTGCCGTAGAGGGTTCCGATGAGAGACCAAGCGACTGGTTTCTCCGGCTCCGGAGAGTCGCCGCCGGCGGTCGGCTCGTCCTTGCCATACATCGTGGTGTTGAGTTCGACGGTTTTCTTGTTGAGGTCGAGATAGATGCGGTACTTGCCGGCCGACACGGTGATGTCGTCGGCTCCGACTCCCGCATCCTTGCCCCAGTTGTAGTCCCAGGCGGCGTCGGCGCGGAACTTGATCTTGGTGTCGGACGCGAACTCGGCGTCAGCCCAGAAACGGACATAGTCCTTGTTGTAGTTCATCTCGATGTCAGGCTGTCCGCCCCAATCGTTGAAGCCGCCGACGATTCCGATGACATCGGCTCCCCAGTCCTTGGAGAGAAGGAGGGTGTTCTTGTCAAGGGTGAACCCGTAGAAGCGCTTGTTGTAGCAGACGATGTTCTGCGAGCCATCGCCATTGATGAGCTGCACGCTCCCGGCCTCGGCGGCCTCGGCCTGAGCCTCTGAACCCCAGTTGCCGGTAGAGTTGTCCCAGGAAGCCGCTCCGGTGAACTTGATGCCGTTGGCCGCCTTGCCCGCGAAATCAACGACACCGCTGTAGGTCTTGCCATCCTTGTTGTAGTTGTAGAGGAACTGGCTCTTGTCGTGGCTCCAGCCGCAGTAGTCGCCCTGAACCCAGATATGTTCATAGACATCTTTGTCAAGGATCAGCTGGTTGTAAGGGATGAATGTGGCGGAAATCACGTTTGACTTGACAAGCGAATTCTCGACACCGACATTCTTGTTGTTGGCAAGCCAAGAGTCAAGCCTGAGATAGACAGTGAACTCGATGTCGGCAGCGCCGCCAAGGTTCAGGATGGCGGAGTTGAGGCTTGACTGCTTGACTGTGACGGTCGTTCCGCTTACAGTGGCGGCGAGCTTCTCCTGCTTCGTGAAATCCTGCGAATCGGAAATGTAAAGAGTGTAGAGCTTCGCTCCGTCGATGTTGTAGGACGGCTGCGTGAACTCGAAAGTCAGGTCCGCGCCGTCGGACGCAAGGGAGCCTCCTGTCAGAGTCCCCAGAGACGGAGCCACAGAGGATGAAGGTTCGAAGACAAGCTTGTCCTCATCCGTCGCGCAGGAAGCCGCAAGGATTCCCGCAAAAGCGATTATAGAGTAAATTAACTTTTTCATAATCTATTAATATCCAGGGTTCTGCTTAAGATTACCGTTAGCGTTCAGCTCACCCGAGGTGATAGGATAAAGGTTGAAGTGGTCATCAACAGCCTTGCCGGTCTGGACACCGCCCTTGAACTCCCAAAGGTACTTGTCGGATGTGAAGAGGCCGAACCTGATGAGGTCCTGACGGCGGAAGCCCTCGTAGTAAAGCTCACGGCCGCGCTCATCGATGATGTTGTCCAGACTGAGTGCAAGATCGCCAAGGCCGGCTCTGGTGCGGATAGCGTTGAGATAGGTCTGCCCCTTGGTCTTGTCGGCAGCTCCTCTGGCGGCGCACTCGGCGTACATCAGGTAAGCGTCCGCGCTGCGGAACACCGGCCAGTCAGTGTCCACGAAGCCGTCCGCCTGGGCCTTGCTGCCATCGTGGTTCACATTCAGAAACTTCATCGACTTCCAGCCGTTCGACCAGCTGTCTGACTCACGCCTGATGGCATCCACGTACTGATCGAACTCCTCACCCTTATAGAATGTGGCTCGGGCGTCACCCTCCTCAAACTTGCTTGTGAAGGCTCCGGTCAACGAGAGGCCTCCCCATCCGGACGAGATTCCGATGGCAGCTGCGTCCATCTTGCCGCCCGTGCAGGCAAAGATAAGATAGTTGGTGGCTCCGTATGACTGGACAAGGATGCCATCCTGCTCGACCACAAAGATAATCTCGTCACCGTTGTAGGTTGTGTTGGCGCTCCAAAGATGGTTGTCGGCCATAAAGAGTTCCTGCCAAGCGCTGTACGAGCCGGAGCTCTTGGTGTGGAGAGGATATTCGCTGATTATCTTCTCGCAGACTGCGGCGGCCTCGGCGTACATCGCCGTACCCTTCCAGACCTCGGCGTTGAGGTAAAGTTTGGCGAGAATCATCTGCACCAGCCCTTTGTCGCAGCGGCCATATTCATTCTTCCCAGGTTCGGCGAGGTCGCTGCCGTCAAGCAGCTCGTTGCACTCGCCCACCATCCAGTCGAAGAGGTCGCCCCGGGAGATCTGCTCCGCTCCGGTCGAGCCTACAGACTGGTCTTCAGTCGCAAAAGGCACATTGCCGAACATATCGATGGCGTGGTAATAGCTCAGGAGCCTCAGCGCGCGGGCCTCGGCGATGTAGGCGTTCTTCAGGGTATAGCCGCTGATGTCGCTGGCATTGGAGCGGCGGATGAACTCGTTGCACAGACCGATCTGATAGTAGATGCGGTAGTACATCGAAAGGACGAACTCGTTGGAGGCGTTCCAGTTGAGGTTGTGGATGTCATAGAGGTTACCGTCGTTCCAGCAGCAGGTCGCCACATCGGTGGAGAGTTCCTCCATCGTGAACAAGGCCCTCATATACTGGCCGTAGCCGCCGTCCACGCCCTCGATGTCAGGATCTCCGGAAGGGCCTGAGGAAGACGAGCAGGAGAGTCCCTGGTAGCACTTCGCGAGAAGGGCTGTGAAAGCGTCCTGACTGTCAAGGATCTGCTCCGGAAGTTCCAGATTCGGATCGATAGGCGTGACGTCAAGGTCACCCACGCAGGAGGTAGCCGCACCGGCGAACATCGCCGCCGCAAGCGCGGTCGCTGTAAATCTGATTATCTTTTTCATTACTATTGACACATTAGAAGTTGAACTTTACGCCAAGAATGTAAGTGCGAGGTCTCGGGTACATATTGTTGTCGATTCCGGAGAAGATCTCAGGATCGATTCCACCGTACTTGGTGAAGCAGGCCACATTCTGCACCGTGGCGAAGACATTGAACGACATCGGAGTCTTCTGACCGAAATTGAATGAACGGCTGAGAGTGATGTTGTCGATCTTCAGGAACGAGGCGTTCTCGACGTAGAGGTCTGACCAGTACTGGGCGAAGGAGGCGAAGTTGTGTTCTTTGGCCGTTGAATAGCGGTTGTTCACGAAGTTGTTGGCCCACAGGTCGGTAAGGAGATCGCCATTGGAGGCGATGTTGTTGTAGACGTAGTTGCCGACATTGGAGTGCGCGCTAAGGGCGAGAGTCCACTGCCTGTAGGACAGCTGGGTGTTGAAACCGAATGTCCAGTCCGGAGCGGCCTTGTGGAAGCAGTACTTGTCGTTGTCGTCGATCTTGCCGTCGTTGTTCAGGTCGGCATAAAGTCCCTCGATAGGCTTGCCGTCCGTGTCATAGACCTGCTTGTAGACGAAGAACGAGTTCGGAGCGTGACCGGTCTGATGCACCTGGATGGTGTTGCCGGTGCCGCCGGAGATTCCGCCGGTCGTGATTCCGTAGTAGTCCTCACGCTCATCGTCGGTGGTCAGCTTCGTGATCTCCGTCTTGTTGAAAGTGGCGTTGAAGCCCAGCGTCCAGCTCCAGTCCCTTGTCTGGACAGGAATGGCGTTGAACTCGAACTCGACACCTTTGTTGGTGAGGTCGCCGATGTTGGCGTCCAGATAGTTGGAGAGGTTGGCGCCGGCGGCCACCGGAGTGCGGTTAAGAAGATCCTTGGTGTCACGCTTGTAAACATCCAAGCTACCGAAAATCCTGTCATTCAGGAAACCATAGTCAACTCCTACGTTGTAGGTCGTGGTGGTCTCCCACTTCAGGTCAGCGTTGTAGCCGAGCGGGGTGATAGGAGTGATGACCTTGTTGCCGAAAACGAACATCGACTGGTTCGTGTTGTACTGGTAGGAGGACAGGGTAGGATAGTCACCGGACTGGAGATCCTGCTGGCCTGTCTGTCCCCAGCTGAGCCTGAGCTTGAGGGCGGAGATGACATCGCTGCCCTCGATGAACTTTTCCTTGGCGAAGTTGTAGCTCACGGCGACTGACGGGAAGAGACCCCACTTGTTGTTGGCGAAACGGGATGTGCCGTCGTTACGCAGGGTGGCGGTCACAAGGAGACGGTCGTTGAAGGAATAGTTCACGCGCCCGAAGAAAGAGACGAGGTAGTACTCCGTCCTCCACACGTTAGGACTGCTCAGGTAGTAGTCCGATGCGGTAGGCAGCGTCCCGTCAGCCTTGTACTTCTCGTTGAAGGTGGAATTGTAGAAGTGCTGCCAGGAGTAACCTGCCATCGCGTTGAATGTGTGCTTTCCGAGAGTCTTGTCATACTGGCCGTAGAACTCGAGGGTCTGGTCGCGCTTTGTCTGCGTGTAGTTGTTGTGATAGCCCGAGCCGGACTCCTGGGTGTTGTGGAAAGACATCTCCGTACCCGGAGCCACATCGACCGTTCCGTCAGACTTGGACCAGTCGAGACCGAGGTTGAGGTTGAGGCTAAGGTCTTCGAATCCGTGCACCTTGTAGTTGATCTGGGCATTGCCGATGAAACGCTTGGCGTTAGACTTGTCGATCTTGTCGTTCAGAAGGGCGACCGGGTTCATCTGGGCCATCGTGTTGCAGTTGTCGATGGTCTGGGTGCCCTTGCCGTAGTTCCACCAATAATAACCGTTCAGGCCGTTGGCGTCATACACCGGCTGTGTAGGGTCCATCCGGACAGCGCCGCCGATGGCGTCCTGGTTGGCGAACCTGTTGTCCATATTCATCATCTTGCCGTTGAGGTTGACAAGAAGATGGTCGTCCAGAAAGCTAGGATTGAGGTTGAGGGCTATGGTCTGACGCTTCAGGTTGGAGGTCTTGAGTGTTCCGTCCTGGTTGTGGTAGCCCAGAGACACGCGGTAAGGCATCCTGAACACGTCGCTCTTGCCGACCCTTCCGGAAACGGCCACGTTGCCGTCCACAGTGTTGCCCAGCTGGTAGATTTCCTTCTGCCAGTCGGTGTTCTCCTTCCCGAGGGCGGCGTAGGCCGCGCCTTCGTCTCCGATGTACCATTTCATAAGGTCACGCATCTCGTCACCTGTCAGCACGTCCACATACTTGGCATTCTGGCTGACCGAAGCTGTGAGGTCGGCGCTCACGTGGATGCCCTCGGCTCCCTTGGAGCCTTTTTTGGTTGTGATCATAATGACACCGTTGGAGGCTCTGGAACCGTAGATGGCGGTCGCCGAGGCGTCCTTGAGAACCGTGAAGCTCTCGATGTCGTTAGGGTTGATGGAAGAAAGGGCGTCGGAAACACCGCTGATGCTGGTTTCTGACAGTGGCAATCCGTCAACGACAACGAGAGGGTTGTTGTTGGCCTTCAGTGAGGAGCCTCCACGGATTCTGATGGTGCTGGCCGATCCCGGCGCGCCGTCACCCATCGTGACGACCACGCCCGCGGACTTGCCCTGAAGCAGGTCGGAAGGTGATGTCACCATACCTTTATTGAGCTGGTCGGCCTTCACGGAGGAGACGGAGCCGGTCATATCGCTCTTCTTGACAGTGCCGTAACCGATCACGACGACATCGTCGAGAAACTCGGAGTCAGCGGCAAGAACGATCTTCGCCGGAACGGCTGAAGCCCTGAAAGACTGGGGTGTGTAGCCGATGCAACTGATGACTACAGTGGCATCCGGGCCTGAAACGTTAAGGATGTAGTCTCCGTCGATGCCGGTCGCGACACCGTTCGAAGTCCCCTGCTCCATAACAGTGGCTCCGATGACCGGACCCGCGGCGTCGACTACAACTCCCTTCACCTGATACCCGCTCTGAGCGGATACGGTAGTGCCGACCAAGCAAAGCAGCAAGGTCGCCACAGCGGCTATAATCCTTTTCATTTGGAATGATAGATTTGTTAATCTGCGCATTAATTGAATATAATATCTTAATTAGGTTACTTCTTCACAGTGATGAGACGGACTCCCAGGGCGCCGAGCGCCAGAAGGACTCCGGCGGCGACCAGCATATTCGACTGCACTCCGCCCAACGCCCTCAGAAGGACTCCGCCGAGGGCGGCGGCCACTATCTGCGGAAGACAGATGGTGCAGTTGAACAGTCCGAGGTAGCTGCCCATATGTTCCCCGTCAAGAGCGTTGGTCAGCAGGGTGAACGGAAGGGCGAGCATCGCGGCCCACGCCGTCCCGATCAGAAAATACGACACGCAAAGCAAATACTGGTTGTGGATGAAAGCCACTGAGACGAAACCGGCGGCACCGATCAGAAGGCTGACCACATAAGCGAGCTTCAGCGAGCGGAACTTAGGCAGGAAGATGGCCCACAGGATGGAGCCGACTGCCTGCACGGCGAAGACCACGCCGACCCAGTTGCCCGCAGCCTGATACCCTTCGGAAGCAGTGTCGGTGGCGTTCCAGCAATTGGCGGCTATGGCTCCGGCAGAATATGTCCACATATACATAAAGGCGGCCCAGCAGAAAAACTGCACGAGACCTACCGTCCAGAATGTCTTCGGAGCGTGGAGCAGCAGTTTTATCAGGCCCGGATTCTCTTTCCCCTCCTCGGCCTGACGCTTAGGATCGATGGAATGGAATTCGGCATATTCCTGAGGATTCATCTCCCTGACTTTCAGAAAAGTGTAAAGCACGCAGACGATGAGTATGGCGGCTCCGCACCAGAAACTCCAGATAACGGAAGGCGGAACCTGTCCCTTCGGGGCGATGTTGGCGATGCCTATCCAGGTGAAGAAAATCGGGAAGAGATACCCGACCAGACTGCCGGCGTTGCAAAGAAGCGACTGTATCGAATATGCCCGCGCCTTCTGCTCCTCGCCGACCATATCCCCCACCATCATCTTGAACGGCTGCATCGCGACATTGATCGAAGTGTCAAGGAATATCAGGGAGAACAGTCCGAACCACATCGCTCCGTTGAGGCCGAGAATCAGCCTTGATGAGAAACTCAGGCTTCCGGCATTCGGAAGGAGGAGCATCACAAGGACGGAGACAAGAGCTCCGGCCAGCAGGTAAGGCTTTCTGCGCCCCATCCGGCACCAAGTCCTGTCAGACCATTTGCCGATGAGCGGCTGGACTATCATACCCATCAGAGGAGGGAGGATCCAGAAGAAGCTCAGCTGATGCGGATCCGCTCCGAGGGTGGCGAATATCCTGCTGATGTTCGCGCTTTGGAGGGCGTAGGCAATCTGCACGCCGAAGAACCCGAAGCTGAGGTTCCACATCTCCCAAAAAGTGAGTCTTTTCGTTTGCATTGTCAGTGGTTGACTGTTTTTAGTGTCATTAACGCCGTAAAGTTAGTCCTTTGTCACCATATTATTATTATAAGAAAGACGAACGGACAGAAAAAACTGACGAACAGTAAGGTTTTGGTGACGAAATGAAAGATATTTTTCGTAAATTAGCATCACCGACCGCACAAAGACGATGACACTGAAGACATCTTCCATAATCCACTTCTTCGCGCTGCTTCACGTTGCGGCGGCGGTGCTGTGCAGGATGTGGGACTTCGGCGACGAGCTGGTTCTCACCACATTGACCATAGTCCTGACCGTCATCCTCTGCCTGAGGTACAGGCAGAGCGTGGAATTCTCCTCCATCGTCATCATCATCGCCAACATCCTCGGCTACATCCTCGGCAACGGAATCGCGGCACTTGTCGGAATGTTCATCGGCCATCCGCTCCTCTCCCCCGCCATCGCCACGTTCACGACCACGGAACTGATGGGATGTGGGCTCGTGCTGTTTATGAGACGCTTCGCCGACAGAAGCGGCGAGATGCCCAAGACAAGAAGCATCGAGATAAAATGGCTGGCGATAGCGGTAGCTATGATTCTGATTGCCAGAATCATCATCTACCTGTTCAGTTCAACCCTCCTCGAGGGCGAATCCGTCCGTGAGGCTGTCTCGGCGTTCGTGGACAACTCTCTCATCCTGCTGGTGATGGTCTGCCTGACAATCCTCTTCGTGGAGCAGACAAAAGACCTGTCCGGAAAGAAGTCCACAGCCAGCCACGTGACGACCGCGGCGATGTTTCTGGTCGGGATCTCCGCATTGTCCGCGGCTCTTGTCAGCTCCGGACTGCCTTTCCGTTTCCACAGGTTTCTCTCGGCGAAAAGTTTCCTTGAGATGCTCCTCGTCGCCTTCATCGCGGAAATGATGATATATTCAGTAATCTATATGATTGAATATGCCATCACGGCGCGCCGCAACGCCGAGAAGGAGAAGGACCGCGCCGACCTCGCCAAGTTCAAGTACCTCAACCTCAAGCAGCAAGTCAATCCGCACTTCCTTTTCAATTCCTTGAATATTCTGGACGCGCTTGTTCTGGACGGCCGGGACAGGGAGGCGAGCGAGTATATTCACAAACTGGCGGGAATATACCGCTATATGCTCCGCAACGAGGAGGAAGGCATCGTGACCCTGCGTGACGAGATGACCTACGTGGAGATGTACCGGGGCCTGCTGAAAGTAAGGTTTCAGGAAGGGTTCAACGTGGAGGTCAGCATTCCGCCCGAGGATCTGTCCCGGCACGTGATCCCGTGTTCCGTGCAGCTTCTGATCGAGAACGCCACGAAGCACAACGCCGTCACGCCTTCCAGACCGCTGAATGTCAGCGTGGTGTCCGACGGGGAGACTCTGACGGTGACGAACAACCTCATTCCGAGAATCACAGAAGCCCCGTCAGGAGGGCTGGGACTCAACTACATACGCCAACAGTACAGGGACCGTTCAGGCAAAGGGGTCGAGATTGTCAGGTCAGACGGTTTCTACACAGTCAAACTGCCTCTCTTATGAAAGTACTTATAATTGAAGATGAGATGATGGCCCGCAGAAGCCTCGAGAAGATGCTGGAGAACAATTTCCCCGATGTCAGGATTGCCGGGGAATGCGCCTCGGTGAGCGAATCGGTCGCCTGGCTCAAGGACAGGCCGGATGAAGCGGACCTGATCTTTATGGACGTCGAGCTTTCCGACGGAGAGTGTTTTGAGATTTTCCGTCAGGTGGCCGTGAAGCCGCGGGTGGTTATGACCACCGCCTACGACAGCTATGCCGTCAAGGCGTTCGAGGCCGGTTCCATAGACTACCTTCTCAAGCCGATTGACGCCTCGGCGCTGAAAAGGGCCGTTGAAAGATGCCGTCAGTTCTCGGCCGGGGAACTTGATATGGAGAAGATTCTCGGGGCAATCTCGCACAAGGAGCAAGGACACGGGTACAAGGAGCGCTTTCTGGTGCAGTTCAACGACAGGATAGTGCCCGTGAAGGCCGACGAGATCGCGTTTTTCTACTCGGAGGACAAGAACAACCACGTCGTGACGCACGGCGGGGCGGTCTATATCGTTGATTCCACGATGGACACGCTCCTCGCCGAACTCGACCCGGAGCGTTTCTTCAGGGTCTCACGCGGCTGCATCTTCGCAAAGGACGCCGTGGAGTGTGTCACGAAACTCCTTGGCGGACGGCTCCGCATCACGCCTAAGGTGCACCTTTCCGCCAATCTCGGCCCGGCGCCCGACCTGACCGTCAGCCGCTCCCGGGCGGACGACTTCCTTCTTTGGCTGGGCTGTTGACCCCGCACTCCGGACGTTCCGGCAGGCTCGGCGACCACAAGGCATCGGTCGCCGAGCCCGCCGGAACGATGCGCCGTCATAGTGCCGTGCGAAATAGTTTGCGCAACTGCACGAAAGACAAATCATTCAGATTTCGTCACTTAAACGATGTTCTTTATTTGCAAATTAGAATTATTATCGCTACACTTGCATAAGTGAACGACCGCAAGGCCGGGTGAAGCATCCGGCTCCGCCCTTGGAGCGGAGCCAGGACACGGCAGGAAGGAAATACCGGTGTCGCTGTTCCTGCCGGGATAACGTGAACACATATAATGCAAACCAATATAATACAAACTGAAGTTGAACAAGAATCGTATTGATTATGAAAATGACCGATACATTTTATGCTGACTCCGGAAGGGTTCTGAAGACCCGCACTGTCCATCCCTGACAATCCAACAGCCGTCGGAGACTCCGGATCGCCGCTCAGGCGGATTGTCAGATTCTATGTCCAAGGGTTCAAGGGTATGACGTGGGGCCGCACGCTGTGGATTCTCATACTCCTGAAACTTTGCATCCTGTTCGCTGTCCTCAGGGTGTTCTTCTTCAGGCCCGCGCTCGCGGGCAAGACAGAGGAGGAAAAAATCGAGGCGGTGGGAACAAATCTCTCCTCATTGAATATGACCGTGTTCACCAACGGCGACGGGCAGTCGCCGCCGGACACGAGATAAGTCCAACCACGCCCGGGACTGCACCGGGCACAAAAGTCCGACACTATGATAGAATCAGTCTTGGTCGATTGGTCAAGGGCGCAGTTCGCCCTGACAGCCTGCTACCATTGGATCTTCGTCCCTCTGACACTCGGCCTGTCAGTGATAATGGCCATAATGGAGACTCTCTACGTCATCCGCAAGGTTGATTTCTGGAAACACGCCGCCAAGTTCTGGATGAAGATATTCGGGATCAACTTTGCGGTCGGCATAGCGACAGGAATCATCCTTGAGTTTGAGTTCGGGACAAACTTCAGCAACTACTCGTGGTTCGTCGGCGACATATTCGGAGCGCCGCTTGCCATCGAGGGAATCTTCGCATTCTTCATCGAGGCGACCTTTGTCGCCGTGATGTTCTTCGGCTGGGGAAGGGTCAGCAAAGGCTTCCATCTGGCCTCAACCTGGATGACAGCGTTCGGAGCGTCCCTTTCGGCCCTGTGGATTCTCATCGCCAACAGCTGGATGCAGCATCCGGTCGGAATGGCGTTCAACCCCGACACCGTCAGAAACGAGATGGTGGATTTCTGGGCCGTCGTGAGCAACCCGGTGGCCGTCACCAAGTTCTTCCACTCCGTGATGAGCGGATGGATGACAGGAGCCGTGGTGGTGATCGGAATATGCTGCTGGTATCTTCTCCGCAGGAGGGAACGGAGCCTCGCACTGTCAAGCATCAAGGTTGCCTCCATTGTGGGCATTGTGGGTTCGGTGGCCGTGATGCTTTCGGGAGACAGGTCAGCCGTCCACGTCGCGGATTACCAGCCGATGAAACTCGCTGCGGCCGAAGGGCTTCAGAAAGGCGGGACGCGCGTGCCGTTCTCCATCGTACCTGGAATAGAGGTTCCGGGAATGCTCTCACTTCTGGCAACCGGGGAGGCCGGCGGCTACGTGCCTGGCATACAGGACATTCTGGACGGCTACATTGACAGAAACGGAACAGAGCATCCATCCGCCGCCGTGATGATGGAAAGAGGCGACACAGTCCTCGCCGCATTCAGAGCCTACAGGGAGGCCAAGGACAGCGATCCCGAGTCGGCAGCGGCGGCAAGAGAGACATTGATGGAGAACGCCGGCTACTTCGGCTACGGCTACATCAACTCCGCCGAGGAACTGGTCCCGCCCGTAGGGCTTGTCTACTGGGCGTTCCGCATAATGGTGGGGCTTGGATGCTTCCTGCTGCTGGTGATGGTTCTTGCGTTCCACTACGCAAGAAGGGAGACTTTGGAAAAGAACAGGTGGTTCCTGTGGATCTGCGTGCTGTCCATCCCTCTGGTTTACCTCGCCGGCCAGGCCGGCTGGGCAGTGGCCGAGGTCGGGAGACAGCCGTGGGCGATCCAGGATCTGCTGCCGGTGAAAGCCGCGGTCTCAAGTGTGGGCGCAGAAGCCGTGAAGACCACATTCTTCCTATTCCTTGGGATATTCACCCTCTTCCTTGCGATCGGAATCGGAATCCTTCTGAAAGCCATCCGCAAAGGGCCGGACAACACTTAGAAGCTGTTTAAAAATAATTCCTCTTTTTTCTTATGCGGCCTTTCCGGCCAT
>CAVCPY010000242.1:0-2674 GCA_963604245.1 Eggerthellaceae bacterium
CCGATGACAAAGATGAAAATGGCCGGAAAGGCCGCGTAAGAAAAAAGAGGAATTTTTTTAAACAGCTTCTTATTATTGAAGATGAAAAGAATAGTAATATTATCAGGCCTTGCGGCAATGATGATGTCGTGTGCCGTAAAGGACTGGAAGGACGCTTCGCTGGCACCAGAGGAAAGGGCTCAATTGATTCTTAAGGAGATGGCCCTTGAGGAGAAGGTCGGGCAGATGTGCCAGTACGTGGCGCCGTGCTATGTGGAGCCGGGCAAGGGGTCGGCGCGCAAGAACATCGACGCTACCGATGAGAATCTGGGCAACAAGGATTTGTCCGACAAAGTTCGCAGAGGGGAAGTGGGAGCATTTCTGCACGTAATGACTTCCGACGAGGCGGTGGCGCTTCAGAAGATGGCTCAAGAGAGCCGGCTGGGGATTCCGCTGCTGCTTGGGATTGATGCTATTCACGGGAACGCCTTGGTTGAGGGGTGCACGGTCTATCCTACAAACATCAATATGGCATCCACGTTCAATCCTCAGCTGATGGAGACAATCGGAGAGCAGACGGCTTTGGAGATGCGTCAAAGAGGTGTGTTCTGGACATTCGGACCAAACCTTGACATCGCTCGGGACGCTCGCTGGGGAAGGATGGGCGAGACGTTCGGCGAGGATGCGCTGCTGACTTCCGAGATGGGGAAATATGCCATCTGGGGATTCCAGGGACGTGACGGGAAATATTCAGGAAATCACGTGGTGGCTTGCGCTAAGCATCTCATCGCCGGGGGCGAGCCGGCCGGAGGACTGAACGCCGCGCCGATGGACATCTCCGAGCGTAAGTTGCGTGAGCTTTATCTGCCACCGTTTGTGGCTGCGATCCGTGACGCTAAAGTCGGAACGGTAATGGCGGCGCACAACGAGATCAACGGGATCCCGTGCCACGGCAACAAGTGGCTGCTCAATGATTTACTTCGTGATGAGCTAGGATTCGACGGATTTGTGGTCAGTGACTGGATGGACATCGAGAGGCTTCATTCTATGCATCATTGGGTTCCGGACTCTACCGAGGCATTTGTGGTTTCCGTGGAGTCGGGGATTGATATGCATATGCAAGGGGACAAATATTTCGAGGCTGTGGTCGCAGCCGTGAAATCCGGCAGGATTCCGGAGTCTCGCATCGACCAAGCCGCCGGCAAGATTCTGGCCGTGAAGTTCGCCCTTGGACTGTTCGAGCAGCCTGTGCCGGAAATTCCTGAGATTCTGGACGGAGCTGCCGAGCATCGTCAGACCGCCCTTGAGGCCGCACGCCAGGGACTTGTGCTGCTGAAGAACGACGGGACGCTTCCGCTGAAGGCTCCACGTCGGGTTTTCGTTGTCGGACCGAACGCTGACAGCCAGACCATTCTCGGTGACTGGGCCGTGCCGCAGAATGACGATGATGTCATCACAGTGTTGGACGGACTCAAGGCCGCTATGCCTGACGTGTCCATCGACACGCTCTGCTTCGGCGGCAAGATTTCAAACGTCAATGCAAAAGGAATCCAGATGGCTCGCCACAAGGCCTCCGCCGCTGACGTTAACCTTGTCGTAATCGGGGAAAACTCGCAGAGATATTCAGCCTTCGGACGCACCTGCGGAGAGAACTGCGACCGTGATGACCTCAGCCTTCCGGGTATGCAGCAGCAACTTCTGGAGGCCGTTGTGGCTTCCGGCAAGCCGACCGTAGTCGTGCTGATGACGGGCAGGGCTCTGAGCATCGGCTGGGCGAAGGACAACGTCAACACCATCCTGAATGTCTGGGAGCCTGGTCAGATGGGTGGTCAGGCGATTGCAGAGGTCTTGACCGGCCAGGTGAACCCTTCCGGCAAGCTGCCTGTGACCGTGCCTCGCAGTGTCGGTCAGGTGCAGACCGTCTATAACTACAAGCATTCGCAGTATTCACGCCTTTTCGCCACCAACGAGACCGGTGCCCTTTGGCCGTTCGGTTTCGGTCTGAGCTACAGCACGTTTGAATATTCAGACGCTTCTCTTTCCAAGCCGGAGATCAGCGCTTCAGAATCACTCAAAGTCTGCGTGACCGTCACCAACAGAGGGCCTTACGATGGCGATGAGGTCGTGCAGCTCTACATCCGTGACGAGTATGGTTCCGTGACCCGTCCGGTCAAGGAACTGAAGGCTTTCCGCCGAATCAGCCTCAAGAACGGCGAAAGTGCGAAGGTCGAGTTCGACATCACCCCTGTGATGCTCCAGTGCTGGGGCGCGGACGGAAAGTGGGCTGTCGAGCCGGGCGACTTCACCATCCTGCTCGGCTCCTCCTCCGCCGACAGCGACCTCCTTCCGCTGCCGCTGAAAGTAAAATAAACAGACCGGGCGGACGATCGGCTAACTCCCCCCCCCGTACACATTGTCTGCTACTTGTGGCTTTTCTTTTAAGAATCGCATTGTCCGGTAAAAGTCCCTTTCGCCGGACAATTTGTTGTTATTGATCATCCTGTCCGGCAGAACCCCTATTCCACCGGATAAAATGCAGATTCCGACCATTTTCTCCGGTAAGAAGGCTTCTCACCGGACAAACCACAGATTACCTCTCTGGCACATTCTTTGGACAGGATGATGGCCTGACTAAGTAAGAGTTAAAAAATAACTTGGTAATCTTTATGTGTCTTTTTTGACTATATTCCTTTTC
>CAVCPY010000243.1:0-3244 GCA_963604245.1 Eggerthellaceae bacterium
ATGGCCGGAAAGGCCGCGTAAGAAAAAAGAGGAATTATTTTTAAACAGCTTCTTAGGGAGGGGGTAACGCGAACTGAGCATTCTCGGTCGATGCACTCCGAACGTGAGATAAGGCACTTTGTCACAGGCACTTTGTTACTTGCGAAAGTTGAATAATGAATTGATGAAACGAATATGGCAGACAGGCAGATCCCGGAGATAAATTACCTGATGTCTCTTGTAGAGAATAAATTCAGCAAGAGTGTCAAGACCTCCTCAGACTTTTACTCGTTGGCCCAAGAGATTGAGAGCGAGACTATTGAGCGCATCTCTGTCTCGACACTGAAAAGGTTGTGGGGCTATGTCAAGATGACCCCGGTCCCTCGGCAGACCACACTCGACGTGCTGGCCAGATACATCGGCACGAAGGACTACAAGACTTTCTGCGCGAACCTTAAGGATTCCGAAGCCTTCCAGTCAAGATTCTTCACGGCGGACTTCATCAACTCAAGCGATCTGGAGCCGGGAGCCAGAGTGGAGATCGGTTGGGTTCCTGACCGGAAGGTCACTCTCAGGCACATCGGCGGAAGTCGGTTTGAAGTCGAATCGTCCTGCAATTCCAAACTTTTGCCTGGAGACCGCTTCGAAGCCGCCAACATCATAAAAGGCTACCCTCTCTACATATCCCGAATTCTGAGGGGCGGTGAATGCACTCCGCCCTATATGGCCGGCCGCCAAGGCGGTATAAATCACCTGAAGACCCTTTGAGAGGATTCCAGGCAACCGGCATTGCCACAGCGCGTTACCGGAAACGGAGACCTACGCCTACCTGGACATCCGAATGACCGGTGAAATCGGACGTGACCCCCACGGAAAGGACAAACGGATTGAACCTCATAAACAGTCCGGCATCGACCGCCAGAGTTTTGAACGACTCGTCCTTCACCCTGGCCCATTGTCCGGAGACATCCTCAAGACAACGTGTGTACGATGTCAGCCCTCCGCCCGCATAGAAGCCGAAGCGTCCGGAAGTGACCATCGCCAGTCCGGCGGTGGCCACAAATCGGCTCGCACGAGAGTTTCCCGTGGCCCATATCCGACCATATTCAGTGTCTCCATCACTGGAGCAATCGTAAGAATAATCATTCGCCCGAAAGTCGCTCCGGCAGTTGATGTAGCCGCCGACACCGCCCCGCGTCACCACAGCCATCGCTCCGAAAGACGGAGCCGGGAACATTCCGGCATCGGCAAGGAAGGAGAATCCGAATGGCTTTGGGTTTTTCCTTGGAAAGGAAGCTTGTCGAAGAGGCCCGGATTGGAATGAATGAGAAGTCACTTCGACAAGCTTTGCGACCGGAACTGTAGCCTTAGCGACAGGAAGCGTGACCACATCAGGCAATGGACTGAACCGCGGCGGCACCGGCTTTTCGTCAGGTATATTCCCACATTTGGATTCAGTCGTCTGTCCGGATGGCTGCATTCCCCGCCGGTACTTGGCCTTGATAGTCTCGAACCTTCCCCTCTGCACCGCCGTCATCTTTCCTGAAGCGTTGGACAAAGTCCTCCGGAGTGAAGAGAGTTCCGTAAGAAGTGTCTTCAGTTCCTCTTCACGCACGCCCTGCCCGGATTCAATGTTCGCTCGCAACCTGACGCAGCGGTCACAGATCGCTGCGTATTTGTCCAAAGCCTTGTCATAGTCATCTCCCTGCGGTAAAGCCGCGGCAGAGAATCCGAAACCAAGCGCCAAGACTAAGCACAAAAGAATATGTCCGGGATTATTCCTCATATACACTGACACAATGCGCAAATTTAACATAAAAATGGTTATATTTGGACATTCAGACGAATTATGGACGAGGCATCCGGCTTTTTCGAGACACCGACGGAGGCTCAAGGCCCGAAGCTGGGCATACTTGAGCTGATTTGCAGTAACCCCGATAGTTACTGCGACATTTGGCGTGCGGACAAAGACGGACGGTTCAGGGTCTATAAAGCACTGAAAAGCGAATATTCCGGAGACACCGTCTATGAGCGTCTACTAAGGAAAGAGTTCGAGATAGGATATTCATTGAGCCACCCGAACATCTGCGAGTACTACGGCTTCGTGAACATTCCTCCACTGGGCAACTGCATCGAGATGGAGTGGGTGGACGGCTGCTCGCTGGACACGCTGATGCCGCGTGGAGGAATCGGCAAGGGGCTGGCTTCCAAAATCATCAACGAGACCTGCGACGCCTTGGCCTACCTGCACGCAAAGCAGATTGTCCACAGAGACCTCAAGCCGTCCAACATTATGCTTACCTACAACGGCAGCAACGTCAAGCTGATTGACTTCGGCCTCTCCGACTCCGACTCGCATTCCGTCCTGAAAGGATCGGCCGGAACTCAGGTCTACGCCTCTCCGGAGCTGGTTTCAGGAGGGGATGTGGATCTCCGCACTGACATATTCTCGCTCGGTTGCGTCATCGACCGTCTGACCCCGGCCTACGCCAATGTCGCCAGAAAGTGCTGCCGGAGAGATCCGGAGAAACGCTTCCATAACGCTCTCGAAGTCAAGAAGGCAATAAACAGCCGTTCCAAAGCGCCGGTTGCGGCGGCGGTCATCCTGATTGCGCTCATCTCCGCCACTCTTTTCCGGGCCACACCTTGGAAGGCTCACGAGCGGAGCGTCGGCGTCGAAACTCCATATTCGGACACATTGCGTTCCGCCGCAGGCACATCCGCCCCCGCAGCCGGCCTCGCTTCGTCCGGTTCCGCGCCTCTTTCCGGAGCAGCTTCTTCAAAGCCTCTACACGACCCCTCCGCCTCTTCCCAAAAAACTCCGCCCAAGGACGCTCCGTCAGCAAAGGACACCATCAACGACAAAGAAGCCATAGATGAGATCTTCCGTCAGGCCACCGAGCTTTTCGACCGGTAAGACAGCCCCCCCCCGCGTCGCTATCTCGCAGTGACGTTTCCCAGCTTTCGTCGGACTACTTTGAATATATCCTCTCCAATTCCGACTTGGAGAACAGCTTGAACCTCGCTTGCCAATAAGCCGACTTCTCGGCATCGAACTCGCCACGGTCAATCTCCGACTCCTTGCCGGCCCTGTGCAGTTGCCAATAATACTGTACTCTTGTTGCCGATAACACTGTACCATTGTTGCCAATCTTACTGCACTTCATCTTGCCAAAATCACTGCACTTCTGATTGCCGATAACAAGCGGATTGCTTCCGCACCGAGACCGGCGTCGAGAACTACGCCACCGTCGCCTCCGTCATA
>CAVCPY010000244.1:0-2434 GCA_963604245.1 Eggerthellaceae bacterium
TCTCGAAAATTCCGCATAATAAAATGCGGGAACCATTTTTAAACAGCTTCTAAGAAGCCGTTATGCTTCTAAAAGATTAGGTTCTGAATAATGACGAAGTATTCTATGAGAAATGTCCACCGAAACCGCATTCTGCCGGAGAAAAAGGGGGATTTCACCAGTTCGTCCGGGGAAAATGACTTTCGCCGGACAAACTCGCAATGACGAACAAACATATTCTTTAGGAAATATCACCGGCCGGAGGTGCGGCGGGCGTCGAGGGCGCGCTGGAACTCACGGGCGTTGCGGAGGTGCTCGGAATAGGTGGCGGCGAACTTGTGGGTGCCATCCATCGCGGCGCTGGCGCAGAAATAGAGATAGCCGTGGCGGTCCGGAGCCAGAACGGCTTCAAGGCTCGGCTTGTCCGGGACGCAGATCGGACCGGGAGGGAGGCCTTCGTGCAGATAGGTGTTGTACGGGGAATCGTACTCAAGATGCTTGAGCAGAATCCTGTTCAGGGTGTAGCCGTAGCAGAACGCCACCGTCGGGTCGGCCTGGAGTCTCATCCCCTGATGCAGACGATTCAGGTACACTCCGGCGATTGAGGAATATTCAGGAGCATAGTTCGACTCACTCTTAACTATGGAAGCCACAATCGAGACCTCCTTAGGGCTCAAGCCCTGCGCCTCGGCCTTGGTGAGATTCTCCGGAGTCCAGAAGGCGTCGTAAGCGGCCTTCAGCTTGTCCAGGATGTCTTTCATCGAAGCCGTCCAATAGACCTGATAGGTGTCCGGAATGATCAGAGAGAACACGTCGGACGGAGTGAAGCCGTAACCTGCAAGCAAAGAGGAATCGTTCAGGGCTCCGGCTACCTCGGCGGAGTCCAGCATCATCTGGTTGGCTATCTGGCGGGCGACCCTCCCCTTGAGCCTCATCGTTCCGGAAAGCACCAGATTCACCGGTGACTGCCAGCCGTTTTTCAGCATCCTCGGCACATAGACGCTCGGCTTGTTTTTCTCAACGACATAATGTCCCGGCTTCAGATCGCTGTCTGTCAACTCTTTTTTCACGACACGCGACAGACTGCGTTGATTGATGACCTTGCTGTCGGGAATCTGAGCAATAACATCAGCCACAGCCATCCCGGGACAGACATACAAGTCAACCTTCCCGGAGAAGTTCGGTTTGCGATTGTCGGCGTACCAACGTCCGCCGACAGCTCCGGCAATCACAACCGCCAGCAAGGCGGCGGCCAGAACAATCAGTTTCCAAGTCTTCATCACTTCTTCATCTTCTTACAGCGAAGGATGATAGTGTCACCCTCGCGAGGTTCATAACCGGCCGTAAAGCCGTTCATCTTCATCACACTGGACATCTTCACGGCAAACCTCTGGCAGATGTCGCGCAGAGACTCCCCGTCCTCGCCCACGATGTATTTGTCAAGCCCTTTGGCAGTCTGGTTCTTCTTCGCCTGAAGATAGACCACCGTACCCGGCAGGAGTTCCTCGGAGCGGACCAAGTCATTGAACCTCAGCAGTTCATTCAGATATAGATGGTAAGAGGCGGCGATGCTTGAATATGTTTCCCCTTCCACCGAAGTGATGAACGGAACCCCGTTGCGCGAATATGCCTCCCTGGTCAGCGAGAAACTGAACACCTCAAGCCCGTTCTTGTCTATCCTCATCGGCTCCTCAAGAGACAGTGGAGAGGCTGGAATCACTTCAGTTTCAGAGACTTCCTTGGCACGTTTCTTTCTGGCTCTGCGAGCCTTCCTGTCTTTCTTCGCCTTATCTTTCCCGACAGCGGCCGTTTTCTTGTCTGAATCGACCTTGGAGCCCCCGACTGCCACCCCGGCTTCGGCCTCTGCAGTCTGCACGAAGCGTTCCGCCTCCTCGGAAGTCATTGTGTCATATTCATAAAGCTTGTAGTCCTCTATGTACTTTATCAGCTTCGCCGGATAGTTGGGATCTGTGGCGTAGCCGGCCTTCTTCAAGCCGTATGCCCAGCCCTTGTAATCTGTTGTCTTCAAGTCGAAAAGGAACTTGTAGCGATCCCGGTAACGGAGGAAGTCCGAGTGATCCTGAAACGACTCGTCAGCGGAATCATAGACCCTGAAGCACTCCCCTTTCGCATCGTCGTCATAGCGCATCGACTTGCCTTTCCAATCCTTGTGACACTTGATTCCGAAATGGTTGTTGCCTTCCGTGGCCAGCGATGACAGGCCATAGCGTGACTCAAGAATCCCCTGGGCCAATGTGATGCTCGCCGGAACCCCACTGCGGTACATCTCCCTTACCGCCGTAGGCGCCCATTTCTGAATGTACAGTTCCTGCGGCGTGCCTTGTGCCCAAGCGGCCGCCTGACACAGAACAACACTTATGAATATAATAGCCTTTTTCATCTGAGAAGCTGTTTAAAAATAATTCCTCTTTTTTCTTATGCGGCCTTTCCGGCC
>CAVCPY010000245.1:0-4725 GCA_963604245.1 Eggerthellaceae bacterium
TGTCTCGAAAATCCCACATAATAAAATGCGGAAACCATTTTTAAACAGTTTCTAAGATTTTCGGCACAAATTAACGAATTTCTTATCTTATCCGGGCTATGTAAATCGGATTATCGTACAAATTGAACAATCCATAATAAAAAACGGACTTGAACAAAACGGCATTCGTTCCCAATTTTGCAGAGTGAAACACAGAGGTTTATAACGCATACTTATAGATATGATTAAAGGACTGAAAATGAATGTTGTGCAGGTTACGTTGCTGGTGGCTTTGGGAGCGGTGACGTTGGCTTCCTGTTCGACTCGCCAGGCGGGCGGTCAAAAAGTGATGTATGTGAAGGCGGACACGGTACGCGCGTCAGGAGCAGCCGCACCGTTTGAATATCCCGGTAAGGTCAAGGCCTCAGATGAGGTGAATATGGCTTTTCAGGTCGCCGGCAAGCTCAAGCGCATCTATGTCGGCGACGGCGGGACTGTACGCAAAGGACAGCTGGTGGCCGAGCTGGACGACAGGGACTATAGAATCCAACTGGAGGCTGTCGAGGCTGAATATAATAACGTGAAGGCTGATGCGGAGAGAGTCATAAGGCTTTATAAAGAGGGAGCCACCACAGCCTCCAACTACGATAAGGCCCGCTACGGTCTTCAGCAAATCACGGCCAAGTACGAGAACTGCAAGAACCAACTGGAAGACACTAAGATATATTCCCCGTTCTCCGGAAAGGTCCAGAAACATTACTATGACGCTCCCGCCGTGGTTGGTGCGGGGATGCCGGTTCTGTGCCTAGTGTCCGGCGAATCCCTTGAGGTTGAGATCAATGTGCCGGCCAAGGAATATTCGTCCATCGGTCGGAACAGCCGTTTCGAGGCTTCGTTCGGCTTCCTTCAGGACAAGGCTGTCGGTCTCCGTTATCTCAGCACCAGCCCTAAGGCCAATGCCAACCAGCTCTATTCCGTACATCTGGCCATAACCGGAAAAGATGCCGGTGTGGCTCCGGGGATGAACGCTATGGTCAAGGTATATTCACAGGACGGGCAGACCGAGGAAATGGCAGTTCCGTCTTCCGCCATATTCAATGATGGTGGGAAAAGCTGCGTTTGGATGCTCTCGGGCGGAACTGCCACGAAGAGGACGGTTGAGGTTGCTGACCTTCGTTCGGACGGGACGATGACCATTCTTTCAGGAATTGCCGCAGGTGATGTGATTGTTACCGCCGGTGTCCACAAACTGGTTGAGGGACAGGCCGTAAAGGTTCTTCCCAAGGCGGCTTCAACTAACGTGGGAGGTCTGTTATGAGTATTGATTTCGGGAACTGGGCTTTCAGGAACAGCAAGCTTGTCTATTTTCTGATTGCCGTGCTGGTCATCGGTGGAGCGTATTCCGCCTATGATATGAGCAAGCTTGAGGATCCTGAACTTAAGGTGAAGCTGGCGATGGTCGCCGCCACCTATCCCGGCGCCTCGGCGAATGAAGTGGAACTGCAAGTGACTGATCCTCTGGAGAAAAGCCTTTTGGCTGTCGGTGATGTGAAAAATGTCACCAGTTATTCCTACGATGATTTCTGCGTCCTTGAGGTGGAACTGAACAGTACCGTGCCGGATGCGGATGTCGAGCAGTGCTGGGATATGCTCCGGCGTAAGATAGGGGACACCGCGGCATCGTTGCCGTCAGGGGTATCGGTCAGCGTGCAGGACGATTTCGGACTGGTCTATGGAATGTTCTATGCGATTACCGGGGACGGATTCAGCGATAAGGAACTGGACGACTATGCCGAGCTTCTCAAACGGGAAATCGGTAACATCGAAGGTGTCGCCGGAGTAAACCTCTACGGAAAGAAGACCGATTGCATAAACGTCTCGTTGACAGCCGGGAAGATGGCCGCTTTGGGAGTCTCACCGGCGGAGATCCTCTCGACGCTGAACGGACAGAACGAGACTACATATTCAGGTTACTACGACAACGGTGACAGGCGTGTGAAGGTCACCGTGGGGGATAAGTTCCGCACTCCGGAGCAGATCGGCGGACTCATCATCCAAGGCCACGAAGATGACCAGCTCAGGCTGAAGGACATAGCGACCGTTGAGAGCGGCTATGAGACTCCGCAGCGCAATTCTATGGAATATAACGGTGAGCGTGCCATCGGAATGGTCATAGCGGCCGGATCCGGAACGGACATCGTGAAGGTTGGGAAACAGGTGGAGAAACGTCTTGAACAGCTTGGTACAGAAAGGCTTCCTGTCGGTATTGAGTGCCACAAGGTGTTCTTTCAGCCGGACGAGGTGACATCTTCTCTGATGACATTTGTTGTCAATCTGATTGAGTCGGTGCTGATCGTCATCGCCATCCTTATGGTAACAATGGGCTTCAGGAGCGGACTTATGATCGGAATCAGTCTGGTCGTGATCGTGATCGGCTCGTTCCTGTTCCTCGGGTCTATGGACGGAACTATGCAGAGAGTTTCGCTGGCTTCATTCATCTTCGCTATGGGTATGCTCGTGGACAACGCCATCGTGATCACGGACGGCATCCTGGTCGGGCTGAAAACCGGAAAACCGCGCCGTGAGGCTATGACGGAGATTGGACACAAGACGGCGATGCCGCTTCTCGGAGCGACCGTGATAGCGATACTGTCCTTTCTCCCGGTGTTCCTTTCGCCTGACTCCGCCGGAGTCTATGTCAGGGATCTGTTCATCGTCTTGGCTGTCTCTTTGCTGCTCAGTTGGATTTTGGCTCTCGTTCACGTGCCGCTTATGGCTGACAAGATGCTAAAAGGAGCGAAGTACGAGAAGGCTGACACCGGCAAGTCAATATACAGCGGTTGGATTTACCGATTCCTGAGAAAGGCCCTGAGATGTTCAATAAAGCATAAGGCTGCTTCCATCGTGCTTGCGCTTGCGTTGATATGCGGTGCCTTCTGGGGCTATAAGTACATAAAGCAGGGTTTCTTCCCAGATATGACCTACAGTCAGCTGTATATGGAGTACAAGCTGCCGGAGGGTTCGAGCCCATCAAGGGTTGAGGCTGATCTGAAAGAGATACGTGAGTGGCTTCAGACCCGGCCGGAGATTACGGATGTGACCACTTCACTGGGTGGCACTCCGGCAAGGTACAATCTGGTGCGCAGCATCGCGACCCCATCCTTGTCCTATGGTGAGCTGATTATTGATTTCACTGATCCTAAGATGCTTGAGAAGAGTATTGGCGGCCTTCAAGAACAGTTGACGGCTATGTACCCGGACGCTTACGTGAAGTTCAAACGCTACAACATTATGTACAAGAAGTACCCGATCGAACTTGTGTTCACGGGACCTGATCCTGCTGTCCTCCAGCATCTTGCCGATTCCGCCGAGTCTATTATGAACTCGATGCCGGAGATCTGCCTGATCACCACTGACCGTGAGCCTGACGTACCCGTTCTGGATGTGGCCTACAACCAGTCGGCGGCTCGTCGTGCGGGAGTCAGCCGCAGCGACGTGTCGATGTCGATGCTGATGGCCAACGGCGGCCTTCCTGTCTCGGCCTTCTATGATGGCAACAGACGCAACACCATCTACATCAAATGCTTGGATGACAACGGAGGTGGGATGGACAATCTGGTGAACGTGCCGATTATGCAGACCATTCCGGATCTCGGCGGAGCCTTGACGGAAGAGAATATGCTCAAAATGAGAAATGGAACCTTGGCGAAAGGCGACCTTATCGAGTCGATGCTCGGGACGAAGCCTGTCGCACTGGTCAGCGACGGGATCGACATCGAGTGGGAAACCCCTGTTGTGCCGCGCTACAACGGCCAAAGGTCTCAGAAGGTGATGTGCTCACCGGCTCCTGGACTCGAGACCGAAAACGCCCGCAAGGCTCTTGAGGCCAAAGTGGATCAGATAAACCTGCCGGAAGGATATTCCTTGCTCTGGCAGGGCGAGAAAGGGGCGAGCGACGCGACGATGAAGTACTTGTTCGCCAATGTGCCGATCGCCATCATCCTGATCATCGCGATCCTTATCCTCCTGTTCGGCGACTACCGCAAGCCGCTCATCATCCTGTGCTGCATCCCGCTTCTGGGTGTTGGAATAGTCGGTGCGATGCTCCTTAGCGGCAAGACCTTCACCTTCTGCGCCATCGTGGGGGCCATCGGTCTGGTCGGAATGATGATGAAGAACTGCATAGTGCTGATGGATGAGATAGGCGACCAGATTGCTTCCGGAAAAGACCCGGCCGAGGCCTTGATCTCCAGCTCCGAGACCAGACTCCGCGCCGTGATGATGGCCTCGATGACCACCATCCTCGGAATGATTCCTCTGGTGGGCGACGCTATGTTCGGCTCGATGGCCGTCACCATTATGGGAGGCCTTCTGTTCAGCACGATAGCGACTCTCTTCTTCGTTCCGCTGCTCTATTCCGTCTTCTTTAAAGTCAAAATGAAATGAGAATAATGAATATGCTGATGTCAGTCCTTCTGCTGTCAATGAATATTTTCACTGCTTCCGCCGCCGACAGCACGCAGACTCTATCGCAGTGCCTTGACCCTGCGAAATAACACAACAAGTCCATCAAGGCCCACGGCATAAGTACCAGTATGACTCAAAACGGGGGACCCGCTTGAGCCATCTTTATCGAGGAAATCTAAAAGCTGGGAGAACACGTATTTTCCTTTATGCATATGCCATACAGTTTAGAAGCTGTTTAAAAATAATTCCTCTTTTTTCTTATGCGGCCTTTCCGGCCAT
>CAVCPY010000246.1:0-4824 GCA_963604245.1 Eggerthellaceae bacterium
TGACAAAGATGAAAATGGCCGGAAAGGCCGCATAAGAAAAAAGAGGTATTATTTTAAACAGCTTCTAATCCTGCCCCAGGGTCTTGACCGGATTCTTGGTGGCGGCACTATAGGTCTGGCCGACGACGGATAGGAATGAAATCAGCAGCGAGGTCAGGGCTGCGAGTACAATAGCCCACCAAGGGAAGGCAATCTTGGTGTAGAATGTCTGAAGGTAATTTGTGATGCCCCACACGGCGAACGGAGCGGCAAGCACGACGGCGACAAGGCTCATTATCATAAACGACTTGGACAAAGTCCAGACGGCCGAGCTGACTTCCGCTCCGAAGATCTTGCGGACAGCGATCTGACGGTTCTGCTGTTCGGTGTAGTAGAGCGACATAGCGAACAGTCCGAGAGCCGAGATCAGGATTGCCATAACCATAAATGAAATCACAAGCAGCATCGTGTTCTTTGTGCCTTTCAGGCAGTCGTTGAGTTCGTCGTCAAGATAGTAGGCTTGGCTGCTGTCGAAGAGTGCGCCGGTTGTCTCCCGGTAGAACTTCGAGCAGACATCATTGACGGCGGAAAGCGCCTCGGTGCGATCCCCGTTTATCTTAAGAATGTGCAAGCAGGCGTAAGGATAGTTTTCGTCGAGGATGAGGATTGAGTTCTGCTCGTTCTCCATCGGCTCGAACAGGGCGTCGTTGACGCGGAAGTCAGGCACGATGCCGCAGATCTCATATTCCCCTTTGGAGTAGCTTCCTCCGGCAAAAGGATGCTCTGCGCTCACCCCGAGGTTTCGTTTGGAGGTTTCGGTCAGGAGAACCTTCGGTGACGCCAGGTCGCTGTACTTCTCCAACAGCCTGAATCCCAGAATCCTGAGCGATGTCGTGTCCAGCTGGGCCATACGCATCCAGCCGATCAGTTTCTCTCCGGTCTCGTCGTGGATTCCATTGGCTCCGCACTTCACCGGAGAGGTGATTCCGAGCCCCGCGTCCGTCACCTGCGGCAATGTCTTAAGCCTTTCTTGGAGAGGCCTCTGCGTCTCCCAGCTGTAACCTATATTGTAGGCCTCCACCTGTATGATGTCCTTGGTGTTGTAGCCCGTAGGCAGATTCGCAAGGTGATTCACCTGGGCCGTCATCGCGATTGCCATAGCAATCAGAACGGTGCTGAACACCCCTTGAAGCACGATGAACACCTTCCCTAAAAACATCTTGCTCTTGAAGCGGAACTCTCCTTTCACGACATCTATCGGTTTGAACCGCGACACGATCAGCGCCGGCAGCAGCGCGGAGACTCCGGAGATGACAATCAGCGCCAGCGCGGCCCAAAGAACCGTGCCAGCATCCGGGGTGAGGACGATGTCGGCGCTCAAGACCTTGTCAAACATCGGTTTGAATGAATATGCCAGCAGCGCGCCGACTGCGAAACAGCCTATCGTGAAGGCGAAGGATTCGGTGATGTATCTGGCGATGATGTCCCACGGGTTCTCGCCGAGCAACCTTCTGGTGGCCATCTCCTTGGCACGCTTTCCCGTCTGCGCCACCGTAAGGTTGATGTAGTTGAAAATCGCGGAGACCAGCAGTATCAGGGCGACAATGAACAGCAGTTCCACTTGTTTCCTGTTCCCTGTTCTTAAACAGCTATAGGACTGCAAGCCCGAAAAATAGACTTTGTCCAGCCTCGTCAGGCTCGCGCCCCATAGGAAGGCGTTGTCCGAATTGTCGTCCCTGTAGAAATCCCAGTACTCAATATACTTTTTCAGAATGTCCTCTCGCACCTTCTCCACATCAGCTCCTTCGTCAAGAAGGACAACCGGAACCGTGCTGCCGAAATTGTCCATCCACGCTAATTGCTTCTCCGCGCGCTTGATGCTCAAGAATATGTCAATATGTTGGAAAACATCCACAGCCCCGAAATCCTCAACAACCCCGACCACCGTCAGCTTCTCTTTTTCTGCGTACAGCGTCCGACCTATCGGATCCTCGTTCCCGAACACCTTCTTCGCGAACGACTCCGAGAGAATCACCTCGTCCTCGTTCTCCAGAACCCTGTCCTTCGGACAACCGTTAAGGCGGTAGTCAAAATATTCAAAGAAATTCGTGTCGATGAAAGTCCTTTCTGCCTTGTACAGGTCATCGCCGACCTTGACACTCTGATCTCCCACTTGGCAGATTCTGGTCCACCCTTTGATTTCCGGAATGGACGGGAAAAACTCCTCTGAAGTTCCGAGCGTCATTCCGAAAGATTCGCCGGCCCCGACGACATACAGTTGTTTGGAGAGCGGCTGCTTCGCTCCGACGCTGAACTCGGTTCTGGCATACGATGCCAGCAGAATGACGAATCCCAACGCCACCGACAGGCCGAAAACCTCGATGAACGTGTAAAGTTTGTTCCTCGACAGAAACTTCAGGTACGTGCTTGACATATTGTTACTTCATTTTAACCATAAAACCGTAGGAGGCTGGTAAAATAACCTGCTTCTGAAGAGCGTATCCCTAAAAGGATTGGCTCGGCCTTTTTGCCAAGCCAACTCTGTGCCAAAAATAGCAATTAATTGTCTATGAATATTTTAATGTGCAAACCCTTTCCCCTGACTGTAAAGAAATTTAACACCGGGTGTAAAGAAACTTTACACTTTCGGGGTTCACTGAACGGAGCAAATTTTAAGCGATATATATAGACCTTAGAAATACGTCGAGTGAGGGAGATTGAGACTGAGCTGGATGTCGGCGCCGGAGCGGGCTTTCTCGTAGGCTATGGTGGTGTCGAGGTCGGGGTTGACAATCAGGTCGTGGTTCCATATCAGGATGCGGTCGCCGGCCACAATCTCTGCGAAACTGTCGGCGATGCCGACTACAGCCGGAACGCCGATGCCTTTCGCAAGCACACAGACCTGACCGTCAGCGTCTTCCTCCCGGGTGGCGATGCCGACCACATTGCGGAAATCAATCAGAGTGGAGTCCGACAGCGACAGCCGCTCGGCAACCAGGACGCTGCCGGGCGGAATGTCCTCGAACGGATTCCTCTGTCCGCAGTCCCTGACCACGAACGCACGGCCTTTCGCAAAGCCACGGACACCCGTTCCACGCACTGTCATATTCCTAACTCGTCTTTTGTGGCGGACGACCCTATCACTTCACCAAGAGTGACCGCCGCTGAAATAACTCTAAACCTGTTCCTTTGTCAGGTCCCAAGCCCCGCCCGGAGCGAAGACCGACTCGACGAGAGGGTCGTAGAACATCCCTCTCTTCGCAAGGTCGAGCACATTGAAGCGGAAACGCATCAGCTGCACCTTCGGGAACATATTCATAAGCATCTCCCGCGAGACGCCAATCATCGAAGGGTCGTGCGGAGCGCCGGCCTTACGCATCAGATTCTGCATCCTGTCGAATGAATACACCTGCGCCTGAAGCTTCTTCCTGAACTCCGGCCAGCATTCCTTCACCTTCGTCAGCTGCTCGCGCACGGTCCGGGCGTCGTCATATTTCTTGGTAATCTCCGTGTAGCCAAGCTTCGGCGCAGGGAAATCCTTGAATATCTCAAGAGCCCTTTCCTGCTCGCTTTCGAGTGACGGCCAGGCCTTCACGCAGGCGTCCACATCAATCTTCGTGAGATCCATCTTGAACAGCCCGTCGAATACTGCGCACATCGTAAGGGTGCCGATGGCAACCTGGAACCCGTGCGACTGAAGCTTGCCGTTGAAACGGTGATGGGTCATATCAAGAATATGGCTGAACAGGTGGTCGCAGCAGGAGGCCGGGCGGCTGGACTGTGCGGCCTGCATCGCTATTCCGCTGAGGGTCAAGCCCTCGAATAAGTCGGCGACGGCCTGTTTGTCACCTCTCGCAACTCCCTCAGGATCAGACAGCAGGTCATCCAGACAGTCCTGAAGCACGTGCCAAGCATCCGGCTTGATCGGCTCCGTACCCATCAGGTCGGCGATCATCCACTCGGCCCCGGCCGGAACCTTGGCGGCCAGGTCGGCGTAACCCGCCGCGGTCATCGCCTTCGGGGCTGAAGCGATCACATCTATGTCGGCAATGATCACCTTCGGCGCCGGGCAGGAGAACGTCTGCTTGGAGTTATGGTAGGAAATGGAGGCTCCGAACGATGAGAAACCGTCAACGGAAGCCGCTGTGGGCAATGTCAGATAGGACTGGCTGTAGTGATGGGAGGCCAGTTTGCAGAGGTCGTTGATGACTCCCGAGCCGACTGAGACGGCGACATATTCAGCCTCTGCGGTAGGTCTGAAAGCCTTATCCGCATCCGGCTCGACATAGTCAGGGTCGTTCTCTATGCTCTTCGCGGCGGCGAAGTCTCCGGCGATGATGTGGTCAACCATATCGACGTAACGCCAGTCGGCGTGGAACTCCCTGGTCTCTATGACATATTTCTCCGTGTGCACCCCGGCGGCCACGAACTGCTCATAGACCTTACGGCCGAGAGCATCCCAAGTGTTGAGGTCGGCGACCACCACCGCGGCCTTACTTTCAGGGAACCATTTTTTGAACTCTTCCGGAGCCATCGAGCTGACCCCGCAGCCCATCTCGAACACCTTGGTGTCGGTCGCGACAGTCAACGCCTTCGCTATTCTTTCTTTTGAATCCATTATCCAGAATCTATTTAAAATCAATAAATATTCATTCAACTTTCGCAAGTAACAAAGTGCCTGTGACAAAATGCCTTATCTCACGTTCGGAGTGCATCGGCCGAGAATGCTCAGTCCACGTTACCCCCTCCCTAAATCCCTCCCCTCGGGGGAGGGAGTGTGCTCCGCACATCCCTCGGGGCCTTTCACGTTACCCCCTCCCTAAATCCCTCCCCTCGGGGGAGGGA
>CAVCPY010000247.1:0-2164 GCA_963604245.1 Eggerthellaceae bacterium
GTTCATCAGCCTCTGTGCCACCGGCACACTCCTTCTTCACAAACAAATTTATCCGAAAACAAAAACTTACCAACTTTTTTTCATCATCACTAAACAGAGAAATACTCGAAAATGAAAAATAACTTTTTTTACAAGACGATTCTTTTCACCCTTTTGGCCGTCCTCGGCCTCGGGATGCTGCTTCAGTGCGGCAAGACTGAAAAAGGCGATGACGGCACTGCCGACGTGTCCGAAATTCTCTTCTCTCTGCCTACTCAGATTGAGGCGGAACCGGCCGGTCTGGTAACATTCAGGGTGCTTCAGGCAAAGGCTCCGCTGCAGACGGACGAGTTCCTTTTTGGCACGACTGCCTGCGTCATAGAGAGTGTCTCCTCCAAGGAGTTCAATGTGAGGCTTCCGCAGAACCTGATGGGCGGAAAGTACGAGGTTGTCATCCGCAGGGGGAAGAAGAAAAAATCCTTCGGCGAGACGACCCTGACAATCAAATCAAAAACCGATCCGGACTTCTCTCCTGACAAGGGAACCACTGTCTGGGGGCGCGTGCTCTGCGAAGGCGAGGGAGTCCCTGGAGTGGTGGTTTCGGACGGCGTCCAGGTCGCTGAGACGGGCTCCGACGGACTCTACCAGCTCAAATCTGCCAAGAAATGGGGCTATGTGTTCATCTCCGTTCCAAGCGGCTATGAAGTCCCGTCGCGGGGCGTTCTGCCGCAATTCTACAATTATCTTACGGCTTCGTCCTCACAGGTGGAGCAGAAGGATTTCGTCCTGACGAAAGTCTCCGGTCAGGACAAGTACAAGATGTTCTTCCTCGGGGATATGCACCTTGCCAACCGTACCGATGACAAGGCTCAGTTCAGGGTGTTCACAAGCGACCTGACGGACTATATGGCATCCCACAGCTCGGAGAAAATGTATGGAATGACCCTTGGCGATATGACCTGGGACATCTACTGGTACGACAACAAGTACAGTTTCCCTGAATATCTTGAAGAAATCAACGGAGGCGTGAAGAATCTCCAGATTTTCCACACGATGGGGAACCACGACAATGACTACAAGATAAAGGCTCCGGATGCGGACTTCCTTGCCGCTTCGGACTATGTCAAGAACCTTGGGCCGACATACTATTCGTTCAACATCGGCAGGATACACTATGTCGTGCTGGATGACATCGATTGCGCGGACTATGACGGCACCGTGAGCCGGAACTACAGCAGGGATGTCACCTCCGAGCAGCTGGACTGGCTCGAAAAGGATCTTTCGTACGTGGACAAGTCCACGCCTATTATTGTCACGACCCACGCACAGGTGTTCACCCCAAGTTCCGTGAACAGCTTCAAAGTCGCTCTGGGCGGAGACACGGCCCGGCTCTTCCGGCTGCTTTCGGGCTACAAGGTGCATTTTGTCACCGGGCATACCCACGTGATTTATAATGTCAACCCTGAAGAGTCAAGCCTTTGGGCGGCTGACCTGCACGAACACAACGCCGGTTCTGTCTGCGGCTCCTGGTGGTGGTCGGGGAAACTGACTTCCGGCGTGTATGTCGGCACCGACGGCTCTCCGGCCGGCTACAGCATCTGGGACATCGACGGCACGGACATCCGGTGGCGGTACAAGGCCACCGCCTGGGACGAGAGTTACCAGTTCCGCTCCTACGACCTCAACCAGGTCTCGTTCTCCTACAAGGATGTCCCGAACATTCCTTTGGACAACAGTGAGTTGACGGACAAAGGCTTCGGTCAGTATGTCAAGGCCTATCCCGAGAATTCGAACAATGAGGTTCTCATCAACATCTGGAACTGGAATTCCAACTGGACTCTGGAAGTCACCGACGAGAGCGGCAAGAAGTTGGACTGGACGGCGACATCGGCTTACGACCCTCTGCACATCGCGGCGCTTTCGGTCAAGAGGTACAACAATGCCGAGCTGACATCCCGTCCGAATTTTGTCACGGAAAAGTGGCATCATTTCTTCAAGGTGACCGCCCCTGACGCCGACACGGATCTCACGATCAAGGTGACGGATGAGTTCGGCAACGTTTACACCGAGAAGATGGAGCGGCCGAAAGCCTTCAGAGTTGAGGACTACTCCAGGAAATAACCTGGGCTATAAGAAGCTGTTTAAAAAAGGTTCCCGCATTTTATTATGCGGAATTTTCGAGACA
>CAVCPY010000248.1:0-13413 GCA_963604245.1 Eggerthellaceae bacterium
TGTGCTCCGTCACTGCCGTGACGGGAAATGAGGTGTTTCGCATATGCGAAACTTAAGTAACTATATCTCGATCATCGGGCTGGCGAGGGCTTGTCGGAGCTGGTCGTCGTAGCGGAGACGGATTTTGATGCCGGCTTCCTGGAAGTGGTAGCGGACAGCGATCTCCTCCTCGATGAACGGGACGATCTCGTCTTTCTTCAGTTTCAGGAAGGTCTCCTTGTCCATCTCCAGGGCTTTCTGAAGTGCGTCAAGTTCCGCGGACATATTCTTTGACAGACCGTCTTTCTCCAGTTCCTTCTTCATCCGGTCGAAGTAGGTCTTTGCGCTGGAGCGGTAGTCGAACTCCTTTGTCTTGGCGAAGGCCACGAAGTTGTCCCAGTCCTTGTCGGCGAGGTGGAAGTCCTCGTCCGCATCGGCGTGTTCACGGACATAATTAAGGGCATATTCCTGAATGATTCCTGAATATACGAGAGAATATGTCAGGCGGCTGTAGTCGTGCCCCTCGATGGTGACGTCCGGGGTGATGCCGCCGCCGTCACGCACCGTCCTGCCGTGTGCGGTTTTGAACTCGTGGGTCAGAGAGTCGGGGATGTAGCCGACGCTGCCGTCCTCATTGCGGTGCGAGTAGTCGATCGCCTGGACGCAGCGGCCTGACGGGGTGTAATATTTCGCCGTGGTGACTTTCAGCTGGCCGTTGTACGGCAGCGGGCGGATGCTCTGGACAAGCCCCTTGCCGAAGGTCCTCGTGCCCATCACCGTGGCCCTGTCAAGATCCTGGAGCGCCCCGGTCACGATTTCGGATGAGGACGCCGAGCCTGAATCCACCATCACGATGATTGGGATCTGCGTGTCAAGCGGTTCGGAAGCGGTCTTGTAGTGCGTCTCCGTCCCGGCGGCCTGTCCTTTGGAGGACACGACCATCGAGCCTTTCGGCACGAAGAGTGAAACGATGCTCACCGCCTCGCTCATAAGGCCGCCCCCGTTGCCCCTCAGGTCGAGGACCAGCTTCTTCATCCCCTGGCTCTTGAGCTTCTGGAAGGCGTTGCGCAGCTCTCCGGAGACGTTCTCCGTGAAGCCGCTCTGGTAGATGTACCCGGTCGTGTCGTTGAGCATCCCGGCATATTCAATGTCGGGGAGGTGGATCCTCTCGCGGGTCACCACGATGTCCACGATTTCCTTTGAGCGTACTTTCTGCACCTTGAACTTGACTGTGGTGCCGGGCTTGCCCTTCATCCTGTCTGAGCATTCCTGACTGGTGAGCCCGTGGGTGGTCGCCCCGTCGATTTCGAGAATCTCATCGCCGCAGCCAAGGCCGTACTTTTCCGCCGGGGAACCCTTGTAAGGTTCGTTGATTATGACGTTCCCGTCCTTCTGCGGCTTGTAGATGATGGCTCCTATGCCTCCGTAGGCCTTGTTGATCATCATCATCAGGTCCTCGTTCTCCTCCTCGGGGATGTAAACGGTGTAGGGGTCAAGGCTCTCCAGCATCGCGTCGATGCCCGCTCTCTCTATCCTGTCCACCGGCAGAGAGTCCACGTAGGACCGGTTGAGTTCCTTAAGGATGGAGTTCTGGATTTCGGTCCATTTCCCGAGCTTGAAGCTCTGTGACTGCCCGGATGCCGCGGCGCTGACCACGACGGCCAGCGAAGCCGCTATCAATGATTTGATCTTCATGTTCATCGAATATATTCTTGAATATTACCGCCTCGCCATCCTTGTGGCGACAAAGCGCAGACACGGGCGCAATACCCGTGCCAACCCCACAAATTTAAGCATTTTCCGAAAGATATGTCTATTTTAGTCTTGACAGCCTTTCTTTCGTAGTCATTTCCCCTTGCTTGATAAGATAGTCGTAATGAATAGCATATATTGTTGTTGAAAGTCTGACTATCGAAAACTAATGGAAACATACCAAGTTTGTGACGAAAAAATTCTTAACTTTGACAAGTTTATACGTTGTGCGATGCATAATAGCGAAAGATATCCATATCTGACTTGCATTGATTCTCAGGCTCTATTAGCCCAATGCGAGAAAAAAGAAATAAAAGACGGCCTATCTGTTTTGACTCAATACCTGCATAACCGTAAATACTTGAGTCCGGCAGGTATGAATGAGGCATTGTCTTTTATGGCAGAAGAGGTTCTCGATAAAGAAGGATGCGACAAATTGGCTCTTAAAGATGATCATTTGGAACTTTTCTTCAAGGAATTCTTCGAAGTTCCTTTCCCCGAACCCGAAACGCCTAAGTTCACGTTCATCGATCTTTTTGCTGGTATGGGAGGCTTCCGTCTAGCTATGCAGGCTCAAGAAGGTAAATGTATTTTCTCTTCAGAGTGGAATAAGTATGCTCAGAGAACATATTTGGCCAATTTCGGTGATATGCCATTTGGTGATATAACCAAAGAGGAGACAAAGTCCTATATCCCTGAGCATTTTGATGTATTGTGTGCAGGATTTCCCTGTCAACCATTCTCCATTGCCGGTGTGTCAAAAAAAAACAGTCTTGGACGAGAAACTGGGTTTAAGGACAAGACACAGGGGACACTTTTCTTCGATGTTGCAGACATTATCTGCCGTCATCGCCCTAAAGCATTCTTTCTGGAGAATGTAAAAAACTTGGTTTCTCACGATAAGGGGCGTACATTCAAGGTGATTACGGAGACTCTTGAAGAGTTAGACTATAGCATTCATTACGAAGTTTTGGATGGCAAATTCTATGTACCTCAGCATCGCGAGAGAATTATGATTGTTGGTTATGATCGGAGAGTTTATGGAGGCAAGGAGAGATTCTTTTTCCCTAAATTAGGTGGCCCAAGGAACAATATAGGTGACATATTGGAGAAAGACGTGTCAAGCAAATACACTTTGTCGGATAAGTTATGGACGTATCTCCAAAACTATGCGCAGAAACACAAAGAGAAAGGTAATGGCTTCGGTTATAGTATTGTGGATCTTAAAGGTATTTCTCGTACTTTAAGCGCCCGCTACTATAAGGATGGCTCGGAAATCCTTATCCCTCAAGGTGATGGTATCAATCCGCGTCGCCTTACTCCTCGTGAGTGCGCTCGTCTTATGGGGTATCCGGATGAATACATTATTAATGCGGTCTCTGAAGTTCAGGCTTATCGCCAGTGTGGGAATTCTGTTATTGTGCCTTTAGTTACAGCTGTGGCAGAACAATTGTTAAAAACAATGAAGAAAAAGGTATGAGCGATATCTTTAACTATGCGGTTTCGCAAGTAAATAGATCAAGAAAGGCTTTTTGTCGCTTTATTACTGCGAATGATGTCAACCTGACTTCTCATCAGACTGGCTTTTATGTTCCGAAGGAAGCGGAATCTTTACTGTTTGATGTCCCGGGAGAACGTGGTTCAAACAAAGATCGTTGGCGTCAAGTCTTGAACGAGGCAGATCGTATTGGCACCAAATACTTGTTTACTCTTCAACCGAGTATATCGGCTAATCAACTTCAAGAGATGAAGCACGAGCGAGTTGTACTCGTGATTCCAGAAGACAACAGGAATTCTTTTGATGACCGTTATAGGAGTGACCTGCTATCTCTGAAGCAGTTTATTTCTATTGTAAAAGAAAAACAGAATCGTCATTGTGTATAGAGATGTCCGAAGCCTCAAAATAGTTTTTCGATATATGACAAGAATAGTTTTTGCGACGGGCAACCGGGGGAAGCTGAGGGAGGCTTCCGAGATTCTGGGGGAAGGGTTTGAACTGCTGACCCCGGCGGATTTCGGGATCACGGAGGACATTCCGGAGACGGGGGAGACGCTGGAGGAGAACTCGCTCCAGAAGGCGCGGTACATCTATGACAGAAAGGGATGCGACTGCTTCGCCGACGACACGGGGCTGGAGGTGGATGCGCTGGGCGGAGCGCCGGGAGTCTATACGGCTCGTTACGCCGGACCGTCAAAGGACTTCGATCAGAATATGGACAAGGTCCTCTCCGAACTCGCCAGGCTGGAGGCTACCGGTCAGCAGGTCAGCCGCAGGGCCCGCTTCCGCAGCGTTGTGACACTGATCCTGAACGGGGAGGTCCACCAGTTCGAGGGGACGATGGAAGGCACGATCGCCCGGGAGAAGTCCGGCAGGGGAGGCTTCGGCTACGACCCTGTCTTCCTGACAGATGAATATCCCGGTCTCACCGCAGCCGACATCACCGAGGAGCAGAAGAACGAAATCTCGCACCGTGGCAAGGCCCTGAGGGCTATGGCGCAGTGGCTCAGGAGTCAGCGACAGATTCTTTAATGACCGCCGATGCGAGCGAAGGCCGAACTCATCGTCATCTGCCACACCAAAGTAGGTGAGAATTCCATTGTCCTGCACACGATCAGTCGGGAATATGGAAGGCGGGGTTTCCTTGTGAAGGTGAGCCCAAAGACGGCGATGGCGCTTTTCCTGCCTTTGAATATTCTTGAGGCGGAGGTCGCCGAGAACCCGAAATCAGACCTCTGGTTCGCCCGCAACTTCGTCAGCGTCAGTCCGCTCGCGGGAATCCGCGGGAATATTCACAAGAACACTATGACGCTTTTTATGAGCGAGGTGCTTTTCCGGGTGATAAAGGATCAGGCGAACGAGGAGGGGCTGGCGGACTGGCTGAAGAAGAGCGTCCTGACGCTTGACGCATTGCAGAGCGACTTCGCCAATTTCCACCTTTGGTTTCTGCTGGAACTCTGCGCCGTCCTCGGCTTCAATCCCGACACCGCCGGTCTCGCCCCGTTCGCCGGCAATCATCTCGGCCACATCAAGGCCCTGCTGACCAGACCGTTCGGCGAAGCGATGCTGATGCCCTTAAGAGGTTCCGACCGCAACGGGATCGCCGAGTGCATCCTCAAGTACATCGAGCATCACACCGAGTCCTCCGTCAACGTCCGCTCCCTGGCGGTGCTGAGGGACATTTACGGATGAAACTCCGCAAAGCTTCAGAAGCTGTTTTTGTTTTTATCGAGCCGCACTTTCTTTTGCCCCAAGTGGAATAATTCGCTATCTTTGTGCTTTAGTCCGCGAAAGAAATATGTTTTCAAAGGAACTTAAAGAAGAATGCGGGGTGTTCGGCGTCTGGGGCGTCCCTCGCGCCGCCGAGGTGACCTACTACGGTCTCCACTCGCTTCAGCACCGCGGCCAGGAAGGCTGCGGAATAGTCTCGGTCAACGATAGCGGAGAGCTTCACCGGGTCAAGGGGCTCGGGCTCGTGACCGAAGTCTTCAACAGCGAGAACCTCGGCTCTCTTCACGGCGATATGGCTATCGGACACGTGCGCTACTCCACCCACGGCGGAGGCGGCATCGAGAACGTCCAGCCGTTTCTTTTCAGGCACAACAGCGGAGACTTCGCCCTTGTCCACAACGGCAATGTCGTCAACTCCGCCCAGCTCAGGAAATACCTTGAAGACCGCGGCAGCCTTTTCCAGTCCACGTCCGACAGCGAGATTCTGGCACACCTCATCAAGAAGGAGCCTGTCGAAAGGAACAGTCCGAGAATATACCCGATAATGGAGGCCCTGAATATGATTGAAGGGGCATTCGCTTTTCTGGTGATGACAAACCACAGGATTTACGCTATGAGGGACAAGTACGGTCTGCGGCCTCTGTCCATCGGACGGCTCGGCGACGGCTATGTCATAAGCAGCGAGACCTGCGCGTTCAGTGTCGTGGGTGCGGAGTTCATCCGGGACATCGAGCCGGGCGAGGTCGTGACGATCGACCACCACGGCATCAGGAGCCGGAAATATTCAGACTACCAGCGCCACGCTATGTGCGCTATGGAATACATCTACTTCTCCCGTCCGGACAGCGACATCGAAGGGTGCAACGTGCATTCTTTCAGGAAGGAAAGCGGGAGAATCCTCTTTCGGGAGTCTCACGTGGACGCCGACATCGTGGTCGGTGTGCCGGACTCCAGCCTCAGCGCCGCGTCGGGATATTCAGAGGCCAGCGGGCTTCCAAATGAGATGGGGCTCATCAAGAACCGCTACATAGGCAGGACATTCATCCAGCCGTCGCAGGAGATGAGGGACAAGGGCGTGAAGATGAAGCTGTCGCCTGTGCGGAGTATCGTGAAGGACAAGAGGATAATCCTGGTGGATGACTCCATCGTGCGCGGGACCACGTCGCTGAGGATAGTGCGGATGCTGCGCGAGGCCGGGGCCAGGGAGGTCCATATGAGGATCGCCAGCCCGATGATCAAGAATCCGTGCTTCTACGGGGTCGATATGTCCACGCACAAGGAGCTCCTATGCTATTCAAGGAATCTGGAGCAGGCCCGTCAGGCGATTGAGGCCGACTCTCTGGCCTTCCTTTCGGAGGAGGGTCTTTTCGAGGCGGGACACCGCTCCGACCTTTGCCTTGCCTGCTTCAGCGGCGACTACCCGACTGCCCTATACTCAAGCATCGAGGAGGTCAACGAAGAACACAAATTCTGATTTATGGACAATTGGAAACATCTTGTTGTCCAGGAGTATATGAATATGGTTATAATTTATTAAGGAGTATATTACACTATGGCAGTTGATTACGAGAAGGCCGGCGTGAGCCTTGAGGCGGGTTACGACGTTGTCCGCAGAATCAAGAAGCACGTCGCTTCAACCGACAGGCTCGGCGTGATGGGGAACATCGGCTCGTTCGGAGGGATGTTCGACCTTTCAAAACTGAACATCAAGGAACCTGTTCTGGTCAGCGGAACGGACGGTGTCGGCACGAAACTCAAGCTGGCGTTCGCTATGGACAAGCACGACACCATCGGTATAGACGCCGTGGCGATGTGCGTGAACGATGTCCTCGCACAGGGAGCGGAACCGCTTGTGTTCCTCGACTATGTGGCCCAGGGGAAAACCCGGCCGGAAGTCGTGGAGGCGATTGTAGCCGGAGTTGCGGAAGGCTGCCGTCAGGCCGGGTGCGCCCTTGTGGGCGGTGAGACAGCCGAAATGCCGGGAATGTACGCCGACGGTGAATATGACATCGCTGGCTACACCACAGGTGTCGTGGAGAAATCCAAGCTCATTGACGGCACGAAAGTAAAGGCCGGGGACGTGCTGGTGGGAATAGCCTCCACCGGAGTCCACAGCAACGGCTTCAGCCTCGTGCGCAAAATCTTCTCCGACAACAATCTGGATCTGCACAAGGTTTATCCTGAACTGGAGTCCGGCCAGCCGCTCGGACTTGTCGCCCTGACCCCGACCAGAATCTATGTGAAGCAGGTTTTGGATGTCATCCGCAACTGCGACGTGCACGGAGTCGCCCACATCACAGGCGGCGGCTTCGACGAGAACATCCCTAGAATCCTCCGCGAGGGCCAGGGAATAGAGGTTCAGGAAGGTTCCTGGACGATTCTTCCGGTTTTCCGCTTTCTGGAGAAGTACGGCAACATCCCTCACAGGGAGATGTTCAACATATTCAATATGGGTGTCGGAATGGTTCTGGCCTTGGATGAGTCTGAAGCTCAGAAGGCCATCGGCATTCTTGCCGGCTACGGGGACAAGGCGACCGTCATCGGACGCGTGACCGACAGGCCGGGAGTGGATATTCATTTGCTTTAGAATCAGGTGATTTTCGGTGCAAGGATTTGAAATCCCGGGATTTGGTTGAGAAGCTGTTTTAAGCAGCTTCTGAAATGATTAAAGCTTCGGAATTATGAAAAAAACATTTGCCAGACTGACTTCGGCCATCGGCCGGTCGCTGCTTGCGATGCTCGGCTTTTCCGGTTGCGGCAACGGCTTTTGGAACGGTGCGTGTGAGTATGGCGTGCCTACCACCGACTACGAAGTTGACCTGACCGTAGTGGACGAAAACGAGAAACCTGTCAAGGGCATCCGTGTCACCTCCAGTCTGAACGGTCTTGATGATGCGCTCGTCACCGATGCGGACGGGAAGGCCGTGAAATCTTACAAGAACGTCTTCCCGGAGGGGAATGAGGTCAAGTTCTACTTTGAAGATGTTGACGGGGAGGACAACGGGGGGCTGTTCAAGAGAGACAGCCTGACCGTCAAGGCGGAGCAAGTCAGTGACGGGGACGGTCGGTGGTATGAGGGGGAGTACTCTCTTAAAGGCACGAAGACGTTGAAGAAGAGCGAGTGACGGATGGACGGGCTTTCGGTCAGAAGAAGAATCGCGCTTGACATAGCAAGGTCGCTGCGCAAGTCTGTGGAGGAGGATCATCCTCTCAGGCAACTCTTCTGGGAATGCACACTCCGTTGCAACCTCCTTTGCCGACACTGCGGAAGTGACTGCAAGCAGGTGGCCGCCACTCCGGATATGCCGAAGGAGGACTTCTTCAAGGTGCTTGATTCCATCGCCGCGAAGACCGATCCGCACAAGGTTTTCGTCATCGTCTCCGGCGGAGAGCCGACGATGAGGGCGGACTTGGAGGAATGCGGCAAAGGAATATATTCCCGCGGATTTCCGTGGGGGATGGTCACGAACGGCTTCGGGATGACGAAGGAAAGATTCTCACGTCTCCTCGGAGCCGGTCTTCACTCGATGACGGTCAGTCTGGACGGCCTGGAGGAGAATCACGACTGGCTTCGGGGGCGTGAAGGGAGTTTCGTCCGTGCCGCCGGGACAATCAGGATGGCTGTCCGGTCAGGGATTGCTTTTGATGTCGTGACGTGCGTCAATCGCCGGAATTTTCCGCAACTTCTTCAGCTGAAAGAGTTTCTGATAGGCCTCGGATTGAAGGAATGGAGGCTTTTCTCGATATTCCCCCAAGGTCGAGCCGCTCTGGATCCGGATCTCCGGCTGCCGCCGGAAATGTTCCGCGGGATGCTGGATTTCATCAAGGCGACGAGAAAGGAGGGAAGGATCAAGGCGAGTTATGGCTGCGAAGGCTTTCTCGGGTCTTATGAGGGAGATGTCCGGGACCGTTTCTATTCCTGTCAGGCCGGAGTGACGGTGGGCTCCGTCCTGGTTGACGGTTCGATTTCGGCCTGCACGAGCATCCGTTCCGACTACCATCAGGGCAACATCTACCGGGATGATTTCACGGATGTCTGGGAGAATCGCTTCGGGCCGTACCGTGACCGGGAGTGGATGCGGAAGGATGACTGTGCTGAATGCAGGTACTGGAAATGGTGCGAGGGTAACGGGATGCATCTCCGTGATTCAGAAGGTAGGCTGATGTTGTGTCATCTGAAGATAATCCTGGATGGCGGTGTCAGGTAGGAAGCAAGGTTTTTTTGAGAATAACTTCATAAAGGTATATAAATGAGAGCTTTAATCAGTGTTAGCGACAAGACGGGCGTTGTGGGTTTCGCCCGGGAACTTGTGTCGCTAGGATGGGAGATCCTTTCCACCAGCGGCACGATGAAGATGTTGAGGGAGGCAGGTCTCCCTGTGACCAGCGTAAGCGATGTCACGGGATTCCCAGAGATCTGCGACGGCAGGGTGAAGACCCTTCATCCGAAGATTCACGGAGCGCTTCTGGCCCGCAGGGACATTCCCGACCATATGAAACAGTTGAGCGACAACGGAATAGAAAAGATAGATCTGGTCTGTGTCAACCTCTATCCGTTCCGCGAGACGATTTCCAAGCCGGATGTCACGATGGAGGATGCCGTCGAACACATCGACATCGGCGGACCTTCGATGCTCCGCAGCGCCGCAAAGAACTGGGCTTCAGTCACGGTCGTAGTCAACCCTGAAGACTATGCCACGGTGATTGCCGAAATCAAGGCGACAGGCGACACGACCCCGGAGACCCGTCTTAAACTCTCGGCCAAGGCCTACACCCACACCGCCGAGTACGACAGCGCTATCGCGACCTATATGCGCGCACAGGCCGGCCTTCCGGAGAAACTTTTCCTTGAATATGACATCTGCCAGAATCTCCGCTACGGCGAGAACCCTCACCAGAAGGCAAAGTTCTACAAGACCTTGAAGCCGGTCCCATATTCATTGGCCACGGCCGAGCAGCTGAATGGCAAGGAACTGTCCTACAACAACATTCAGGATGCCAACGCCGCCCTGAACATCGTCCGCGAGTTCAGCGGTCCTTTCGCCGTGGGTCTGAAACATATGAATCCGTGCGGGGCTGGTCTCGGGACTGATGTGGTCGATGCTTGGAAGAAGGTTTACGAGGGCGACAAGACATCCATCTTCGGAGGAATCGTGGCGTTCAACCGCGAGGTGAACCTTGAGGTCGCCAAGCTCTTGAAGCCGATTTTCCTTGAGATAGTGATGGCTCCGTCGTTCGCACCGGACGCTCTTGAATTGCTGTGTACCAAAAAGAATCTGCGTGTTCTGAAAGTGAATATGGAAGGCTCGGTCGAGGAACAGATGCAGTGTGTCAGCGTCAACGGAGGACTTCTGGTTCAGAATCAAGACCTTTCGATTGTGCCTGTGACCGCTGTGCAGACCGTTACCGAGACAAGGCCTGCCGAGGAGCAGATTGCCGATCTGAATTTCACCTGGAGAATAGTGAAGCACGTCAAGTCCAACGCTATCGCCGTCGGAAAGGCCGGAATGATCTACGGTGTGGGTGCCGGCCAGATGAATCGCGTTGGTTCCGCCGAGCTTGCCCTGAAGCAGGCCGCGGCCACGTTGGCCGAGGAGGAGACCGCAAGGACAGGCGCACCCGTTGCCCCTAAGGAGGCCGCCCGCAAGGCCGGTCTCGTGCTGGCTTCCGATGCATTCTTCCCGTTCGACGACTGCGTGACCCTCGCAGCCGAGTACGGAGTGAAGGCCATCGTGCAGCCTGGCGGATCAGTCCGTGACGAGGATTCGATAAAGAAGTGCAACGAGCTTGGCATCGCAATGGTCTTCACCGGAGAACGTCATTTCAAACATTAGTCCTTTATGCGAGTATTTCATTTCGATTCGACGAACAAGAGTGACGGCAAGACGATTATGCTGGACACTCTGCTGTCCGAGAACGTGCTGGTTGTCGGCGGAGGCGGACGCGAGCACGCCATCGTGGACGCTTTGAGCCGTTCCAGACGTGTCGGCAAGATATTCTGCGCTCCCGGGAATGCCGGAATCGCCGCACAGGCCGAGTGCGTTCCTCTTAAGGAGACACAGATTCCTGAACTTGTGGAGTTTGCGAAGGAACACGGTGTTGACCTGACCGTGGTTGGCCCCGAGGTGCCTCTTTCCGCAGGAATCGCGGATGCCTTCACGGAAGCCGGCCTCAGGATATTCGGTCCTTCCGCAGCCGCCGCGCGCATCGAGTCCAGCAAGGATTTCGCCAAGCGGCTGATGGAGAAGTACGACATCCCGACCGCGTCCTTCAAGACCTTCGACAACTACGATGAAGCCATTGGATATGTCAGCAGACACAATTTCCCTATTGTTCTGAAATATGACGGTCTGGCCGCCGGCAAGGGTGTCGTCATTCCTGAGACATTCTCCGAAGCCCAGGCGGCCCTGAAGGATATGCTTCTTGACGACAAGTTCGGCAAGGGCAGGGTCGTGGTTGAGGAATATCTCACCGGCCCCGAGTTCTCGTTTATGTGCTTCGTGAACGGTGAAGAGGTCTTCCCTCTGGCCGTCGCACAGGACCACAAAAGGGCGTTCGAGGGGGACAAAGGCCCCAACACGGGAGGTATGGGAGCATATTCGCCAGTCCCTGTCATCACCGCAGAGGATGAGGAATATGCCCTTGAGCATATTATGAAAAAGACTGCTGCCGCGATGGTTGCCGAGGGCTGCCCGTTCAAGGGATTGCTTTACGGAGGCCTGATGAAGACTCCGTCGGGCATCAAGGTCATCGAGTTCAACTGCCGTTTCGGAGACCCTGAGACAGAGGTGGTTCTGCCACGGCTGGAGTCCGACATATTCGAAATCTTCTGCGCCGTCACAGATGGGGGCAGACTCGTGAACGCTCCGGAAGGGACTGATTCCGCCGAGGGAGTGAGGATTCCTTCATCGCAGCTGATGCCGGAAATCAAGTGGTCCGCCGAGCCGGCTCTTGGTTTCGTGTTGGCTTCGAAAGGCTATCCGGGCTCTTATGAGAAAGGTTTTGAGATCGCCGGGCTGGAGGACGCTCTGGCTGATTCGTCCGTGAAGATTTACCAGATGGGGACAAAGGAAGCTGTCAATCCGGAATCCGGAGTGAAATCCCTTGTGACTTCCGGCGGACGTGTCCTGATGGTGGTGGCTTCCGGCGAGACACTTCGCCAGGCACGGGACAAGGCCCTCGCCGCAGTCCGTAAGATCCACTGCGACAACCTTTTCTACCGCTCCGACATCGGACATCTTGTACTATAGATAGATGCTTCGAAAGGCTCGGCATCAGATCCTCCGGTCACCGAGTTTGCCGAAGTGTCGATAAGACAATAACTTAAGTTTCGCACCTGCGAAACACCTTATTTCCCGTCACGTCAGTGACGGAGCAACTCCCTCCCCCGAGGGGAGGGATTTAGGGAGGGGGTAACGTGAACTGAACATTCTCGGCCGATGCACTCCGAACGTGAGATAAGGCATTTTGACACAGGCACTATGTTGCTTGCGAAAGTTGAAACAATAAGAAATAACTTTATACTTATGATTATAAGCGGAAAAGATTTAGCGGCCAGGTTAAAGGCCCGGATGGCGGAGCAGGTGGCCACATTCCCTGCAAAGTATGGCCGAGTCCCTCATTTGGTCGTTATCCTTGTCGGAGACGATCCGGGCAGCCAGACCTACGTCAAGAACAAGGCCAAGGCCTGTGACGTGGTAGGAATCAGGAATACCACCGTCAGGATGTCTGCCGACACTCCGGAGCAGGAACTTCTTGACAAGATCACCGAACTCAACGCTGACGACACAGTGGACGGAATTCTTGTCCAGCTTCCCCTCCCGAAGCAGATCAGCGAACCGAAGGTGATCGAGGCCATCGCCCAGTCCAAGGACGTGGACGGTTTCCATCCTTTGAACACGGCCGCCCTCTGGCAGAAAAGGCCGAACTCCTCCTGCGTGGTACCTTGCACCCCGATGGGAATCATAAGGCTTCTCGAGGATGCGGACTACGAGATCGCCGGCAAGAATGCCGTGGTGATTGGCCGTAGCCAGATTGTTGGTCTCCCGATCTCCAAACTTCTGCTCGACAGGAATGCCACTGTGACAGTCTGCCATTCAAGGACAAAGAACCTGCCTGAAATCACAAGACAGGCCGACATCCTTGTGGTGGCCATCGGCCGAGCGAAATTCGTGACAGGCGATATGGTGAAGGACGGAGCCGCAGTGATCGATGTGGGAATGGACAGGGACGAGAACGGCAACCTCTGCGGCGATGTTGACTTCGCCTCTGTGGAGCCGAAAGCCTCCGTCATCACCCCGGTTCCCGGCGGTGTCGGCCCGATGACCATCTGCTGCCTTATGGAGAACACCATCCAGTGTTTCCTTGACAAAGTCGCTGTCAGACAATAAGAAGCTGTTTTAAAAATAATTCCTCTTTTTTATTATGCGGCCTTTCCGGCCATTTTCATCTTT
>CAVCPY010000249.1:0-10457 GCA_963604245.1 Eggerthellaceae bacterium
ACTGTCTCGAAAATTCCGCATAATAAAATGCGGGAATCATTTTTAAACAGCTTCTCAGTGTAAATGTCGCAAAATTATTCAAAAAATACTATATTTACTTCGAACTTTGACGACGAATATGACAAAGGAAGAGAAATACATTGCGCTTCTGCCCCGGATCCGGACTCTTCTTGCCGGGGAGACTGACGAGATTGCGGGAATGTCGAACATCGCGGCGATGCTTCACAGTGAGTTAGTCTTCTGGTGGACTGGCTTTTACCGTGTTGTGTCCTCTGAAGAACTGGCACTCGGACCATTTCAAGGGCCGGTGGCCTGTATGCGCATAGCAAGAGGCAGGGGAGTGTGCGGCACAGCGTGGAACGAGGAACGAACGGTCGTTGTACCTGATGTCGAGCGGTTCCCCGGCCACATAGCCTGCTCGACCGAAAGCCGGAGCGAGATTGTCGTGCCTTGTTGGAAACGAGGGCGGATAGCGGCAGTCCTTGACATCGACAGCAAGGAACTGAACACATTTGACGAGACAGACAAAAAGTACCTTGAGGAGGTGACGGCCTTGCTCTACGGAAAGGGAAGGGACATCTGGTTCGCCGGCGGCTGCTTCTGGGGGGCTCAGAAGTTCTTCAAGTTAGTTGACGGAGTAGTTTTCACTGAGGTAGGATTCGCTAACGGCTGGGAAATCACTCCGACCTATAAGCAGGTCTATGCGGATGAGACCGGTCACGCGGAGTGCGTCCACGTGCGCTTTGATCCCGAGATGGTTTCTCTGGAAGAGCTTGTGCGCCTGTTTCTGAAAATGGTAGACCCTTTCAGTCTTAACAAACAAGGTGAGGACGAAGGCACAAGATACCGAACCGGCATATATTATGATAGCGGTGATGACCAGGAAGTGATTGAAAATGTGCTTGGCTCTTTTGAGGAGCGGGCCGGCAGGAAATCCGCTGTAGAAGTTCAGCCTCTCCGCTGTTTCTACAAAGCGGAGGAATACCATCAGGACTATCTTGAGAAGAATCCCGGCGGCTACTGCCACCTTTCACCGGCAGTTTTCGAACTTGCCCGGAAGAAGCCATTGAAGTAGGCAGTTCAGTGCTCTGCAATCCCTTTCCTGTGCAAACAGTATCATAACTCTAAATAACATTGAAAATGAAGACAATAAACGTTGTCGCCGCAGTGATATTCAAAGATGGAAGAGTGTTCGCTTCGCAGCGTGGCTATGGAGCCTTCAAGGACGGATGGGAATTTCCGGGCGGCAAGGTCGAGGCCGGGGAGAGTCCGGAGAGAGCGCTCCAAAGAGAGATCCGCGAAGAATTGGAAACCGAAATCAGGGTCGGCGAACTGATTGACACCATTGAATATGACTACCCGGATTTTCACCTTTCGATGAGGTGCTATGCCTGCGAAATCATTTCTGGCGATCTTCATCTTATCGAGCACGAGGCCGCCCGCTGGCTCTCCGCAGAGCAACTCGAGTCTGTTGACTGGCTTCCCGCTGACATCTCTTTGATTCCGAAAATCGTTACGATGATGTAATTCGATCGGTTCAGTCCGGTTGTGCGTGAAGAACACCACGGCAACCATTCAATGCATCGTGCTGAAATCGCTGAATAAGAAGGTGTCACAATAACGAATCTTAATCGTGAGTGCCTTCGGTTCATTTTCCGAATATTTGTCTTGTCAATTTCAATTTTAGTCGTATATTTGCACTAACGACATCGTTAAACGACATTGTTAATAACATTGAAAAGACAGGAGACAAATGAAATTCAGTACAACGATTGCACTTGTATCGCTGCTGGGTCTGGTCGCTTCGACAGTCTCGGCGCAGGAGATGTTATCCCTCCGCGAATGCCTTGACTATGCCGTGGAACACAATCTCGAACTTCAGAAAGACAAACTGTCGAACGCCTCCGCCAGACAATCCGTGCAGGGGGTTGTCGGCGGATTTATGCCTCAGGTCAGCGCATCAGCAGGTATAGGCTACAACATAAGGAAGACTACCATAGCGATGCCGAACTTTGTGAATTCAATGCTGCCGGAGGCGATGCGCGACCCGAATGCACCAAAGTATATGACCGTGACAATGGGTATGGACTACAACGCCAATTGGGGTGCGACGCTCTCGCAGCAGATTGTCAACTTTCAGCTGTTCAATGCGTTGGACATTGCGCGGTTGGGCGTTCTGATGAGTGAAACCGAGGAGGAGATTGACAGGGAAGAACTCGTTGCGCAGGTTGCCTCCCTCTATTATTCCATTCAAGTCCTTGGTTATGCAGTAGAGTGTTACGGTGAGAGCATTGCATTGATGGACAAGATGTCGAGCATACTGGAAGCGAATGCGGAAAGCGGCCTTTCGCGTTCGGTGGACGTAAGACAGATAGATGTCAACCGCACGAATCTGGAATCGGAGAAAGAGTCAGTGGTGCAGGCCATAATGATACAGAAGAATCTGCTCAAGTTCCGGATGGGATTCCCGGTGGATAAGGAAATCGTGGTGCGGGAAATAAATGTGGATGATATGGAAGCGCAAATATTCAAGACGAATGGCAGAGGTTTCCACGCGGGGGGACTGCTTACTTTCAGAATGTTCAGAAACCGTCAGAAAATGCTTGACTTGCAATACCGGGCTGCCGTATATGAGACTCTTCCGACATTGAGTCTGGGAGCGACCTACTCAATGAACTATATTGGGGACAGTTTCAGCGGAGAGACATTCCGTCACTTTCCGGTCTCGGCTGTTACGCTCAACTTCAGGTTGCCCATCTTCACCGGTTTGTCCAAGACTGCGAACATCCGTAAGGCGAAGATAGAAAGGCAGTCCTCGCAGCTCGACGAAATGATGCTGACCCAGTCCCTGTCTATGGCCTACGGCAACGCCCTTTCTGCGCTCGAACAGAATTACAGGACTATGGAATCGCAAAAACGCAACAGGGAAATTGCACGGGAACTTTTCAATGTGATGGAAAGGAATTACACAGAGGGCCTCGCCCCGCTTTCCGATCTGCTGAATGCGGACGCTGCTCTTGTCCGATCCCAAATGAACTATGTCAATGCACTTGGTGGCTGTATGAAAGCATACATTGAACTGAAGAAGGCCGAAGGAACAATCAACGAAATCGCTCGATAGTATGAAAAAGAAAATGAAAAAAGCAGTGGCGGCGGTAACCTCGGCACTGGTGATCACAGGGATGGTTGTCTTGTTGATTAACAATAGAAAACGTATGATTCAACAAAGTATGTCGGCAACGGAGTTCGGCAGAGCCGTGAATGTCTCCACAATAAAGGTGGAACGGTCTTTCATAAGTGACGGTTTTACGGCAGACGGAGTGACTCTTGCGGGGAGGGAACTGACCTTGAATTCGGACATCGCGGGCAGGGTAGTGGAAATCTTTGTCGATAAAGGTGAGCGCGTGTCAAAGGGGACGCCGCTTCTCAAGCTTGATGACGAGTTGCTTTTGGCAGACTATCTGGCTGCAAAAGCCGCTTGTGAGGCTCTTGAGAGGGACGAGCGGCGCTTGGCCAATTCCAATGAGGAGGGTGGGGTGTCGCTCCAGCAACTTGACAACATCCGCACCCGGCTTTCGGAAGCTCAAAGCAGACTCACCGTCAGCAGACGTAGGTACGAGGATGCGGTGGTGAAGTCACCGATCGAAGGCACTGTGAACTTCCGTTATGCTGAAGTAGGTTCGCTTGTCGCCCCGAATTCACCGCTTTTCGAGATTGTGGACGGAAGGCGGATGAAAGTACTCTGCCACGTGGCTGAAGACAGGGTGGGGCTGCTCGCTGTCGGGCAGAAGATCACAGCAACAGTTCCGAACGGTTCCGGTGCGGTTTGCACTGGAAGAGTGGCACATATCGGCATCAAGAGCGACAAAGGACTGAATTATCCGGTTGAAGTGACGCTGGACGGAAATTCGGGACTCAAGATAGGAGTTTATCTGAGAGTCCGGTTCTGCGAGGGTTGCTGGCACGATGGCATACTTATTCCCCGTAAGGCTGTCATCGGCAGTTCAAGGTCGCCCCTGGCATATTCGGTAGAGGACGGAAAAGCTCGCAGCCGTGCCCTGAAACTTGGAAATATGTCGGGAGGGAGCATAGAAGTGCTTGATGGGCTTCGTGAGGGTGAGGAGATAATAGTGGCCGGCCTGATGAATATAGCAGACGGCGCCGAGGTAAGAATAATAAACGGAACCGGGTTATGAAAATATCTGACTTGTCCATTCGCAGGCCGATATACGTTGCGGTCCTGTTTCTGTTGATAACGATTCTCGGACTGTTGGGATTCAGATCGATTCAGTCTGAACTTATGCCCAAATTCACTCCGCCTTCACTGAACGTTATGGTGGTCTATCCGGGAGCATCGCCCATCGAGGTGGAAAGCTCTCTGACACGCAAGCTCGAAGATGCTCTGTCATCGCTGCAGGGCATCGAATCAATGCGTTCTTTCTCCTTTGAAGGGATGTCTATGGTGTTCGTGTCATTCAGATACGGCACGGACATAGATGAAGCGATGACGGATGTGGGAAACAGGATTGCCTCCAGAAAAGCGCAGTTTCCCGCGGCTGCACTCTCTCCGGTCATCAATAAAATCACTGTCGATGACAAGGCGGTCTTGACGCTTGCGCTCCGTTCCAATCTCGAATCCGGAGATTTCAGCGACCTTGTCCGGCAGCGGATTATTCCGGAACTATTGAGCATTCCCGGAGTCGCCAAGGTCGATGCCATAGGCGATCGTCCTAGAGAAATTCAGGTGAATCTCGACCTCGAAACTCTGAATGCCCTCGGAATGAGTCCTATGCAGGTGATGGGAGCCATCCGTGCCTCCAATCTTGATTACCCGACTGGAAGCCTGAAGAATGAGAATACTCATACCTCTATACGCCTGTCCGGGCGGCTCGCCTCCGTGGATGAGATGCGCTCTCTTGTGATTATGACCCTCCCTACGGGCACACAGATAAGGCTCGGTGACGTGGCGGAGGTGGTCGAAGACTCTAAAGAGGTGAACCTCATCGCCCGATTGAACGGTGCGGAGACCATTCTTCTGAACATTTTCAAACAGGGAGATGCGAATGCAATAGGCTTGAGCGATGATGTAGTCAAGGCTGCTGCAGAGTTGGAAAGCGCTTATGCGACCTCGGCTCTGAACATAGAGATCGTTTCCGACACATCTCTGTTCACGAGGGAATCCATCAAGTCGGTGTTTACGGATCTTCTGCTTGCCGTGTTGCTCGTTACCCTGGTGATTGCCGTGTTCCTGCACAATTATCGCAATGCCATTATAGTAATGTTCGTTGTGCCTGTATCTCTAATCGGGACTTTTATCGGGATGCAGATATTCGGATTCAGTCTGAACCTTATGTCGTTGCTCGGAATGTCGGTCGTGATCGGTGTGCTTGTCGATGATGCCATTGTGGTGATAGAGAACGTTTACAGGCATCTGGAGATGAGGAAGACGCCGGTGTCGGCGACAATTGACGCGATGCGGGAGATTGGTTTCACCGTGGTGACAGTCACGATAGCTCTGGTGATTGTTTTTCTGCCTATCGCGCTGACTGACAGTCTTGTCTCGGACATTCTCCGTCAGTTCTGCGGTGTCATCATCTTTTCCATCCTGCTCAGTCTGCTTGCCGCTCTCACTCTGGTGCCTCTTCTGACTTCAAGATTCGGCAAACTTTCGACAATTGACCCCTCACGTCCGTGGGGACGGCTGATGCTCGGATTTGAAAATGGTGTCAGCCGGTTTGCCGAGCTGGTGGCCGGACTTCTCAAATGGTCGCTTGTCCACAAGAAATGGGTCGCCGCCGCTGTTCTTTCCCTCACAGTTTCAGTGTGTGCCCTTTTCCCTCTGGGATTCATTGGCTTCGAGTTTATGCCCGATGTGGATCAGAGTGAATTCTCGGTGCTTCTGGAAATGCCCAGGGACATCTCCTTAGAAAAAGCATCCTCATTTGTCAGCAAAGCCGAAGCCTGGCTGCTGAATAAGCCGGAAATAACCGAGGTGGTGTCCATGATCGGACTTACGAACAGCAACAACGAGAGTACGCAAGGATCTCCGTACCTCGCAGAACTTGGAGTGAAGATGGTGCCTCCTGCGCGGCGAGGGATTTCCGTAAAGCTGTTTGCCGCGGAACTTCGCAAGGAAATGACGGATTATCTTGTGGACGCCAAGGTGAGGACATTCCCGGCATCGCTGCACGGTGCGGCCAACAGTTCATCGCTGGAATATGTGGCTTGGGGAAGCGTTGCCGACTCTGTGGCGGCGTTCGGGGAATATGCTCTTGATGTGCTGAGGAGAATCCCCGGCACTTCCCAACAGCAACTTTCTACAGGAGGAGGAATGCCAGAAGTGGTGGTGACCGTTGACAGGGAAAAGATGTCCGCACTCGGCCTTACGCTGGACAATGTAGGACTTACAATGCAGATGGCATTTCAGGGCAATTCCACCCTGAAATTCGTTCGCGGTGAATATGAGTACGACATCAACATAAAGGCTGACGCAGTCTGCCGTGATGACTTGGATGATGTCTTGAACCTGACTTTCATCAATCCCAAGGGCGACCTCATCACCCTCGGACAGTTTGCCCGGGTCAGGGTCGGCACCGGACCGGGCAGGCTCGAAAGATACAATCGCAACCCGTCCGTAACTATCAGTTCCAATGTCGCTGGCATTTCACCAGGAGCCGCATCGGGGCAGTTCCTCCAGGCGATAGGCGACAGGGCAAGGAATATGGGCGTTCAGCTTTCCACAATGGGGAATATGAAGTCTATGTCAGAGTCGATGGGCGTGCTTGGACTTGCCCTGCTGCTTTCCGTTGTCCTTATGTATCTCACGCTTGTGGTCCTCTACAACAATTGGTCTGACCCGTTCGTCGTTATGCTCTCCATCCCGTTCTCCATCCTCGGCGCGATTTTGGCTCTTGCGCTTTCCGGTACATCTCTCAACATCTATGCGATGCTCGGGCTTGTGATGTTGGTCGGACTTGTAGCCAAGAATGCCATTCTTCTCGTGGATTTCGCCAAAGAGCGGCTGGCTGCGGGTGATGGGATTGAAGATGCTTTGCTGAATGCCGTGAGGATGCGCACAAGGCCGATCCTTATGACGGCGTTCTCTACGGTCATAGGTATGATTCCGGTTGCAGTGGCTTCGGGCTCAAGCGCAGAACTGCGCAACGGCATAGGCTGGGTCGTCATCGGAGGTATGCTCCTTTCCACTTTCCTGACGTTGGTAGTTGTTCCTGTCGTCTTCGGACTCTTTCATCGGAAAGCGTAGAAAGTCTGCAAGGTTTTTTTGTCAATGATGCCGATGATTTCTAAATTTGCGGAATGACAAAGGAACAGGAAATTCTGCTTGCGGCAGAGAAGGAATTCTTGCGCAGCGGCTACGACGCCACCTCCACTGCCGTGATTGCCAAGAATGCGGGGGTTACCCATGCAATGGTGAACTACTACTACAGATCCAAGGAACAGCTCTTTGTGAAAGTGCTTGACGGCTGCCTTCAGGATCTGCTCGAAAAGGTCAAACTTCTGATGAGGTCGGACGGTGATTTTGTGGAACTTGCGATCGGGAGTGCGGATGTCCTTTTCGATTGCTTCCTTGCCAAGAGAAGACTCCCTTTCCTCCTGCTTGACATCGCCCGTACGCATCCGGCATTTCTGGAGCATTATCGTGAGACGTTCAGAACGGTCTGTGAGGAGAGCATCAAGCGGCACTCCGAATATCTGGAGCAGCAGATTCGCGATGGAAAGGTGACGGACTGCACTGTGAACGACATTTTCGATACCGTGATATCCCTTGCCATAGCCCCGTTTCTCAACTATCCTATGCTGGAGAATGTCCTTGGCCTGTCAGAGGATGAGATAGAGGCCTACCTGCGGGCTCACCGCACGGAAATGTGCAGAGTTATCCGCGCCCGGTATTCCCGCAGTTTTCAATGTCAGCGCGGCTGCGGCTGACCGTTACCAGATACACGCCTCCGAAAATGAATATTACCGCCACCGTTTTTGTAAGATTAAAGGAATCCATACCCCAGAATGCGGCGACAGCGCAGGCTACAAGCGGCTGGATGTAATTGTACATTCCGGCCACGGTCGGCCGCAGACGCTTCTGCCCCACGAGAATGAGCATATAGCTTATGAATGTCGCACCGACCACAATAAAAGCCAGTCCTGCAATCTCGGCAGGGTGCAGACCGCTCCAATGTGCCGCAGCCAGGTCTTTTGCCGAGAAAGGCAGCATACAGATGAAAGAATAGGTGAACATCCACTTCATAATGGTCACCAGAGAGTATTTCTTTACGAAATTCTTGTAGAATACAATATAGAAGGCGTAGCACAACTGGGCGAACAATACCAGCAAATCTCCCCATATCGCCGTGTTTCCGCCTGTAGGAGACAGCCGGTCATTGTTCCCGCTTCCCATAATGAGCAGCAGAGCGCCTCCCGCACCAAATGCGATTCCAAGCACTTTCTTACCCGTTATGGGTTCTTTCAGGATGAACGCGGCCAGTATCATAGCCCAGAGCGGCATACTTGTCGTAATGATGGAGGCGTCTCCCGGCGAAGTCAAGCTGATCCCGAACATATAACAGCCTTGGTTGAACACTATGGCGAAGAGTGAGGCAAAGAACAGGGTCACCATATCCTTATGGTCAACGTGTTCGGGTTTTGTAAACAAAGATACGACCCAGAATAAAACCATTGCCCCGCCAATGCGCAGATCGCTGATGACCAATGGTGTGACTGCCCCACCTGCCATTATGATCTTGGAGACGGGAGACATCAGTCCCCACATCGTGTTCGCCCCGAGCATTGAGGCGTGACCTTTCCAATCAAAACTCATCGTTCCTTATGTAATACAAACTGACTGAATACAATATCACAGTCAATACAATCAGGCAAACGGAAATTGCCCCTGTAAAACAGTTGCCCAGCACGAACCAGGCTATTCCGCAGGCAGTCAAGAAGATAAGCAGTCCCTTGGCTTCGTTCTTGCCGAAACTCTTATTCCCTTTCGCATAGAGGAGATAATCCAATGAATATTTTCCCGCCCCCATCAGAAGCTGGATGACATACAACCCCAAGAAGAGAACAGGCAAGACTTTGACGCTGAACGGGTCGAAGAAATGGTATTTGACTGCCACCAGCATATTGAATGCCAGAATTGACGCCGCCAAGCGGGTTTGAAATCCAAGCGACACCATTATCGGGCAGACTGTTTGAGCGAATATGGTAAGCCACAGGGATGGAATGTCTCCGATGCCGATGGGATCGCCGAAAAAATCCGCCGCATACCTGTCATAATTGACAATCTTGCCATACCCGTAAGGCAGCATCATCAATCCGCAGAAGAACCGGAAATTAAGGATGACAAAAGAGCGGTAATTACCACTCCTGGAATCTCTGCTTAAAAGAAAATCAACTAATCCTCGCATATGCCCATACGATTTATTTGCAAAGGTATGGTGCTAGGATATGACATTTATTGTACTTTTGCAGGACATTATTGGAGCATTTCATCATATGTGGAAAGAAAACTTGTATCAACCGGTGGAGGTACTGATTCGGAATCATGAGATATTTCCGATAGCGGAACACCAGCACTCATTCTTCGAAATGGTTTATGTGAGCGAGGGGACAGGCCGCTTTTATGTCGGGGAGTCAGATTGCAGGGTGCTGGAAACCGCCTATAACGCCCGGTCATTGTTCCTCATTCCACCGGAGACCACTCATTGTTTTACGATAGATACGCATAGCGAGTATGTGTTCATCCGGTTTATGATTAACTATGTGGAGGACTATGTCGGGAAGCATATCGCGGAATTGTTCCGTTCTCCGGGCTGGCGCGAGGGAATCCGGTTGGTCGGGCAGGACGAAGACACCGTGTTCAAGCTGTTTGATTTCATAAGGCGCGAAGAGGAATGCAAGCAGGAAAGCAGCAATTATCTGCTGCATCAGTGGATAAACAGCATTCTTGTGATTGTGGCCCGGAACATCACCGGAAAATCATCCTTCGACAATTCCGGACACTGGGAAACAGATGGTTCGATGTATATGCAGCAATACATACAGCGACATATTCAAGAGCCGAACCTGTTGAGCTCCGAAAACCTCGGAAAGACGTTCAATCTTTCACCAAACTATATCGGAGGTTATTTCAAACGTGTTTTTCAGGAGCCGTTACGTCAGTATATCGCAAGAAACAGGCTCAAGATGGTTGAGCGCCTGTTGTTGAACAGCAAGATGACAGTCAAGGAAATCGCATACAGTATGGGCTATTCGGATTCAAGTCACCTTGTCAAGTCTTTCCGGAAAGTTTATGGAATTCCGCCTTTGAAATTCAGGCGGAATCATTCTTCCGGCGCAAGTCAGTCCGGCGGCTGAAAAAGCGCCCCGCAACAGTACGTGAAGTTAAGAAGCTGTTTAAAAATGGTTCCCGCATTTTATTATGCGGAATTTTCGAGACA
>CAVCPY010000250.1:0-13869 GCA_963604245.1 Eggerthellaceae bacterium
ACGTGACCGATGACAAAGATGAAAATGGCCGGAAAGGCCGCATAAGAAAAAAGAGGTATTATTTTTAAACAGCTTCTTATGCGGATATATTTGTTTGTGAAGAAGGGGTGTGCCGGTGGCACAGAGGCTGGTGAACAAATAGATTCAGACCAGAAAGACGAGCAAAAGCACCAATTTGGTTTTTAGGAATCTCACAGCAGTGGAGAAATGCAATCTTTAATCATTAGTTATATGAAAAAGACACTCAAAATTTTTGCCGCGGCCCTCATCGGAATGGCTGCGGTCGCCTGCTCTTCAGCCGAGAAAATGGCTGAACTCGCTGACAATGTGATCGTAAAGTGCGATCCTGCGGTTCTGGAGTGTGTCGCTGGCAACATCGATGCGACTGTCACAGTGACCTACCCTGACAAGTACTTCCATCCAAAGGCCATCCTTGAGGTTACACCTGTGCTTGTTTATGACGGCGGTGAGGCCAAGATGACCCCGTTTATGTATCAAGGTGAGAAGGTTAAGGACAACTACAAGGTTGTCGCCAAGGCCGGCGGCACCGTCACCGAAAAGGTTCACTTCAATTATGTTGAAGGAATGGAGCAGTCACATCTTGAGCTCCGCGGCGTCGCAAAGTACAAGGCAAAGTCCTACAAGCTTCCTGTAAAGAAGGTCGCCGACGGCGTCAACACGACCTATATGCTCGTGAAGGCTGCCGGACAGGTGCCTTACAAGGCTGACGGCTACGAGGCTGTCCTCCAGCAGACCGCCGAAGGCCAGATCCTTTACAACATCAACTCCGCCGACGTTCAGTCAAAGCAGCTCAAGGGACAGTCCATCAAGGATTTCCAGAGCGCTCTTGAGGAAATCAAGGCCAATGAGAGAAAGACTCTCGTCGGGACAGAAGTTGTGGCTTATGCTTCACCTGACGGTGGCGAGAAACTCAACAGCACCCTTTCAGAGAAGCGTTCAAAGTCAGCCGACAAGGCTTGGGACAAGGTGATGAAGGGCAAGGATGTCGCCGATCCTGAAGTAAAGAGCATCGGTCAGGACTGGGAAGGCTTCCAGGAGCTCGTCCAGAACTCTGACATCGAAGACAAGGACCTTATCCTCCGTGTCCTCTCAATGTACAGCGATCCGGCTGTCCGCGAGAGCGAGATCAAGAATATGTCCTCCGTTTACACCGAGCTTAAGAGCGGCATTCTCCCTGAACTCCGCCGCGCTAGGTTCATCGCCAACGTCGAGTTCAAGAACTACACTGCCGACGAGCTTACGGAGCTGGTCGAGAGCAACATCGACATCCTCGACGAGCCGGCCCTCCTGCACGCCGCCACCCTTACGAAGGATCTTGACAGCAAGGTCAAGCTTTACAACAAGGCCATCAACAAGTACGACAGCGACAAGGCAAGGTTCAACCTTGGTGTCGCTTACCTCAACGCCGGTGACGTCAAGAAGGCTGACAAGGCTTTCGCCGCCGTCGAGACTAAGGACTCAGACCTCACCAACGCCCTTGGTGTGATCGCTCTCCGCAACGGAGACTACGAGACCGCCACAAAGAACTTCAAGAAGGCAGGAACCGACGCCGCAAAGGCTAACATAGGTGTTGTTGACATCCTCACAGGCGACTACGATAAGGCCGTTCAGGATCTTCAGGACGTGAAGGGCTGCTGCCACAACACTGTTCTTGCCTACATCCTTACCAACCAGCTTGACAAGGCCTCCAAGGCCGCTCGCTGCAAAGATGCCAAGGTTGACTACCTCAGGGCCGTCATCGCCGCCCGTCAGGGCAACTTCGATCAGGTCAAGACCTGGCTTGACTCTGTGGCCAAGAAGGACAAGGCTCTCGCAGAGAAAGCCACCAAGGACATCGAGTTCGCCGAGTACTACAAGTAGTCCAAGGATCATCAATAAAAAAAGAAGTCCGGCGGGTGAAGCCGGACTTCTTTTTTTTATTCATTCACCTGTTTACTGGTTACTTAGTGATTCCTAAAAAATTTGTGAAGGTTTTTATCATCACTCAGCATCATCTATGCCGAACGTTATGAGAAGGCCCCGATGGTCACTGCACCAGACATCTCCGGCCGGGAGGATCAGTTCGCCCTCCGAAACTTTGTCACGGACGGGTTTACCGTGGTCCATCGTTGAATCCGGTCCTACAATCTTGGCGTCCAGCACTTTGATTCTGTCATCCTTGCGGAAGTACACGAAATCGATTCTGTCCCTCTCATCAGCCTCCGGAGCCCAGGCTGTTCCTTTCTTCGCATCCTTGTTGAAGACCGGCCAAGTAAATCCCGGATTCTTCACCGGATTCGGATAGATGACCCTGTAGGCATCGCTGAAGCCGTTGTCGAGCAGAAATGTGGAGACACTCCAAGGAATCGAAAGACCGTTGTGCCCCCAGAGATTCTTCGTCCGTTTTGTCCAGTCAAGATGGGAAGGCTGGTTAAGGTCGCCGGCATAGATGCACAGACGCCCGAGGGATGCCTGAAGATCGGTGTCTTTTTTCAGATCGACCGCCATCTGAAGGCGGTCTCCGGCAACATCCCTTGCGACCACCGTCTCCGGGTCGGAGACAGGCCCGTCGGACAATCTGTCCCATCCGTAGGGATCGGATCCGTCGCCATAGCCTCTTGGAAGGTAACAGGCATAGTAGTAGTAAATCGAGTGGGAGGAATAGATCGCAACCTCCTGACCGTGGAAGTCAATGACTGTACGGTAGAACCATTGCTGATGCCCCGGATTCTTGCCGGATGCGACCTGCGAAGGTCCCTCCACAACCGGGAATCTCGTGAGAACCCCTCTTGTGCCGCTGCCTGTCAAGCTCGTCTTGTAGTAACGGACTCCGGTTTTCTCATAAATGCGTTCGATAGCCTGCCCGAGAATATACTCGGCCGACCTTTCCCTGACGGACTCGTTCCCTTTGGTGGGGAACTCGCAGAAAGAGGCGACATCGGGCATCAAAGCCACAAGCTGGTCACAGAAGATGTCCAGCCCGTTGTCCACATTCGCCAGTCCCTCCCAGATGTTCAGCTGAAAGAATTTCAGCGGCTCCGTCCCTTTCTTCATTACGGACAGACCGCCGGTACGGTCTCCGGCATTGGAAAGGACACAGACCGCACACAGAAGTGCAGAAACTGAAAGTCTGAATCTCATTTTTTGATGCTGTACTTGAAGAACAACGATGAGCCGGCATCCTTGAGAGCAAGCTCGAATCCGGCCGCCAGCTCTGCTCCCGACTTCTCTACGTAATCCATAGTATCTTGGTTTTCAAGGACATAGACGGCATCCGGACGAAGTCCTCTCAACTTGACGACAATCCTGTCCTGACCGCATTGAGACCTTCTGAAAGCAACGATGCGTCCGCTGCCGTCAGACTTCCTGTCAAGCTGGTAGGCCAGCCAGATGTCGTCGGTGGTGGTGTCACCGTAGCCTGTGAGAGGGTAGTAATCCTCCAGGAAATACTGCTTTATGTCGCGGAATTCCGCCATACGCCTCTGCATCTCCAGAATGTTGAAGTCTGCGGAGGTGACCTTCCAGTTGAAGATGACGGCGGCGCTGTAGCTGGACCTGGCGTGGAACGCGTCAGCCTTTGCAAGACCGGTGCCGCTGACAGGAAGCCATTGGCTCAGGCCATAGGTGTGGCACTGGTAGCCGATAGGCTCGCCGTAGTTGTAGTCGGTTCTCCACAGAGGGATGCTTCTTGAGGTCGCCTCAAGGTCGAGCCTGCGGCCTCCTCCGGCGCAGTTGTCGATGTAAAGGTTCGGGAACTCGGAACGGAGATAATCCCAGAACTTGTAGAGTCCGGTGACGTAACCAATCTCGCAGATTCCGCTGCGTCCCGGCTCGTCATTGCTGTACCAGAACCATTCAGGGTCAACGTTGTAGTCCTGACGATAGTGATCGATTCTGTTGTCCCTTATCAGCTTGGCGACGTTCTCCCTGAGCCATTTGTTGGCGTTTTCGTCTCCGAGGTTCACAAGGAACGAATCCTGCGTCCTCCTGTCAATCTTATGAGGGACAGGCTTGCCGCCTCCGGCGAGAAGCATATACTCGGGATGTTCGTAGGCCCAGTCGGAGTCCTTGATGACCCTCTCCGGCTCAAACCAGACCATAAACTTGCAGCCGACCTCGTGGGCGGCGTCGGCAATCTCCCCAAGACCGGCCGGGAAGCGCTTCGCGTCCACTTTCCAGTTGCCGACGGCGTTGGCCCAATTGTAGCCGTTCTTCCAGTCGGCGGCCTTCTCGTACCACCCGGCGTCGAGCCAGAAGACATCCGGCAAGAGGTTGAACTCCTCGTAACGATGAATAAGAGCCTTGGCGTAGTCGGCGGTCATACAGGTGTACTCATTGCAAGGATAAGGGTCTCCGTAGTTGAAGCTTGAGCAGATCGGCGGCTCGACGGGAGAACCTCCGGCCTTCGGATAGTGATGCTTAAGGATGAACTGACGGAGAATGTTCTGACCGTCCATCCTGTCCTCTCCCTGCCAAGGGATCATCGCCGTCAGCGGGGTGCGGATTTCCTCGCCCGGAAGCAGGTAGGTGTCCAGGTTCTTAAGACCAGTGGAGATATTGAAGCAGTCCTCGGCCGGTCGGATTATCTCCGCCTTCCAGGAGCCTGTCCAGCCGATGGCGAAAACCATCCCGCCTTCCGGGGTCTTGACATTGAAATAAGGGAAGCTGACGGAAGACGAACGCCCGAGAGAAGGAGTCATAACCAAGGAGTCTCCTACTGAATATTCCTTCGTCTGTGCCAGGAAATCATGCTTGCCGGCGTCGCTGCCTCTGGCGTAGAAAAGAGACCACGCTCCGTCCCGGCCGGATTTCAAGTCGATGTCGGCGGCCTTGACATCAGAAATCTGTCCGGTGTTCGAGGTGGACAGATTTCTAAAGTAAAGAGTCCATTCCATCGCATTGAAGTCATTGAAGCTCTTGACTTTGCACTCTACCTGAAGACCCGTTTTCCCATCAGTCCAGAAGAAGGACCTCTGGGTCTCGCCGTCCTCGGAGACCACCGGAGATGTCTTTGTGAACTTCCATTTCTTCAGGAACGAGTCGGACGTGACTCCGTCATAGTCGAAGGAAAAAGGAGGAAGCGTCCCCTTGGAGAAATGCTTCTCGATCCACCTCTGGCAAGACTGGCCTTTGGCGGTCATTTCCATCGATGAGCGGGCCAATGCCATCCCGGAACAGAGGGCCGCGAGAACCAATGCGGTTATGATTTTTTTCATTGTTCAACGTATTTTATGAGAAGAGAACTTTTCGGTTTGTCAAGCTTGAGGGTCAATCCATCGGCAAGCTCACTGCCTGTCTTCGTGACCGTCTCACCGGAATCACTGTCTGTCAGGCGATAAAGCTTTTCGGCGGAGAGACCTTCAAGGCGGACGACACAGCTGTCCTGAGAGGATTCCTCCCGTCTGAAAGCCACCACTATCCCGGACCCGTCGGACGGTCTGTGCATCTGGTAGGCCAGCCACACATCGTGTCCGGTGAGATCCCCGTCGCCGGTAAGCGGATAGTAATCCTCGAAATAGTAGTCACGGATGCCCTTGTACTCCGCCAGTCTTTCCTGCATCTCAATCACCGACACGCCTTTCTCCGTGATCTTCCAATTGTAGATGAGCGTGGAGGAAAGACTTGAACGGAACGAATATTTGTCGGGCAGCAATATTCCCGTGCCATGGACAGGAAGGAAATAATTCAGACCATAGGTGTGGCACTGGTAGCCGTCCGGGTCATCGTAGTGGTAGTAGTCGCTTCTCCAAAGAGGCACGCTCCTGCTGATGGTCTCCCAGTCAAGACGCTTTCCTCCGGAGGCGCAGTTGTCGATAACCATTTCCGGAAACCTGTCGAGAAGATAGTCCCAGAAGCGGTACAGATTCTCGATGTGCCTTATCTCCTTCATCCCCTTTCGCCCGGGTTCGTCGTTGAATGCCCAATAGGGTGCGGGCTTGATGTTGCAGTCCTGTCTGTACCAGTCAACTCCATTCGCCTCCATCAGGTCTCCGTAGTACTTGCAGAGCCAGTCGCAGGCCTCATCGTTGCCAAGGTCGAAGAGGAACCACCCGGACTCCTCCGAACCCTCCGGCTGAGGGCAGTCAAGCATCCATTCCTTGTGTTCCAAGGCCCACTGCGTACCTTTCACGACCCTTTCAGGCTCGAACCAGAGCATAAACTTGGCTCCGACAGAGTGTGCCGCATCCGAAACCGGCTTCATCCCCTCCGGGAAACGCTTGGCATCCACTGTCCAGTTGCCGGTCGTGGAAGCCCAGTTCTGACCGTTCTGATAGTCGGACGCTCCGGTGTGCCATCCGGCATCCAGCCAGAAGACGTCAGGGATCAGCTCGAACTGGGTGTAACGATGGATCATCGCAGTGGCCCATTCAGAGGTTATGCAGGAATATTCCCCGAAAGGTTGCGGGTCACGGTAGTTGAAGCCACTGCTGAGGTAATTCCTCACCTGCTCCCCCTGAATCTTCCTGTAGCGGTGGTCCAGAAGGAAACGGCGGAAACGGTTGTGCCCGTCCATCTGCTTTCCGCTCCAGAACAGAAAAGCCACGGACGGCACACGAATCTCCTCCCCGGGCTTGAGGTACAGGTCGAAGTTCACCAGTCCTGCGGCGACGTCCAACGACCTTAGTCCGGATGATTTGAAGTCAGAGAACCAGGTTCCTGACCAGCCGATGGCCATAATGGCGCCTTGGCCGGAAGCTTTGGATTCTATGTTGTAGAAAGGAAAGGCCTCGCTTGAGGAACGACCGCCGGAAGGCTCGAAACGCACCTCATCTCCGCTTTCCAGAACCTTTGTCCTTGGAGCGTAGTCGGCTCTTGAAATCTTGTTGCCCTCGGCATAGTGGAGGGACACAGACCCTGATGACGGAAAGTCCATCCTCAGGTCGGCGATCTTCAGGTCAGAAATACGCCCCGAGTTCTTGCCGGAAACGTTGCGGAAACGGACAACCCATTCGACCACGGCGCTTTCCGGATAGCCGGTGACATCACACTCAACAGAAAGACCTTCCCTGACGCTTGTCCAGGTGAATCGTCTTGAGATGGCGCCGGGGTCGGAAGCTTCCAGAACCGTGCGCTCTCTTTTCCATCCGCCGAGGAACTCGGAGGATGGCACACCGTCCAGCTTGAACGAGAACGGCACGGAGCCGCCCTTGGAAAAGCGTGCGTCAATCCAGGAGGAAACCTTGATTTTGTCTCCCGGCATACCTACCACGGAACGAGCCTCCGAGGTCAAAGTCACAGACAGCGACATCAAGACTGTCGCGAGAACGGTCAACAGGCCGGATGATAGTTTCATATCAGAATCCCAATTTCTTTTCCAACGCCTCTATCATAATGTGGATCACCTTGATGTGAATCTCCTGAATCCTGTCCGAGTGTGGAGCGTCCGGAGCCAGGATGGCCACGTCGGCGGCCTCGGCCAAAGGCTTCCCTTTCGCGGAAGTCAATGCGATCACCTTCATCCCAGCCTTTCTTGCGGAATCCACCGCCGCAAGCACATTGGCGGAAGTTCCGCTTGTGCTGATCGCGACAAGCACGTCGCCAGGCTTGCCGAAAGCCACGACCCATCTTTGGAAAATCTCTGCGAAGGAGTAGTCGTTGCCCACGCAGGTGAAGTAGGCCGGATCGTTGATTGACATAGCCGGCAGCGGCCTTCTGCTGCTGCGGAACCGACCTGTCAACTCCTCGGCGAAATGGGTGGCGTCACACAGTGACCCACCGTTGCCGCAACTCATCACCTTGCCGCCGGAAGCCAGAGACTCGGCCAGAATGTCAACACACCTCTCGATGGACGGCACCGTCTCCGGGGAAGCAAGAAAACCTGTCAGTTCATCCAAAGCCTCCGACAGGCTGTGTTCAATAATATTCTTTACCATTTTTACGTCTTTTAAATGTTCGCAGCCACGGAAAGAGCCGCGTAATCACCTATGGATTCTCCAAGAGCCGCCGGGACAACCCTGCAAACCTTGTTCGCCAAAGGAAGAGCCTCAATGGAAAGGACTTCCTCCACAAAAGGCCTCATCATATCCTCATTTCTTGAATATATGCTACCGATGACAATGAGTTCAGGATTCAGGATGTCCACCACAATCGCAAGACCTTTCCCGAGCTGCCGGGCCGAGATCTCATAGACTTTCCGGGCCAGAGGATCACCCATCCGGGCTGCCTCGGCGACAACCTTCGCTGTGATTCCTGACAGGTCTCCGTCCGGACACCAGGACACCTTGCCGCCCATCTGAAAGCGCTCCTTGGCTACCGACCGGGCCAGCAGCATTATTCCTCCTCCGCTGCAGAAACCTTCGAAAGACCCCATCTTGCCGTAGCCGACGGGGCCGTAGTCACTCAACCTCAGGTGACCGAGCTCGCCTGCATTGTCGTTAGTCCCCGTATAGAGTTTTCCGTCAAGAATCAGTCCGGCTCCCAGACCTGTCCCGAATGTCAGGAACACCATATTCTTTGTCCCTTTTCCTGCTCCGAACTTCCACTCGGCCAGCGCGCAGGCATTAGCGTCGTTGTGTACGGCCGACGGCACGCCGAACTCCTCGGAGAGAATCCTCACGATGGGGATGTTGTCCCAGCCCGGCAGGTTCGGAGGAGACATTATCACTCCGGTGGCGCTGTCCAGAGGCCCTCCGCAGCTGATCCCTATGGAATAAACCTCGCCGTTTTTCAACGAGTTCTGTTCAAGGATGTTATGAATTTCCGACTTGATTCTCTCAATGGTACCGTTCACATCGGTGGTCGGAAAACTGACCTTATCCTTTATCTCGATGTTCCCGTCAATCGAAATACCCAACGTGACGGCACATTTCGTCCCACCGACATCAACTCCAAGCAATATTCTTTTGTCCATAATTCTGATTATCCGGCATTTCCCATACCGATTGTTACAAATTAAACATATTCGTCTTTTTCAACAGCTTACGGTATTCTTTGAGGTCATAGGGAGCATTCCCGTAGAGGTAGTGGTTCTCGAGTTTCTCCCCACCTCGGCCGGTGTAGGAAATCTTGAATATTCCCTGGCCTTGCCTCAGAGGGATGACCGCGATCCTCTTCATCCCGTTGGCCGGGACATCATAGTCGCCCTTGAAGACCACCGAACCTGTCTTCACGTCCGTGACCGTCACCGTTCCTGCCGCATCCTCCCTGGTGTCGTTGGCTACCACCAGCGGATAACCCTCTCCGTCCTCGGGGTCATTAATCAGGACGCACACGTCAGTCTGGGCGTTTCTGATGAACCAGTAGGCCATCTTAGGGCTGTTGTACCAGTCCACGATGGCATCCGAAATCAACGGCCAGCCGTCGCGGATGTTCCACCAGAGCATTCCGGTGTTCGGGGCGAACTTGTGGCCGCGGAACTTTTCGATGAAGTACTTCATCGCCTCCGCCTGAACGCTCTGCGATGCGAAGATGAAGTCGTCAAGGTCAGTCGGCACATCTCCGAAAAGCAGACGCACCTGATTGATCATCAGGTTGTTCCTGTCTGGAGTATACCCCCATTCCTCGAAGATTCTCACAGACTTTGTCAGCCAGTCCTCGTTCCACGTTCTTGTCTTGACATCACTCCAAGGGTAAACGGACTCCTTCGGGAACATCTTCTCAAGACTCTCCCTGTTCGGCATTCCGTGGTAGCCTATCTCGCTGACGAAGATGCACTTGGCCTGGGTGTAGAACGGATCTTTGTAGTAGCCCCTCGGCCCCCAGAGATGATCCTCTGGGATGTTCTCGGTGCTGTAGGAAGTGGCGACAAGCTCCTCGCTCCAGTACGGAGACGAAGGCAGATAAGGTCTGGTCGGGTCAACCTCGTAGAGGACCGTAGGGATTGTCACTCTGGAGACAACATCGTCGTTCGGATCCATCCTGAACCTCGCAAGAGTGCCGAGCGTCAGCGTCTGGTCATTCTCGTTGTTCCCCGCCCACAGAGCCAGGGAAGGATGAGACCTGAGCTTCAGAGCCACGGAACGGACTTCCTGGGCTATCGCCTTCTGGAAGTCAGGATCCTGCGGGTAGAGCGTGCAGCCCATCGCGAAGTCCTGCCAAACGAGGATTCCGTTCCTGTCGCACAGGTCGAAGAAGGCGTGGTCCTCGTAGACATTGCCGCCCCAGCACCTGAGCATATTGCAGTTCAGGTCCACGGCGATCGCCAGAGCCTTCTCAAGATGCTGCGGGTCACGGCTGTGGAAAGCGTCCATAGGAGTCCAGTTGCTGCCGTGGATGTAGAGCCTCTCACCGTTGATGATGAAGGCGAAACGCCCCGGAGCCTCCTTGGAGGTGGTCGGGGTCAAGTCAAGTCTCACGGTGCGGACTCCGATCTTCTTCGTGTCAGCGTCCACCTCTCGACCGTCCGCATCCAGAATCCTGACTGTTGCGTCGTACAAGGCCGGCTCACCGTAGCCCCTTGGCCACCAGAACTCCACGTCGCCGAGGCCTATAATCTCACGCGAGGCGTGGGAGGTGATCTTTTTTGAATATCTCACCTTGTCCACCCCGTCCTTTGCAATCGAAATCTCGGCCGTCATCACCCCTTCCTGATACTTCACAGGCAGGGTGATTGTGTAGTCCAGATAGACTGCGGCGGTCTTCTCCTTGACGTTCACGTCGCAGGTGTACCAATGGGTGTCCACGATGTGGACCGGAGGCTTCACCTCAAGGGTGACGTCCCTCCACAGGCCGGCGCTCACAAGCCTCGGCATAATGTCCCATCCGTAGGTATGGGGAGCCCTTCTGGAGTAGACCGACTCCACCTGCGCGAAGTTGAAGCTGATGATCGGCGGAACATTCTTTCTTCCTTCAATGACGGAAGAGCGGATGTAGACCTCAAGGAGGTTCTCCGCGCCGGCGGCCGCCAACGCATCCGTGACATCGTACTCGTGGTCGATCAGCATATTGGACGCGCTTCCGATGTGCTTCCCGTTCAGGAAGACCTCGGCGTAGCAGTCAATGCCGCCGAAATGCAGGAAGACCTCGTCCTCGAGCGAACGCTCCGGAGACACGAACTTCCGGCTGTACCTCCACTGGTAGCCTTCGTAAGGCCGCAGGAGGTACACATTGCTGCCGATCTCCGGATTCTCGACCAGTCCGGCCGCAAGAAGGTCAAGCTCGACGTTCCCGGGCACCTCCGCCTTTATGGTTTCATACCTGATTCCGTCCATCCCTTCGGGCGAGACGACAGGTTTCCGTCCCTGCTCCCAGTAATCCAAAGTCCAGGTGCCGTTGAGGGACAGGCTCTCCGCCGAAAGCGGCAGGACAGCCGCCGCGGACAGAACCGCGGAACAAATCAACGATGATATATAATGACTCTTCATATTTCAATATTAGTTGTTTTCAGCCCCGGCAGGTCTCACGCTCCTGATGAAAGGAATGAGAACCACCATATAAACCCACACAAGGGCAAGCGCGACAAGAGCGGCTCCCTGCGTTCCGAAGAAATCAGTGATCACTCCAAGCACAGGAGGGATGACGGCTCCTCCGCAGACCCCGACAATCAGCAGTGCGGAAACCTCGTTCGTCTTCTCAGGCTTCTTCTGCATCGAAATCGAGAAGATTATAGAGAACAGGTTGGCGTAGCCAAGGCCGAACAGAGCCACGAATGCCAGCACCAGCGTCAGATTCCGCGAGAAAATAAGGCCCACAAGGCTGACCAGAGCCAGGCACGAGCTGGCGGCGAAGAACTTCCCGGCCGAGTACTTCATCAGCACGATTCCACCCAGAAAAGCCCCCACGGTTCTGGCGAGGAAATAGACGCTGTTCCCCATTCCGGCCTTCTCCAGAGGCAAACCGCACCTTTCCTGCAACAGTTTAGGGAATGTCACTCCCATTCCGACATCCACTCCGACAAGGACAAGGATGCCCACAAAGAACAGCACGATGTACTTGTCCTTAAGCAGGGAGAATGTCCTTGAGAAGGAAATCTCCGATTTCTCGATGAGCTGCTCCTGAATCGGGGACAGCCAAAGCCACACCATCGCCAGCATCGTTACAAGGGCATAAACCGGGAATATCGCCTTCCATCCGAAAGCGCCTCCGGCGAACATCGCCGCCAGAATCGGCCCGAGGAAGGAGCTTATCGCCTTGATGAACTGACCCAAGGTCATAGTCCCGGTCAGCTTTTCCGGAGCGACAACATTGGTCACCAGAGGGTTGAGGGCGACCTGAAGCATAGTGTTGCCTATGCCGAGCATAGCGAATGCGACAAGGATGGAGACGAAATCATATTCAATGAAAGGGATGATCATCGCCGCTGCCGTGACGGCGAAGCTGACAACAACGGTCTTCTTGCGACCTATCCTGTTCATCAGCATTCCGGTAGGAATAGATAGGACGAGAAACCACAGGAAGCACGACAGCGAGATAAGTCCCGCGACCGTGTCGTCCATTCCCGCGAAGTCAGCTTTGACATAACTCGTCGCGACTCCGACGATGTCAACAAATCCCATAATGAAAAAGCCGAACATCACAGGAAGGACAGCAACTTTGAAATTTGTCTTTTGCATATATAATATATAAGATAAACGAATGCTAAATGATTCAGTTAATCGGTTAAATATAGCCATTATTTTCCGAATCACAAAAAATCGTTTAAAAATTAGGCAGATCTCTTTTTTATGGTTATGTTTGAATATCCAAGCGGAGAGCGGAGGCGGCCTTATGCCGCCATATAAGAACGAAACCATTGTGAAACAAGCGTTTACAGTTATAATTTTTAGAATATAGTTGATTGAGATTGGATGAAAAAGGCTTCAATGCAGGACATCGCCGACAGGGTTGGTGTGTCAAGATGTGCCGTCTCTTTGGTCCTGAGCGGAAAAGCAAAAGACAAAAGGATAAGCGAATCCTTGAGTGACAGGATACTTCAGGTCGCGAAAGAGTTGAACTACACACCGAACGAACTTGCGAGAGGATTAAGGACAGGACTGACGAAAACTCTGGGGGTCATCGTGGCGGACATCTCGAACGAGTTTTTCGGAGAACTTGTGTATCATATTCAGCAACAAGCCATTTCTTTTGGATATTCCACAATTGTCACCAACTCTAATGAGGACCCGGACGAGATGTTGAACGGTATCAGACTGCTCACAAACCGCCAGGTGGACGGGATCATAATGGTGCCGACCAACAACAGCCATCAGATTGCAAGGCAGATAATGTCGATGAACATCCCTCTCGTCCAAGTTGACCGTTTCATTCCGGGACTTGACGCAAGCTATGTGATTCTGGACAACTTCAAGGCCTCCTTCGACCTGACGGAGAGGCTTGTGTCGCTGGGACGCAGGAAAATAGCGATGCTCGGACACAAGACAAGCGCCCTGAACGGCAGGTCCGAAGGTTACATAAAAGCGCTTAAAAGCCATGGAGCGTACAATGACAAGTTAATCAAAGGCATCAACTACTCCTCTGAGACAGAGGACATCCGGCAAGCCATTGATGACCTGTTCCTCGGATCCGCCGCCGATGCCGTGATTTTCCAGTCACACGAACTCTTCTTCACCGGAATGAGGTGTATTCTGGACAAAGGGATTGATGTCCACGACAAGGTCAGGGTCGCCTGCTTTGACAAGACGGACGCACTCGCGCTGGTGAATTTTCCTCTTCTCTATGTGGAGCAACCCGTCAGAAGCATCGGCGAGGAGGCTGTCAAGATTATGATAAACCGGATCAACGGGACTCCGTACACGATTCAGAAAGTCTTCGAGGGAACAATCCGAGAGATTTAGATTATTCCCTTCAACTTTCGCCAGTAACAAAGTGCCTGTGACAAAGTGCCTTATCTCACGTTCGGAGTGCATCGACCGAGAATGCTCAGTTCACGTTACCCTCTCCCTAAATCCCTCCCCTCGGGGGAGGGAGTGTGCTCCGTCACTGCCGTGACGG
>CAVCPY010000251.1:0-4261 GCA_963604245.1 Eggerthellaceae bacterium
GTCTCGAAAATTCCGCATAATAAAATGCGGGAACCATTTTTAAACAGCTTCTAAGTTTGACGAGCGCTCCTGCACAGAGTGCCGAGCAGCTCACAAACCCGTTTTTGTCAGAGGCCATTTCAGAATGACTGATGGCAAGAAGGTTTACGTGAAGGCCCACTACCGCAAGCGGTAGCCCCGAGGCCTTGTCTGCATACCCGTCTGTATCGGAGCCGCTCATCACACGGGCGGCTTCGTCATTTTGAGTCATTCTGAATTGGCACAAAGACATTATATCTCTATCTCTTTTATAATCTTGTCAATCTCGGCCCTCAGCACGTTCTCCCTCGCCACAATCTCCGCAAGTTCCGCATTGAGCTTCACTATGTCCACCTTCTCCCGGGTGTCCTCCTGCTCTACGTATGTCGAAACGGACAGGTTGTAGTCCGCCCCCGCTATCTCAGCATTGGTCACAAGGCGGCTGACATACTGCACGTCAGTCCTGTCTATGAAGGCTTTCAGGATGTTCTGGATGTTCTCATCCGTGAGCTTGTTAGAGTTGGTGATTTTCACACACTCCTTTGTGGCGTCGATGAACAGGGTGCAGTTGTCTTTCTTCGCCTTCTTCAGAACCATAATGCAGGTGGCGATGCTCGTGCCGAAGAAAAGGTTGTCCGGAAGCTGGATTATGCAGTCCACGAAGTTGTTGTCGATGAGATACTGTCTGATCTTCTTCTCCGCCCCGCCCCTGTACATCACTCCGGGGAAGCATACTATGGCGGCTGTCCCGTTGGTGGCAAGCCAGCTCAGGGAGTGCATTATGAATGCAAGGTCGGCCTTGGACTTCGGGGCCAGAACTCCGGCAGGGGCGAACCTCGGGTCATTGATAAGGGTTATGTCATCATCCCCTTTCCATTTTGTGGAATATGGCGGATTTGAGACTATCACCTCGAAAGGCTCATCATCCCAATGCTGCGGAGAAAGAAGGGTGTCCTCGCAGGCTATGTCGAACTTGTCATAGTCTATGTCGTGGAGGAACATATTGATCCTGCACAGGTTATAGGTGGTGAGGTTGATTTCCTGCCCGAAGAATCCCTGCCGTACATTGTCCTTGCCTAATATTTTTGCAGCCTTCAGCAACAGAGAACCCGAACCGCAGGCCGGGTCATAAACTTTGTTGACCTCGGTCTTGCCGACGGTGGCGAGTTTTGTGAGAAGCTCGCTCACTTCCTGCGGAGTGTAGTATTCGCCGCCGCTCTTTCCGGCATTCGAGGCATACATCCCCATCAGATATTCATAGGCGTCGCCGAAGGCATCGATGGTATTGTCTTGATAATCGCCAAGCTTCATCGACTGGATTCCTCTGAGGAGTTTCACCAGTTTCTCGTTTCTCTTGATGACGGTGGCGCCCAGCTTGTTGGAATTGACGTCAATGTCCGCAAACAGCCCCTTGAAATCATCTTCACTCTCCGTTCCCTTCGCCGAGTTCTCAATGGCGGTGAATACCCCCTCAAGCGTCATATTCAGGTTCGGGTCAGAGTCGCAAGTCCTGCACACATTCTCGAAAAGCTGGGACGGCAGGATGAAGAAGCCCTTGACCTTTACCAGATCTTCCCTTGCCGCCTCCGCGTTCGCATCCGGCATCTGCGAGTAGTCGAAATCTTCCATCCCGGCTTCCCGCTCGCTTGAGTTGATGTAGGCGGTGATGTTTTCGCTGATGTAGCGGTAGAAGAGCATCCCGAGGATATAGGCCTTGAAGTCCCATCCGTCCACCGAACCTCTCATCTCGTCAGCTATCGCCCAGATGGTCCGGTGGAGCTCCGCACGCTCCACTTCCTTCTTGTTGTCTGTCATAATGTTGTTCTTGCCTTTAAGAATCTGTTTAAATTTTATCAGCTTCAATCTATATGGTCTATTTTGGCTCTTTTTCCGCCCTTTCGCAGTCACATAGCCACCGCTATGCTCCTTTGTCAGGACGCAAAAATAGCTCAAACTATCCTCATAAATCTTTTCGCTAACAAAATTTAAACAGCTTCTAAGATGGCAAAGGTATGGAAAAATAGTCGAACAGACAAAATATCAAGTCTTTAGTGAGCGTTAAAGAGACGAGAGTGAAAAGGTATTCCCCCGTTTTGGTAAAGTTCCACAAAATGACTATTTTTGAAGTTCATTGAAATCAGCATCATTCTATGAGAAATATGACACTGAAACAACTCCTCTTGACGGCGACGCTCATCTGTCTGCCATTCGCGGCCTTCGGGACGCAGAAAACCTGGTCCATCTCCTCTCCTGACGGTAGAATCGTCACGGAAATCACTGCGGGGGAAGGCCTTAGATATTCAATAAGCCGAGATGGGGCCGCACTTCTGACTCCATCGGAGATTTCGATGACCTTTGATGACGGCAGCGTCTTCGGCGGAGGGGACAAAGTCCGCAAGGTCAGAAGAGGCTCGCACGATGTGAGGAATATCCCGACGATGAACTACAAGAAAGCCGCCGTGGATGATGTTTACAATTTCCTGACGCTGGAGTTCAAAGGCTACAACGTGGAGTTCAGGGCGTTCGACGACGGAGTGGCCTACAGATTCGTCTCTACTGCAAAGTCAGGGGAATTCACGGTGACTGACGAACTTACCGAGTTCAACTTCGCCGAGGACTGGACGGCGTGGGTGCCTTACGTCAGGGCAAAGAACACGGAGTCTTTCCGCCTGCAGTTCGTCAATTCGTTCGAGAACACCTACAAGCATATTCGTCTTTCGGAAATGGATCCTGCGAGACTGGCGTTCCTTCCGCTTACGGTCGACGCCGCAGACGGGGTGAAGGTCGTCATCACCGAATCCGACCTGTTCGGCTACCCGGGAATGTTCCTCAACGGGCAGGGCGGCAAGGGCTTGAAGAGCGTCCGCGCGCCTTACCCGATCGGGCTGCGGCCTAACGGGGTGTATGTCTATCAGGATATGGACTACGCCGACTATCTCGCCAAGGTGGAGGCCGGGCAGAAGTTCCCGTGGAAGGTCATCGGCATCACTCCGGACGCCAAGTCGCTGATGGATCTGGACCTTGTCTGGCAGCTTGCCACTCCGGCGGACGAAAGCAAGGACTGGAGCTGGGTGAAGCCGGGGAAGGTGGCCTGGGACTGGTGGAACGAATGGAACCTGTACGGGGTCGATTTCCGCGCCGGAATCAACACCGAGACTTACAAATATTACATCGACTTCGCGGCTGCGCACGGCATCGAGTACATCATTATGGACGAGGGCTGGGCGCAGAAGGCCAAGGCGAACCTGTTTCTGATCAACCCGGACATCAATCTGGAGGAACTCGTCTCCTACGCCAATGGCAAGAATGTCGGCATCATCCTCTGGGCCAGCTACAACAGCATCATCAAGAACCCGGAGAAGGCGATGAGCCACTATGCGCGGATGGGATTCAAGGGCTTCAAGATCGACTTCATCAACAGGGACGACCAGCAAGGCGTGAAGTTCTGCGAGAGAATGGCGAGAATTGCCGCGGAAAACCATCTGCTGATTGACTTCCACGGGGTCTATAAACCGGCGGGAATCCAGAGGACCTACCCGAATGTCCTTAATTTCGAGGGGGTTGCCGGACTTGAGCAGCTGAAATGGAGTCCGGAGGACTACGACGAGGTGACCTACGACGTGACGATTCCGTTCGTCAGGATGGTGGCCGGGCCGATGGACTACACCCAGGGAGCGATGCGCAACGCCGCAAAAGGCAACTATCATCCCGTAGGCTCCGAAGCGATGAGCCAGGGCACGCGCTGCCGCCAGCTCGCCGAATATGCCGTCTTCGAGGCTCCGCTCACGATGCTCTGCGACTCTCCGTCCAACTATATGGCCGAACCGGAATGCACGGAGTTCATCGCCGGCTTCCCTACAGTCTGGGACGAGACCGTGCCGCTCTGCGGAGAGATCGGTGAATATGTCGCCGTGGCCCGCCGAAGCGGTGAGACCTGGTACGTCGGAGCGCTGACGGACTGGGATGCTCGGGACTTAACCCTTGACCTGAGCTTCATAGGGGACGGGAATATGACCGTCTTCCAGGACGGAATCAATGCAGACAGGGCCGCAAGAGATTATAAGAAAACTTCCGAGCGGATTCCGGCGGACGGGATTGTGAAAATCCACCTGGCTCCGGGCGGGGGCTGGGTGGCGAAGATTACCCGATAAGAAGCCCCTGCCACGAAGATTGCGGCAGATAGTTGTCTTAGAAACTGTTTAAAAATGGTTTCCGCATTTTATTATGTGGGATTTTCGAGACA
>CAVCPY010000252.1:0-2443 GCA_963604245.1 Eggerthellaceae bacterium
CGTCATACAGACGGCGGTCAAGAACGGGCAGAACCCTTTCGAGGTCCTTCGGGTCATTGCAACCCTTGCCGGAGCGTAGTATCATCGTTTGAATCATCTTTATCGTGAGGTTATGGCCGGTTGGCTATGGCTTGGGCACCTGAGTAGTTACCCTGGGAGAACATAGCGGACGGAGAAGTGACGCTGAAAGGCAAAGGCGGGAAATATCGCAGGATCCTATTCAAGAAAGACCTACAGAAGGAGATTCGGGAATATATGGAAGCAACAGGACGGTCAGGGTTGTTTGTGACCAACAAACGAGGAGACTTGCTTTCAAAACGGGGGCTACAGGAAAGACTGTGCAAGTGGGGCAGACATTGCGGAATAGCAAAAGAGAAGATGCACCCTCACGCGTTCAGGCACTTCTTCGCAAAGATGTTCCTAAAGAAATGCAAGGATGTAGTACAGCTTGCGGATCTTTTAGGACACGGCAGCGTAGACACAACCAGAATTTATTTACAAAGGAGCAACGATGAACAGAAAAGAGACTTTAATCGAAACGTTACGTGGTAGTGTCGAGGCGTTAGAAGGGGCGAGAGATGCTTTTGAGGCCTGCGACATCCACGATGAGACCGGAATCGTAGATTCAGATTTTCTCATCAAGATGCTGGAAGGGTTAGCCAGCCTTAAGGCAGCCGAGTGTTCCGTAATGAAAGCAATCAATAAGATGTTAGGAGTCAGTGATGAGCAGCAAGACACCAGCAAAGGCAGTGATACAGGGAAGAAGATAAGCCCGGAGGAAGTTCTGAGAAAATGCGAGCTTAAGGATAACGTCGTATACCTACCTAATGTCCAGTTAAAAAAGGAGATCTACGCTGAGGTGAAGAAAAGGATCGAAGAGGCTGGAGGAAAATGGGCTGGAGGGAAAATCCAGGGATTCACATTCGATGTCAATGCGGAACGGGTGTTCAAATTGCTTAAAGAGAAAGGACGGTGCAACTTGGCACAGGAGTTCCAGTTCTTCGAAACGCCTAAAGAGACCGCAGACTGGCTTGTTTCCCTCGTGGGAAGCATATTACCAGAGATGAAGATACTGGAACCAAGTGCCGGACGTGGCTCCATAATCAAGGCCATACATCGTGCATGCCATAATGTGACGGTGGACTGCTACGAATTGATGCCAGAAAATCGGGAGGTGTTAGCCAAGTTGCCTAACATAAGAATCATCGGAGAGGATTTCGTCACAGCTGTAGTAGGGTCGTATGACTTGATCATCGCAAATCCTCCATTTTCCGGCAATCAAGACATAAGGCACGTAAGCAAAATGTACGATTGTTTGAATCCAGGTGGGACGCTTGCAGCGATAACAAGCAAGCACTGGACATTCGCAGGAGAAAAAGTGTGTCATAATTTCCGAGATTGGGTTAAGGATACAAAAGGCCAAGTCTTTGAGATCGAGGAAGGGACGTTCAAAGAGTCCGGGACTGGGATAGGGACAATCGCATTAGTTATAACAAAACAATAATATTCATTAAATATGGCAATCAAAGAGATTTGGGAGGCCGCGGGCCAGAAACAGCGGAATGATTTGTTGACGTTGATCGTGATGGACGGGGTTTCGTACCCAACGGCATATTCCTGGTGCAATGGGACGAGGCGGCCTAAGCCGCTCTATCAGGAGAACATCAGGAAGTACGTCAAGGAGGTCTTCGGGGTCGAGGAGTCCGTGGAGGGGTTGTTTCCTGAAAAGCGGTAGGCTATGTATGCCGACAAGGATTCAAGAGGCCTGATCTCGGTGTTCGAGATGGACAGGCCGGAATGGTCAGCACTGCGTGGGGCGTGCCAGATGGCCGTGCAGCTTTGGGAGGTCCAGTTGATGGAGTTCGCAGGGCTTGAACCGGCACGGATGCAGACTTGGGAGATCCAGCGCAAATGCCATCTTGAGCAGAACATCGGCATCGCAAGAAAGCTGATTTTCGAGATAGACCAGGCTAACGAGAGGGTGGACGATGATTCCTGCAAAAGGATATTCGAGAGTGCGGACAATGGCCAGGCCATAGATTTATTTGACTTATGATTCCCGACTATGTAAAAGATCAGATCAAGGAGCGGGACATCGTCTCGATCATCCAGGATGAAGGCATCGAGCTCAAGCGGGAAGGCAGCCGGTACAAGTGCTGTTGCCCTTTCCACGGAGAGAAGACTCCTTCTTTCGTGGTGACGCCATCGAGGAATATGTACCACTGCTTCGGGTGCGGGCGTACCGGCGATGCCATCAGCTTTGTGATGGAGAGGCGCGGGATGACCTTCTACGAGGCTGTCGAATATCTTGCCGGCCGGCTGGGAATCGACTACGAGCAGAAGGAGCCGACACCGGAGGAGAAGGAGGCTGAGTTCAGGCGGTCGCAACTGATGACGGTGAACAAGCTGGCCTCCGAGTGGTTCATCCAGCGGTACAGGGAGT
>CAVCPY010000253.1:0-9567 GCA_963604245.1 Eggerthellaceae bacterium
GTCTCGAAAATTCCGCATAATAAAATGCGGGAACCATTTTTAAACAGCTTCTAAGGGGCAAGTTAAACGAAACAAGACTGGGCGACCGGAAACCGGTCGCCCAGTCTTGCTCAAAAAGTAAAGCTACTGCCTGTCCAGGAAGGTCTTGGCGGCAGCAAGGGCTTTGCCGGGGCCTTCATCGAGGATTTTCTCGGAAGTGAAAGACCTCAGGATTTCGGACAGCTGGCCAAGCTTGGTCTCATCTCCGGCAGCCTGCCATTTTGAACGGAGAATGCGGACCTTCTCAAAGTCCTGAATACCTTCGGTGAGCTTGGCGAAATGAACGCTGCCGCGGCCGCCCGGATAGACCACGAAGCAGTCGCCGGCCGGCCAGGTGCGGAAACGAGTGTCGGTCAGCGGATCCAGAACCCAGCTGTTGTAGGCCCAGCGGAGATAGCCGTCGTAGTTCTCGGCCTGGGCGAACCAGCCGAGCCACACGGCCTCGTCAGGGTCGGAAATCACGAAGATATTAGGATGAGCCTCGGCGCAGCAAGTGTAGAATGTTGTAGTCAGGCCAAGTTCCTTCCGTTTGGCCTTGACGGATTCAGGGAATTCCTTCTTGCCCGAGAATGACTCGCAGAAATCGGCGATGTCGTAAATCACAGGCTCGTGATAACTGCCCGCAAGGGAAATCTTGAAATCCGGCTCGACCTTGTGGATCAGCGACAAGACAGCCTGCATCGACTCCAACGGACGCTCGTCCATCGCGATCATCGTCTTCTCAAACCAGCCTTTCGATTTCAGATGACGGGCGAAATCAGCGATGAAAGAACCCCAATACTCATTGTAGTCCACACTACCGGGAGTCGCCTGGAAAGTCGCGTTCGAGGAAGTCGCCTGGTCGTAGAAGTCAAACTCCAATGCCCACGGAATCATCGAGTAGCAGTTAATCTGCCTGTCAATCCCGACAGAAGCCATAAATTCGACCCAACGGTCAAAGACGGTGTAGTCGTAGAGCCAGGTGCCGTCGATGCGGCGGATCTTCGTGACCATCGAACCGAAAGCGTCCTCGGTCTGTCCGTTCCACGGACGGTTCATTATGGTTGCAGTGACAGATTTCTGACCGGCCTCCGCAAGCATCCTCATAACGGGACGCATAGCCTCAAAGTGGGCTTCGCTCCAAAGCGGAACGTTCTCGATGCGGGCAACCGCATACGGATTCTGCCACAAGTCCAGATGGAACGCCCAATCGCTGGCCGGAGGCAGGACGTGGTCAGACACGACCAACTCCACCGGAAGGCTGCGAGATTTGGCGTTGCTTGAAGCCACAGTCAGTTTTCCCGTGTACTTTCCAGGCTTCGCATCGGAAGGCACCGCCACCGTCATCCAGACAGGCTGTTTCCTTCCTGCCGGGACATCGATTGATTCCTTGAGGTCAAGCACATCGGCCACAAGAACTTCACCCCACTTGGATTTGTCCTCACGGAGACCGCACTGGCCGTACTTGGTCGTGTCAAGCAGGTCGGAAACAACGAAACCCACGAACTGTAGGGAAACATTCCCGGACTTTATCACGGATTTCCCATAGCGAAGATCCGAGACAGACAGGGTCACATCCTTCAGTTCCGAATCGGAGTACACCACAGCCTGGGCGAACGCTTTCTCGCCGCGCCATACGGAATGGCTGAAGGCCTTCTTCTGGAACTCCAGAGAAGGGCCGCCGCCGATGACACAATGTGAGCCAGTGGAGGCCCATTCAAGTTTAAAAGAAGATTGCGGCTGCGCAGCCATAAGGACAGGCAGCGCAACCGCGATCATCAGGGCGATTATTTTCTTCATCCTGTAAACAGTTTTGGTTAAAGTCCCAACTGCTTGAAGAAATCGTTGCCCTTGTCATCGACGAGAATGAAAGCAGGGAAGTTCTCCACGCGGATTTTCCAGATGGCCTCCATTCCGAGGTCCGGGTATTCAACGCATTCGATGCTCTTGATGCTCTCGTAGGAGAGGACAGCGGCAGGACCGCCGATCGAGCCGAGGTAGAATCCGCCGTGCTTGCGGCAGGCATCGGTCACAACCTGGGTACGGTTACCCTTGGCAATCATAACCATACTGCCGCCGTGATCCTGAAAGAGATCCACGTAAGGGTCCATACGGTTGGCCGTGGTAGGCCCCATCGAGCCGCAGGCCATTCCTTCCGGAGTCTTGGCAGGGCCGGCGTAGAAGACTGGATGATCCTTGAAGTACTGCGGAAGGTCCTCGCCTCTGTCAAGTCTTTCCTTCAGACGGGCGTGAGCGATGTCACGGGCCACGATGATGGTTCCATTAAGGCTCAGGCGGGTTGAGACAGGGTACTGGCTGAGGAGCTTGCAGATCTCGCTCATCGGCCTGTCGAGATCGACCACAACGCCTTCACCCTCACCGGCCTGACGCAGGGACTCAGGAATCCACCGGGTAGGGTTATCGTCCAGCTTCTCGATCCAGACACCGTCCCTGTCGATCTTCGCCTTGATGTTGCGGTCGGCCGAGCAGCTTACTCCAAGGCCGATCGGGCAGCTCGCGCCGTGGCGAGGCAGACGGACGATACGGACATCGTGGGCGAAGTATTTTCCTCCGAACTGCGCCCCGAGACCGATTTTATAAGCCTCCTCAAGCACCTGTTTTTCAAGTTCGATGTCACGGAAGGCACGTCCGGTCTCATCGCCGGTAGTTGGCAGGGAGTCATAGTAATGGGTCGAGGCCAGCTTGACGGTCAGAAGGTTCTTCTCCGCTGACGTGCCGCCGATCACGAACGCAATGTGGTAAGGAGGGCAGGCCGCCGTTCCGAGAGTCTTCATCTTCTCCACAAGGAAAGGCACGAGAGTACCCGGATTGAGGACAGCCTTTGTCATCTGATATAGGTAGGTCTTGTTGGCCGAGCCGCCGCCCTTCACAACGCAGAGGAATTTGTACTCCATCCCCTCCTCGGCCTCGATGTCAATCTGGGCCGGCAGGTTGCACTTCGTATTGACCTCCTTGTACATATCCAGAGGGGCGTTCTGGCTGTAGCGCAGGTTCTCCTCCGTGTAGGTCTTGTAAACACCCTTGGAGAGAGCCTCCGCATCATCGAAGCCCGTCCAGACCTGCTGACCCTTCTCGCCGTGGATAATGGCCGTACCCGTGTCCTGACAGAAAGGCAGTTTGCCTTTGGCCGCCACCTCGGCGTTGCGCAGGAAGCGCAGAGCCACGTACTTGTCGTTGTCGGAAGCCTCCGGATCGCCAAGGATTCTGGCCACTTGCTGATTATGAGCCGGCCTAAGAAGGAAGTTCACGTCCCTGAAAGCTGCGTTGGCAAGCATTGTCAAAGCCTCCGGAGCCACCTTCAGAATAGGATGTCCCTCGAACTCGCCAAGGGACACGCCCTCGCTTGTCAGTTTGTAGTACTCCGTCGTGTCCGGGCCGAGCTGGAACATCGGAGCATATTTGAATTCTGCCATATTAATGAAATATTTTAGTGATTATCAGTCAATGTCTTCAACCGGAGCGACCGCTCCGCCGGCTCCCTCCTGCATCAGGTAGCGTTTCATAAACTCGTTCAGGTCTCCGTCCAGCACGCCTTGGGTGTCGGCGGTGGAATATCCAGTCCGCAAGTCCTTGACCATCTTGTACGGATGCAGGACGTAGGAGCGGATCTGCGAGCCCCACTCGATTCTCTTCTTCGTTCCCTCAATCTCGGCCTGTTTCTCCTGACGCTTCTTCAGTTCAAGGTCATAGAGCCTTGACCGCAGGATGCGCAGGGCGTTCTGCCTGTTGTCCTGTTGGAAGCGGGACTCCGTGTTCTCCACGACTATTCCCGAAGGAATATGCCGAACTCGCACGCCTGTCTCTACCTTGTTGACGTTCTGGCCGCCGTGGCCTCCGGAGCGGAAGGTGTCCCACTCCAAGTCCGAAGGGTTAATCTCGATGTTGATCGTGTCATCGACCAGCGGATAGACGAAAACCGACGAAAATGTGGTCTGGCGCTTGCCCTGCGCGTTGAACGGGGAAAGTCGCACAAGTCTATGCACACCGTTCTCGGCCTTCAGGTAGCCGTAGGCATAGTCACCCTCGACCTGAATGGTGGCCGATTTGATTCCCGCCTCGTCGCCTTCAAGCAAGTCGGTGACAGTCACTTTGTAACCGTTCCTCTCGCACCAGCGGAGGTACATCCTCATCAGCATCGAGCTCCAGTCGTTAGCCTCGGTGCCGCCGGCTCCGGAATTGATTGTCAGCACGGCCCCGAGGTTGTCCCCCTCCGAACCAAGCATATTCCGAAGTTCCAATGCCTCGATGTCCTCGACCGCCTTTGAATATGACTCCTCAAGCTCCCGCGTCTCGGGCGTGGTGACGGTCTCGTCCGTGCTTCCGCCAAGACTTTCCTTGGCGAAATCGTACAGAACATCAAGGTCATCCACCTCCGTGGATGCCTTGTCAAAACCTGTGACCCAAGACTTTACGCCGTTAAGGTTCTTCATAAAGGCCTCCGCGGCCTTCGGGTCGTTCCAGAAATCCGGTGATTCTGTCTTCTTCTGCAATGCGTCTACCTGTCCACGTTTACCAGGGATGTCAAAGACACCTCCCCAACGTCTCCAACCGCTGATGCAGAGCCTCAATCTGATCCTTCAGTATCATCTGCTCTCCATTTTAAAATATTCCTGCAAATTTAATGATTTTCTCCCTGATTACTACTTTTTGAAGAAGAAGAACAGCGCTGCCCACCGCATAGGGACGTTCTTCGCATAGCCTATGGTCTTGTACGAAGCGTCCTGCACGGTGCCGTCACTCTTCACGTAGCCGAGCGTCCTGTAACCGGAGTCCTGAATCCTGCCGTCATTCTTTATGTAGCCTACAGTCCGGTACGAGGCGTCCTGCACGGTGCCGTCGGACTTGAGATAGCCGATGGTCCTGTACGAGCCGTCCTGGATTTTCCCGTCGCTCTTGATGTAGCCGACGGTCCTATAGGACTTGTCCTGAATCGTCCCGTCGCTCTTGATGTAGCCGACGGTGCCGAAGTTGCCGCTCTTGATTTCCTGAGCGTTCACGCTGACGCAGAAGCACAAGGCCACCGCCAGCAGAATCATTGTGGTTAATCGTTTCATATCGTCTTGATTTAGTGATGATAAAAAAAATAAGTTGGTAAGTTTTTGTGAAGGATTTTTGCGGAGCAATTTGTTTGTGAAGAAGGAGTGTGCCGGTGGCACAGAGGCTGATGAACAAATAAATTCAGACCAAAAAGACGAGCAAAAGCACCAAGTTATTTTTTAGGAATCACTAAGAGCTTTCGCAAGTAACAAAGTGGAAATCACCTCAACGCCGGGACATCCGTCTTGACGAGGATGCCTCTCGGAGCGCCGTGGTCCAGCGGGGCTGTCTGAAGGTTTCGGGAATATCTCCGCGGAAGGGAAGCTGTCTGCGGATAGACCTTGCCCGCTGCCTGAAGGGCGGCGCGGAGCATCGTCTCGTTCCCGTCCCCCAACTGACAGCCGTCAAACGGATCGTCTCCGACCTCGACATCCACAGGAATGCCGTCCGGGATGGAGTCATTACGACCGTCACGGTCAGCGAACCTGCTGATCATCACGTACATCCCCCAATCCTCAATCAAGGAGAAATCGTACTTGGCGGTGTAGAAATTCTCCGGGGCGAGCAGGATTCCGGCGCAGTACTTGCCGTAAGTCCGCTGCCCTACAAGAACCACATCCATATACGGTTTCAGACCGACGATCAAGCCCTCCGACGCCGAGGCCGTGCCTCCGGTCACGATGACATACACTTTGTCTATCCCAAGATTGGCGTCGGACACATCGATTCTCAAACCCTGCGAACTCAACTCGTGGAGTGTCGAGAAATAGGTGTTCGTGTCCTCTCCCTGCTTCTTCCAAGCCTCCGTGAGAATGGAATTGTAAACCTCAGTCTGGAACACATCACCGGCCAGCACATTTGCAGGAGGGGCTATCATCGAGGCCATCACATTCTCGGTGAAGGTGTAGCCGCCACCGTTGTACCGAAGGTCAAGGATGAGTTCGTCAACGCCCTCGGACTTGAACCCCCGGAACACGTCCGGAAGCGCCAGTGAGGACTTGAGGTCGAATCCGGAGTAGGCCAGATAACCGACTTTCTTCCCTGCGGCATCGAATGTCCCCGTCGCCAGAACCGGATCCTCGTACATATCCACGGCATTCAGGCTCACCGTCCTGACATCGGAGCCGATGTGGTCTCCCTCCACGGAGGTGACTCCCAGGCTCACGGAACGGGAATCATAGGCATCATAGATGTTGCCGGCGGTTATGGCCTCGCCGTCAAGGGTGATGATGACATCCCCGCGCTTGAGTCCTGCCTTTTGGGCAGGGCCGCCGTTGCTGACGTAACTGACCACGAGGAAATACTCTCCGTCCCTGCCGGCAATCTTCCCGGCCTGAAGGTCGTAACCGTAGGTAAGCCCCAGTCCCTGAACAGAATTCGTGAAGGATTCCAGGTCATCAGTCAGGACAGTCCACCTGTCCACTTCCCTGCCGCCCTCGCGGTAGCGGATGCTCTTCACCACTTCTATAGGCATCCTGCAAGTGTCAGGGTCCAGCCTAGCCAGATCCTTTTCAATCTCCCCATTCCAAAGGTAATATGATTCCAGCACATCAATCGCATACTGGTCTGCCTTGGCGATCTCCGGACTCGGAGCGTCCCCGCTCTTCAAAGTCCCGGTCTTTTCACACCCCGCAAGCGTCAGCAGCGCCGTCATCGACAGCGTCGCGAAGCCGCACAGATTTCTTGTCTTCATATTCATAATTCTTTCAGGTCATTCCGCCCACACCGCAGGCGAGGTTTCACAAAGATATTCATTTTTCTCGCACTTTCGTTTCTTTGTTGTATCTTTGATTTCATTATTCGGTTTTCGGCGATGACAGGCATTTTCGATTCGGGTTCGGGCGGGCTGTCCGTGCTGCGGGAGATCCTTCGGGTTCTTCCGCGGGAAAAGTTCGTCTATTACGCCGACAACGCCAACTGCCCTTACGGGGAAAAGACACCGGAGTTCATCCGGAACCGATGCAGGGCGATAGCTGAATATCTCATCTCGCGTGGAACGCAGATCATCGTGGTGGCGTGCAACACGGCCACGGCGGCGGCGATCTCAACTCTGAGGAAAGAATATCCCGTCCGCTTCATCGGGATGGAACCCGCCGTGAAGCCGGCGGCCCTCAGCTCAAGGACAGGGGTGATCGGAGTGCTGGCGACAGCGGGGACGTTGAAAGGCTGCAAGTACCTCTCCGCCAAGGAAATCTACGAGGATGACGTGAAGATTGTCGAGAACGTGGGGCAGGGCTTCGTGGAGCTTGTCGAGAACGGGATTCTTGACGGGCCTCTGGCGGAAGAGACCGTGCGCGCGAGCCTGCAGCCGCTGCTGGATGCGGGGGCGGACAGGATTGTGCTTGGATGCACGCACTACCCGTTCCTTCGGAAAGTCATCCAGAGGGTCGCCGGACCCCGCGTGCAGGTCATCGACCCGGCTCCGGCGGTGGCCAGACATCTTGTCGAGGTGATGAAGGAGGAGGGGATGCTTTCTCCGGCCGCTTCGGCAGGTCCGGCCGCCGAGCCTGTGGTTCGACAAAGCTCACTGACCACCGAAGCGGCCGGGCCAGTCGAAGCGACCTCAACGCCGAACATCGAGCTGGTCACTTCAGGGGACGACACCTCCGCCAGGCGCATCCTCCGCATCATTCTTGAGGAAGACGGCTTCCTGCACGGCAACAAGTGAACAAAGGCCAAGGCAAAAAAAAGATAAAGAAATGGAATCAAACAACGGAATCGAGGTCAAAGACTTCGCCTACTGCTCAGACAAGTACCAGTACACAATGGGCAAATCCTTCTACGAAACCGGCAGGAAGGATGTCATCGCGGTTTTCAATATGTTCTACAGAAAAGCCCCGGAGAACAACAACTGGGCCGTGGTGAGCGGCATTGAGGAAGCCGTTGAATGCATCCGTAACCTCGGCACGGCCGGGCCGGAATTCTACGAAAGATTCCTTCCGGGCGAGGAATATTCCGGATTCCGCAAGTACCTCTCCACTTTGAAGTTCACCGGCAATGTCTATGCGATGCGCGAAGGCGAGATAGCGTTCCCGAACCAGCCTGTCATCACAGTGGAGGCTCCGCTCATTGAGGCCCAGATTCTGGAGACTCCCCTGCTCTGCATAATGAACCACCAGATGGCCGTGGCCACAAAGGCCTCAAGGGTCTGCCGGGCCACCAACCGACCTGTCAGCGAATTCGGGTCCCGAAGGGCGCACGGCCCTTGGGCGGCCATCTACGGAGCCAAGGCGGCGGTCATAGCCGGCTGCGCCAGCACGTCCAACATCCTCACCGGGGTGCTGAACGGTGTGCCTTCCACCGGCACGATGGCCCACAGCTTCGTCACTTCCTACGGCAGCACGGTCGAAGGCGAGCACAAGGCCTTCGTGGACTACATCAACACCCACCGTGGCGAGAACCTCATCCTTCTCATCGACACCTACGACACCCTCAAGTGCGGCATCCTGAATGCGATACGCTCCTTTCAGGAATGCGGCATAGACGATGAATATACTCCAGGCTACGGCGTGCGACTGGACAGCGGCGACCTCGCCTACCTCTCCGCCAAAGTACGCAGGATTCTTGACCATCACGGACTTACGGGCTGCAAGATCTTCGCGACCAACTCTCTTGACGAGTATCTCATCTCCGACCTTGAGCGTCAGGGGGCGCGCATAGACTCCTACGGGGTCGGCGACGCGATAGCCACCAGCAAGGCAGCCCCTTGCTTCGGCAACGTCTATAAGCTCGTCCAGATTGACGGGCGGCCGGTCCTGAAACGCTCCGAGGACAGGATCAAGCTGATCAATCCCGGATTCCAGATCACCTACAGGCTCACGAAAAAGGACCCGGAGTTCGGGGAAATCTACAAGGCGGACGTGACCTGTCTCCGGGGGGACACCCTCGCCCAAAGGATCGAGGCAGGAGAGACCTTCACCATCTATGACGAGCACGACCGCTACAAGTACAAGATTTTCCAGTCCGGGGATTATTCCTGGCGGACGCTCCAGCAGCAGGTCATAAAGAACGGCGAAAAGTGCGCCGAAAGCCACACACTGCAGGAGAAGAAGGCCTTCTACAACAGCACCTTGTCGCATTTCAGCCCGTCCGAGAGGCGCCTCATCAACCCGCACTACTACAAAGTTGACATCTCCGACGACCTCCTGAACACAAAACTCGAGATCCTCGACACCCTGAACAAGGAGATCGAGGCCTTCAGCATCGACTAGCCGGAGGTCACTCCTTGCCGTCGTCGATGGACTCACGGACGGTGCGGAGGTACTTGCGGCAAGCCTCAATGAGTTCTTTGGAGCGCTTCACAAGGGCACCGATGTCGTCCAGACTGGTGGCCGGGTCTTCTACTTTGGCGGCTATCTCGTCCAGCTCGGCGACCGCCTTGGTGTAATCGAATTTCTTCTCAGACATATTCATTGGTTTTTAGTGATGATGAAAAAATAAGTTGGTAAGTTTTTGTGAAGGATTTTTGCGGAGCAATTTGTTTGTGAAGAA
>CAVCPY010000254.1:0-3419 GCA_963604245.1 Eggerthellaceae bacterium
ATGGCCGGAAAGGCCGCGTAAGAAAAAAGAGGAATTATTTTTAAACAGCTTCTTAAGCTAATCATCATTACACGTCATCGAGCAAACGTCAATTGACGTGTAAAAAGGCAATATTTTCAGGCATCAGCTCCTACAGGCTTACGCTGAATATCCAGCCTATGTAGTTTCTGTTTAGGTTGGTGACAGGGAAGTAGTCCAGATATTTCCAGAAGTTACGGGCGTAGCGGATGCCGATCTGAGTGTCGTAAGGGAGCCAGAAGAAGTTCCCGAGGTTGACGGTGAGGTCGGCGCCGGCGCTGAACAGATTCTCACCCGTGACAGCGCCAGGATTGTAATGCAGTTCGTGGCTCCAGCAGAATGTCTGGTAGGACCAATCGAAGAACGGAGTCAGCTCGAAGTTCTTGATGTAAGCGACAGGACTGAGGAACGACCAGTCAACGTCCGCGAAAGGAATCGCATAGTCAGCGGTGAACCTCCATCTGGATTCCGAGCAGGAATTGATGATGCTCTTGAGGTTGGTGTTCACGAACCCTCTTGGAATGGCGGTCAACGCTCCTTCCATAATGCCACCCTCTTCGAATGGTCCGTACCACACCTCCATTGACGCGGAAAGTCTGAGTCCTTGCCTGGCTGTGAATCCCGGAAGGTAACCGTAAGTGTAGAGATAGGCGGTCGGGTTGTAGGACTTGATGTGTCCTGGCCTGAAGTGGAATCCCATCTCGGCTCCGAATCCAAGCGATGGAAAGACCTGTGAAGGAGCTTTCTGCCTCATCACGTAGCCTCTCAAGGAAACATCCAGTGTCTGAAGCGTTGAGATGTGGTTCTCGCCTATTGTGCTGTAGGTCTCCGTGCTTTCCTTCCCGTCTTTCTCAACGATGTGCTGAAGGAGAATCTGGTCATTGTACCTGTCGTTGGTGAATTTGTACTTGACCTGCGGAATCAATCCGCGGCTGATGCCTCCCGACGAGAAATTGAACGGAATATATGCTTTCAGCCATCCTTCAAAATAAGGTTTATCGGTCAGTGTGCCTTTGTTGTAAAGCCTGTACATATCCCCCTTTGAGACCTGGATTTTCTGTATGTCAAGACTTGCCCTGTCGTTGAAGTCGGCGGAGAACTCAAACACAGGGTAAAGTCCTGTGAATGTGTACTTGAAGTGCCCGGAATGTCTCCATTTACCGTCCTTGTACGGATCCTCGTGCGCTCCGTAGCCGACCATCCCATAGCCCGTGCTGAGCAGATTTTGGAACAGGGCCGTGGCTCCGAGCGAGACAGATTTGTAATAATCATCGGAACTGATGGACTCGATGTTGTCGTAGTTGAAATACACCGGAACCCACGAATGGATGTGCGGGAATCTTATCTTTGAATATCTTTCCGGCTGCGAAAAACTTACCTTCACTTCGGAGCTGGTCGTGTCGCCAAGGGCGAATTCCTGGGCGGTGAGCGCTTCGGCGACAGGGTATTTATGAATATCCTCGTACCGGACTTCGGTGACGGGCAGGTCGCTCACGGCCGTGGCGTACATCATCCGCCCCTGCTTGTAGTCCTGAGGCCTGTCCGATGCCGCCAACGAACTGTAATACAGCGTGTCAGCCTTGAATACCGGCGAACTGATCCCGTAGTGTGTTGATGTCAGCTGCCGCAGTTTCAAGTTCTCCACGTTCAATGAATATAACTCCGTAACCCCTGTCCTGTCACACAGGAAAGTTAGTTGTCTGTCTTCAGAAACAGGTCGCTTCGACAGGCTCAGCGTCCGGTCACGTTCCGGTCCCTGTGGTTCGGCAAGGCTCACCAACCATTGAAGGGCCGGAATGGTGCGAAGATGCGACAGCGTGATTGGTTGAGGACCAAGTAATTGACAAAGAACAGCTTTGCCGTCAGAATCCGCCCCTGTGACCTCATAGACCCCCATTCCGTTTTCCGACAGCCCTGCCACGAACAATCTCTCTCCGAACCAGGCCGATTCCGTGAACTGAAGCGAGTTCGGAGCCGTGAATGATTTCTTTACGGTTCCGTCCGCTGCATCCAGCAGGACAATCCGCGACCCTCCCGCGTAAGGATATTCAGTGGCGGCTATGACCTCTCCGTCCTCTGCTGGAGCCGGATTGAAAAACCGTCCCTTCCTTGTCAGATTGTGTACTCTTCCAGGCTTTGACAGATCCACGTAACGGATCCGTGAACTACCCCCGAGAGTCCACCTGCGCCCCGCCACGGACTCACTCCAGAATATTCTTTGACCCTCTGAATCAAGGAAAAGGTCGCTGGTGTAGGATGCGAAAGACCTGATTCTCTTCTCTTTACCGGTAGGGTCCAACCTCACAAGACAGTTCGGTGTCGCCATCCCGTGCTTCAGGGAATATATTCCTGAATCTCCGTCGAAGACCGATCCATTATATTCAGTGTGCATCCGTGGTGTCCGGGAGATTTGTCTTGATGGCATAAACGGCTCTCGGAGAGCGGCTTCTATATTCCAAAGCTGCTGGAAATTATCCTCTATGGTACGGAACGATTCCTTGAAACTCTTTCCGCTGGCGGCCTTTACGGTCTTCTGGAGATTGAAGAACCCACCCTTGCGGACGACCCTGTCGAAATATTCTTGAGTGAAAAGAGGGTCGTTGAAGAATACCCTTGTCCCTGCGATAAGCATATAACCAACCCTATAATAATCAGGAGTATAGTTCTTATTTGAGCCGTAGAACCATCTGTAGTAGTCCCTCCGGTCGCCGCAGTCGAACGCCGGCATCATATATTCAAGAAACGAGGCCTGCCGCCCGCGTCCGCTCCGGCTGAGCGCCGTCTCCGCAACAACTGCGTCCCCTTCGAGGAACGCCGGCCCGGGGTATATTCCAGCGAAGGCTCCGGCCGCCATCTCGCCGAATAGCCAGTGCAGAGGTCTGTTCCATTTCCCTGCCGCCCCGAACTGCATCTGCGCCGCGTGCCGCCCCTCGTGGATCGCCAAGTGCCGCACCCAAGGCATTGCCGTCGGGGAGTAGGGGTCATTGACAGTGAATATGTCCATTCTCTTCGGCGCCCAGGCGACCGATGCGTTCGGCAGTACATAGCGGCTGTGCAGCACGACCGGCATCTTTGCCTTATAACTCTGCCCGATGAGGTAACCCGACGACCCGGCTATCCGAAGCCTTGCCTGTTCCAGCTCCGTCCCGTAAACCCTTGCCAATGAGTCCTCTCCTTTCGGGAATATCACCCTGAAGTTCTCCGTCTCCATCTGCCTCCACCTCACCGCCGCCGGATCGCTCCCCGTCAGCGAAAACTGAGCGTTGGCATTCACGCACAGCAAACTTATGAATATGAAAAAAAGTAGTCCTTTAAGATATATGTGCCTTTTCATCATCGCGTTTAAAAAACTGTTTAAAAATAATTTCTCTTTTTTCTTATGCGGCCTTTCCGGCCATTTT
>CAVCPY010000255.1:0-16246 GCA_963604245.1 Eggerthellaceae bacterium
AGCCGGCTCTCCCCTTGGATTCCGCTCCAACCCTTTGTCGTTTTACCCCTCTCCCCGACCCCTCTCCCTAGTGGAGAGGGGACACGCGCCGAAGGCGCTTCCTGCCGGCACAAGCCGGCTCTCCCCTTGGATTCCGCTCCAACCCTTTGTCGTTTTACCCCTCTCCCCGACCCCTCTCCCTAGTGGAGAGGGGACACGCGCCGAAGGCGCTTCCTTTCCATATTCATAAATCCCGCAATCAGAGTTTCTGCATCAGAATATTCTCGTAGCTCTTGTCGCCGACGGCGTAGCCTGTGTAGGAAGCCCCGTCAAAGAGCAGGAACTTGTAGCCGGTGAGACTGTTGTCCGAGCCGGCCGTGGTACGCCAATGCAGGAGGCCGTCATCGCAGAAACCGAACTCCATACTGCTGGTCTGGTCCCAGATTCCGGTGTAAAGATTGGCGACGAAGCCGAACACAACGTTCAGATAACTGAACTCTCCGAGATTCTGAGACTGCACACGGATGGAATGCTCCTCCGGGATGTATGTGCCGGTTATTGCCGGAGAGTAAGAGCTGTAGTTGCACAAACCTTTGATCATCACGGTGTTCTCCCCCATCTTGATGATGTCCACACGGAAGGACTCCGTGCTGGCTTGATTGCTGCCGGAAGTCTTCACGTCAGCGTTCACGATGTAGGCTCCGACGAAGTCATCCAGACTTGCGGCTTTGAACCTGTCAGCGTGTGACGCCAGCACAGCAGATGCCGACGCATAGGCCTTGTCTCCGAACCTGTTCGTCACCTCGATTATCACACGGAAAGCAGCTCCTTCCGTAAGCCCTTGATAGTAAAGGATCAGACCTTCCTCGCTTCCCGAAAGTGCAAGCTTTTCACCGTCGAAAGTAGAACCTATTCCGAGAATCTGGTCAAGAGGATAGTTCTCTTCGTAGTAGTCAAGCACATCCTTGTCCATCATAATGAAGCGGACAGACGAGGCGTTTCTGGTCCTGACTTTCCAGGCAAGGGTTGAATAAGGTTCCGCACTGTAAGGAGTCAGGTCACATTCAAGGATTTCCGGGGTGAAGTCACCTGCGGGATCGTAGGTGAAACGCACGGCGACCATCTCGCCCGGCTTCCCTTCGGCGTCGAACGGAACCACCAGCATCGTGTTGGACGGAGAGGACGGCGCCCACTGCTGGACATTGTCCGAGAATGTCCTGACTTCATCCGCCTGACCGAGGCAGATCTGTTTGTAAAGCCTGTCCAGTTCCGTTGAGTCAGAGGTTATGTCCCCTTCTACAACCGTGGCCTTGCAATATGAGGTGAAGCTGTTGAACTCGAACGTGAACTTGCCGTCACCATCGTAAGCAGCGGAGACAACCGGATCGTTGTCGTGGTCGCCGGCGAAGACAATCTTCTCGGTACCATAGCCGAACATTCCGTCTGTCACATAATAGACAAGGTTGAGAGTGAATGTCCGCTTCCCGTCAAAAGTGCAAGGAAAACGGTCGTAATAGGCCTCGTCACCAAGATACTGGGCGATGTCGGAGACATAGACATATTCATCGCTGCCGCTGTAGTAGTAGCCTACCGACTGCCCCGGCACGACGACGGTGTTGTCGCTGTTCACCTTGAAGAAGAAGTTGACGCCGGCCCCCCAATCCAGAAGTCTGAATATGTTGGTGGTGCCTTTGGCGCGCTCCACAAGCATACCCCGCTGGTAGCCCTCATAGAATTGTGAATAGTAATATGTCGCTGTCTGCTGCACCTGCTCTCCGCTTTCGGTGGTTCTCATATACGGTTCCCATTCAAGGGTGAACGATGCGGTGAGGTCCAGGAAATCGCTGTACTGGGAGATGTAGGCGGAATCGTCGCCGAGTTCCGCATCCCTGCCGATTATGCAGAGGGAGGCGGAGACGCTGGAACCGAGAACCACGGCGTCCATATTCACGGTCACTGGCACCTCGACACTGTACTGTCCGTCGGGAATGACCACAGTGTCACGGACAGAGAAAAGCGAGGCGTTCTTACCGCTCTTCTGAAGCAGCACTCGGTAGGTGCCCTTGTTGCCGTTTCTGGCAAGCACAACCGTGAACTCCCCTTCCTTTGTCCCCTGTTCGAACTCTTTGGTCAGGCTTTTCTGGATAAAATGGATTTCTTTGTTGTCCGAATCATTGGCGGAAGCCGTCTCGCCAATCTGCTCCTGGTCACAGGCAGCCAATGAAAGCAAGACAGCAGAGAGACCCAACAAATATTTAACTGGCTTTTCCATTATGGATTCTGGTCTTCTTCGTTAATGTTAGGATTATTGTTGATTTCATCCTGAGGGATGGTCATCACCCAATCGTAGGTGTCAGGATTGGTGAGGTTGACACCGTTGCCGGCCATCGTGGAGATGCACTCCTCGGCGAATCCGTCGGAGGTTTTCCGGTCGATTCCCTGACCGAGACGGCGCACATCCACCAAGCGGCCGAACTCACCCCAAAGCTCGATTCTTTTCTGCACGAGAATAATCTCAAGCAGGGAACCTGTCCAGGATGTCGTGAGGGAGCCGAGCAGCGTCCCGTCAAGGCCGGAGGCGTCGAAAGTGGCGTCTCTCTTCTGCATCACGGCGTTGAGATATCCCACGGCCTTGTCCCTGTCCCCAAGACGGAGGGCGGCCTCGGCAGCGTCAAAGTAGAACTCCTCCACCCTCATATAGATGTAGTCTCCCAGCCAGGCCGCAACATTCGTGAATCTGAACTTTCTGGAGATGTACGGGGACTCCTTGTCGTCCGGATCCCACCAAGCCCGGCGGATGTCCCCGGGACGGATCTGCTTGTAAAGGCTGGAATTGATCAGCTTCGGGGCCGACTGGGCATAGGCTCCGTCGGTGTTGTCCATATGGGCGAAGAAACTGGCGTAGCCTCCGGCCTGCTCGGTGTTCTCTATCCCGGCTCCCCACATAACGTTGGCCGCCGAAAGGGTGTTCATTCCGTTCATCAGCTCGGACGAGCCGCCGATTGAATATTCCTCTGACTTGATGATTCTCTCCGATGCGTCCAGAGCGGTCTCCCAGTCACCGGCGGCCAAGGCAACACGCGCCTTGATGCCAAGGGCGACATAATAGGAAATATGGGATTTCGTCCCTCCGAGAACGGATGCGCTACCTTTTTCAAGCAGTTCGATGGCCGTGTCAAGGTCGGAGTTGATCTGTGCGAACACTGTCTCAAGGTTCTCACGCTTCCTGCCGACGAAATTCTTTCCGGTAGGCTCGGTGTAGATCGGCACGCAAGGATCCGACCAGCGGTACTTCTCCTGCAACGCGCTGTAAGGCGGGCGGGCGAACCAGTTCGCCAGATTGAAGTATGACAAAGCGCGGATGGCGTAGGCGTTGCCGAGCACATAATCGACATCGACCTCGCTTCCGGTCATCGTCTTCTCGGCGGAGATCACATAGTTGGCATTGGAAATCCAGGTGTAGTTGGCGTTCCACACGTCATACGGGCGGAAACTGTCCGAAGTATAGAACGATTTCACATTGTAGCAGTGGTCGTACCAGAACCATCCGTTGCCCTGGCTCTGCATTATGAAGTCATCGGCCATCGACTCAAGGGCGATGTTGTAGGCGGAGATTCCGAAGCACTGGTGGGCGTTGCCGCCTGTGGACCATCCGGCCGTCCACATTGTCCTGTATATTCCGTCCACAATGGTCACGGCTGTGGTGGCCGACTTCAGGAGATCCTCCCCGGAACCGGAATCCGTAGGCTGGAATTCCAGATTGCAGGAAACGGCGCAGATGGCCGACGACATTATTGATAGTATCTTTTTCATTCCTTTAGAAGTTTATGTCGATTCCTGCCGCCACCACCTTTGACGGGGTGTAGGTGTAGGAGACTGTTCCTGTGAAGTTGTACTGGGGATCCATTCCGTCCATATGGCAGAAGAGAGCCAGGTTGTCAGCGGTGACGAACACCCTGCACGCTCCGATTCCGGCCTTCTTGGTCAGAGAGGACGGCAGCGTGTAGCCGAGTGTGATGTTCTTGAGGGCGAAATAGGAAGCGTCGATCAGTTCCTCGCCGGTGCTGGAGCGGCTGCCACCGATCTCGACAAGAGGGACATCCGTGATGTCGCCCGGCTTTTGCCAGCGCCTGAGCACGTTCCTGTGCCAGTTGTTTCCGGCGTAGGTGACATTCATAGCGCCACCGTACAAGCCATCGTAGATTTTTCCGCCGACCGAGAACGTGGTCAGGAACGAGAGGTCGAAGTTCTTGAAGAAGGTGAAGTTGGACGAGAGGCTGCCTGAGAACAAGGCCTGACGGCTGCCGTAGTAGTACTTGCTCAAGGAAGCCAGACCGACATTGTCGGTGACATATTCATCGCACTTCTCGGTCACGATTGAGCCGGTCTTGTCCACGGCGTAGCGGTAGTAGGCGTAGTAGAGCTGGCGGCCTGTCGATGGTGAGACTCCGGCTGATTTGGACATATAGAATGTGTAGATCGGCTTGCCTTTTTCAATCACGACGCTGCCGTAGTTGATGACATCCTGCGATGAAGTGAGCTCGGTCACCTTGTTCCTGTTCATAGAAAGCATCAGCGAAGCGTCCCAATGGAAGTTGGAGCGATCGAGTATGACGCCGCGCAGCGAGGCTTCCACTCCCCTGTTCACCATCGAGCCGACATTGTCGTCATAGCCGGAGAATCCGGACGAGATGGCGAGAGGGTTGTTAAGGAGCAGGTCGCGTGTCTTGCGGGAATAATATTCAATGGTGGTGGTGAGCCTTCCGCCGAACATACTGGCTTCGACACCGGTGTTCAGGTTTCCGTTCTTCTCCCACGTGACGAGTTTGTTCTCGATGGAGGTAGCGGTCGAACCGGGACGTGTCCCATTGGACCATCCGTAGCTGAAACGGCCCTGCCAGACGTAGTACGAGCCGAGGTTGTCGTTACCCTGCACTCCGTAGGAAGCCTTGAGCGTGAGGTTGTTGAGCCAGTCGGAAGCGGATTTCATAAACTCCTCCTCGGAGATTCTCCAAGAGGCGCCGACAGACCAGAAGTTGCCCCACTGGTTTGACTTGTGGAAACGGGACGAACCGTCAGTACGCCAGGACGCGTCGAAGTAGTAGCGGTCACGGAAACCGTAGTTCAGGCGCGCGAGCACCGACTCGATGGCATAGTCATTTGAATATGACGTGTTGCTGAGCGTGGTCACGGCCGAGCCGAGCTCGTCGATGCCATCCACTATGCCGCTCTTGGAGCCAAGCTGGTAGTTGTAGTTGTAACGATAGTACTCGTGGCCGGCGAGAAGGTCAACGGAATGCTCCCCGAACTTTCTGCGGTAGGTCAGCAGCTCGTTGAGCGTGTAGCTCATCGTCCTCGTGTTGTACTTGCTGACTGTTCCGCCCTGCGAGGCGGCGTTGCCGTGGTACTTGTCGTTTGTGGTCGTACGGCCGTAGTCAGTGAAGTCAACGCCGAGGTTGATGTCGAGATTGAGACCGTAAAGCAAAGCGTCCTCACGGACAGTTCCCAGTTTCACGAACGTCCTGGCGGACACCGAGTTGCGTTTGTAGTAAGCCTTGTTGTTGTACAGTTCGGCCTTGGAGTTGAATCCCTGGGCGGTGACACGGTTGGCGTAGCCGTTGTCTTCCTCGTCACCATATTCATACTGTCTGTTCCCGTCCGCGTCAAGGACATCGTTGCCGTCCATATCCTTAAGATAGACCGGATAGACTGGAGCCATGAACTGGGCGGTGTACCAGACATTGGAGGTCGCACTTCCGGACGCATCCTGAAAATCGGACACGGCGTGCGCAAGGTTGGCGCTCATCCCCATCTTGAACCAGTCCGTGGCCTGAACATCCCCACTGACCCTACCGGTGAAACGGTCGAAGTCAGTGTTCTGAAGAGTACCGTTCTCCTTGTAGTAACCCAAGGAATACAAATAGGTCGTCTTCTCCGTTCCGCCGCTGACGGAAAGCACGTGCTCAGTGCGGAAGGCCCTGTCATCGCTGATCTCGTCCATCCAGTTCTCATTCCAGACAGCCTTGGCATCCTCGCGTATCTTGCCGGACTCCCTGTCGATCAGATCGGACCAGGAGTAGTTCTTGTAGGGGTTGTAATATTCAGGATTCTTCAGTCCGCCGATTGTCTGGCCGAGGTTGTTGGCGGCATAGACGCTCGCGGCCTCGAAATCCATTCCTGTGCCGTACTGGGCTGAATTGCGCAAGGCCTCGTAGGTCAGTTCGACATAGTCGCTCATCCCGACAAGGTCATAGCGCTTCAAGGCCCTGGAGGCCACACCGAAGTTACCTTTGTAGCTTACGTTCACCCTGTCCTTGCTTCCTTTCTTGGTGGTGATCACGATGACTCCGTTCGCTCCGCGGGCTCCGTAAAGGGCTCCAGCCGAAGCGTCCTTCAGTACGGTCATCGTCTCGATGTCCGCAGGGTTGATGGCGCTGATGGCTCCGTCATAAGGCACACCGTCCACAACATAGAGCGGGCTGGATGAAGCGTTCACCGAACCGGCTCCGCGCACCATAATGGACGCACCCTCGCCAGGCTGGCCGCCTCCGGAAGTCACCTGGACTCCGGCCACGGCTCCCTCGAAGGACTTCGTGAGGTTGCCGACCGGTCTCTTGCTGAGGTCGTCGCCCTTCACCACGCTGGCGGAACCCGTGAAGGATTCCTTCTTCGCCGTACCGTAGGCCACGACAATCACATCGTCCAGAACAACGGACTCGTCCTGCAGGACGAAATCCACCACGGTCTTTCCGCTCACAGCCTGTTCGGCAGCGGTGTAGCCGAGGTTCGTGGCGGTAAGCACAGCATCGGCCGGCACATTGGCCAAGGTGTACTTTCCATCGAAATCCGTCACGGTTCCGACAGTTGTTCCCTTGATGAACACTCCGGCGCTGATGACAGGCTCGCCTGTCTTGTCAACGACCTTCCCGCTGACAGTGAGCGTCTTGTCCTGAGCCGACGCCACAGCCGTGGCGAAAAGCAGCGGGAAAAGGACGGTCAGGCGCAATATCTCGTTCAGTTTCATATCTATCTGCTTATTTCGTAAGTGTCAAGGATCACCGGAGCATTGATTTCGATGCGCCCCTTCGGCTCTCCGTAAACCGCCGACCTCGTCTTGGCGCCTTCCGCCGTGGTGGCGGTGGCGTAACGAAGAATCTCATCCCCGCTTGCAGAGGTCAAAGACACCAGCAGGGTGTACTTCGTGCCAGGCTCCAGAGGGGTGTCAGTTCCGAATGAGATCGAGATCTTCCCGGTCATATTCAGAACCTTTATCTGCGTCGGTGAGAAGTCCGTTCCTTTTTCCTTCACAAGTTTCGCGGCTTCGGCCAATGTCACGCCGCTCAGCTCCGAGCTGCGGCACAAAAGGTAACGTCCTCCGGATGCCTGGATATTCAATGATTCCGCCGCGTCGAAAGCGATCGCCACCGCCGAGGTCAAGGAAGTGGAGGCGGGATAGGACGCGCTTGTGCCCAGCGAGACAAACGCCCAGTCGTAGTATGTGGCCGAAGCCATCGTGCTGAGGGTGTTCACCACGAATGTCGAGTCACCGGACTCATTGACAGCCAGAGTGCCAAGCGTGTAGGAGTTTGCGGCCGACAACGGGGCGAACCTCGTGGTAAGGCCGGACTCGTCATTGACTTTCCCGATGTATTCCGCTTCCGTGACAGAGCTTCCGCTAAGTGCGGTGTAGCGCCTGAAAACATCGAACGAGGCCCCGAAATAGACATTGAACGAATATGTCGAAGTGAGGACATAGCTCATCTTGGCCACGTTCTTTCCCGTCCAGTTGATCCACAGGCAATTTGTGGCGTTGTACTGTCCGAACACGGAATGGAACATCGTCTGCCTGAACCAGTCAGCTCCTCCGAGGGAGGGTTCGGTCATCGTGTCGTGCGCCTTTGTCTTGGCGGGAAGCTTGTACAGAGGAGTGGTCGCCTTCCCATCAAGGCTCACGCCGAACGCCACGATGCAGTACGAGAGTTCCGGATAGAGCGGGTACTCCGTGTAGTTGGACGAGCCTGTCTTGGAATAATAAGAGATTCCCCCCTCGACGGTCATATTGCTGTCTTCAATCGCGTCCAGCATATACTTCAGATAGGTGTCCCTGATCTCGGTGTCGGAATGGTTGATGAAATAGCTCGCCGGCACTCCGAAATACACATAGCGGCAATCAGGCAAAGCATAGACGTTGAAGTTGGCGTAGTCAGAGCCGCACTCCAGAAGCGACATTATGATCTGAGGGATGTCCTCGGAATCGGGACGGGTGGTGAACCTGAGCTCAGCCTCCGGCGAGTCGTTCACATACTTCTCCCCGGACAGAGCCTTCAGACGGAACACATAGTCGGTGGAGCCGTTGAAGCCGCCCAGTTCCACGGAGCAATCCTCCACTTTCCCGCTCATTCCCGCGACTGAATATTCATAAGCCGACGCTCCTGCGACCGGTTTCCAGTTTATGATCGTCCTGGACTTGTAAGCGGCGACGAGAACCGGCTCCGGCGACTCAAGGACACTCTCACCCTCCGTGATGACGTGGATGGTGACAAACCTCGAATCAAGATGGTCACCGTTTGTCCCTGCGTCAGTCCTGACGGAGAATGAATATTCCACCGAAGGCTCAAGGCCGGCGAAGGAGACCGAACGCTCCCTTGTCGTCACGGTGTCTTTGTCATTGAATATGTAAGTGTAGGCTCCCGCATCAGTGACCACATCCCAGGACACGCTGAAAGACGTGCTGGTGACATCGGAGACACGGACCTTGGGTTCCGGGAGCGAAGTCTGCGCCGGGGTCTCCTCCTTTGTGCAGGACACTGCCGCAAGGAGCAGAGCCAACGACAGTTCCGTTATGATTGATCTGTTCATCAGTTGACTGTTACCTTTATTGTCTTGAACATTGAATTGCCGTCGGAGACAGTCACTTCCGCCTCGCCGGAAGCCACCCCTTCGAGAGAGATTACCCCCTTTGAAAGGGATGCCTTCACTATATCCGGAGCGGAGACTGAATATGACAGAACCTGAACCGTCGGGAAATATTCAGACAGGTCGAGTGTTCTTGTCTGGCCGACGGACACGGTCTGTGCCGGAATCTCCCCCAGATAGCCCATATACTGAAGCAAGCGGTAGGTGTCGAGCATTCCCACGCCCATATTCCCGACATACGGTGCGCTCAGGTTGGCGTTGATCGGACGGGCGGAGCTCAGAAGAGCCGAACGGAGCATTTCCGGTGTAAGTCCCTTACGCTTTTCCTTGCCGTAGTAATAGGAAACGGCCAACGCACAGGCCCCGCTGACGTGAGGACAGGCCATAGATGTTCCCTGCATATATCCGTAGCCGGAGGTTCCGTCCTCGTTGACGGCAGTGCTGTAGACTCCGCCATAGTTGCTGTCAACGTAGGTGTCGCCGCCCGGAGCGGAGATGTCCACCCACGTGCCGTAGTTCGTGTAGTAGGCGGCGTCTCCGGTGTAGGAGTATGAAGCCACGCTCACCACGCTCTTGTCCGCAGCCGGGAACGCCTGGTAGTTGACGGCCTCGTTGCCGGCGGCGAAGATTACGATCCCTCCCTTCATAGGGCCGGTCTGTCCGCCGTTCTCGTCAACGCCGGCGTACTTGACGAAGTAATCGATGGCGCGTCTCAGGGCCGAGAACGAGCTACGTGTCCAGATGTTCCAGCTGAGCTTCTGATTGTAGCCCCAGCTGTTCTGGCAGATGACGGCACCGTTGTCGGCGGCGTATTTCATCGCCCTGACGATTCCACCGAGTCCGGAGCCCGAGGAACCGTTCTCGCTTGCACCAAGAGTCTGGAGGGTCATTATCCTGACGCCATCCTTATTGCCTGACCCTCCGGCGATTCCGTTCACTCCGATACCGTTGTTGTTGACAGCGGCGATGGTTCCTGCAACGTGTGTGCCGTGCGAAAGGTTCGAGGATGTGATGATTGTTCCTTTGTTGTCCACGAAATTGAATCCATAGATGTCATCGATGTAGCCGTTGCCGTCGTCATCGATTCCGTTGCCCGGAATCTCACCCTTGTTGATCCACATATTGTCGGCCAGATCCTCGTGGTCGTACTTCACGCCTTGGTCGATGACGGCCACTATGACGTCAGGGTCGCCGGCGCAGAGTTTCCACGCCGCCCAGACGTCGGCGTCGGCGCCGACCAGACCGGTCTTTCCGAAGATCGAGCCGGTGTTGTTGTAGTGCCACTGCATCTGCCGGACAATACTGCTCTCGTTGAACGGGAACACTTCCTTGCGGCTGGCCGACAACGCCATCGGAGCGATTGACGGTGAACCCTCTCCCTCAGCGTTTGACATCACGACCGGCAGTGAATACTCAATGCTTTCCACCGAGCCGCATTTCTTCAGCTGGGCGACCACATCCGAAGTTTCCAAAGTCTTGTCGAAACTGGCTATGTACCAAGTGTCGAGGCCTTCCGCTCTGGTACGTTCCTCGAAACGTCCGCATTCCGGGAAAAGCCTCTCCAGACGGAACTTTCCGTTCTGAGCCAGCACTTCGGAGACCTCACGGGTTCCGGCCGACGCATCGTCAGACGAGCCCGCCGCCCTTGTCCCCACATCCGAGCCTTTGATTTTTATGATCAGCTCGCCTTTGATGGCGGCCGGAGACTCGTTGATTATGACCGGTCCGGACTTTTCGCCATTCTGTTCCGGCGACTCCTGCTTCCCACAAGCCCCAGCAACGGCCAAAGCCGCGCAAAGGACGGAGAAAGGAAACGCCTTCCGTTTGAATATGTTCATATCAATACTTGAAAGTTATGTGCTTGACTTCTGTGGTCAGTCCACCGTCCGTGTCGGACTGCCTGTAGCCCACGGCGAAGGCGACATATTCCTTGCCCTTCTCTGTCAGGCCGTCTGAAACATCTATGCTCTGGCTTCCTTTGTACAGGGTCAATGCGCCGTACTGGGTCATCGTGGAAACGTAGGTGCGCGCGGCGTCCTCCGGAGCCGAAAACTCGTCCCACGCCTCCTTTGACAGCACATCACAGATCCAGGTGTCGCCGGAGGAGCTGGAGGAGACGTTCAGATGCGTGCCTGTGATGTTCAACGACAGAGTCATACCGGATTGCGTGGCCTTCTTGGAGCGGAATCCGCAAAGGTCGATCTTCCCGCTGTAGGAGGCATTGCCCTTGTCATCGAAGCTAAGGTCAAAGGCTGCGGCATAGTAGGCCGTGTTGTCCATAATCGTGGTCTTCAGCGCAGTCTCCAGTTTGGCCGTGTCAAACGTGCCCTTTGTCAGGAAATAGTCCGGGCTCACCCCATAGATGGCACACATTTCCTTTATCTGCTCAACACGCCTCTTGATGTAAGCCTCAGCGCCGCTGAATTTATCGTAGTCAGATTTGCTTACAATGGAGTAAAGATAGGTCTCCGCAGCGTCCACCGGAGTGATGACCACCCTTGCGGAAGAAGTCGTGATCTCGCTGACCTCAATCTTGAACTTGTTGTAGGTCGGAGTCACAGAACCTTCCTTGCTCTGGCTGACCACGAGCGTCAGCGGCCGGACTCCTTGGCAGGTCATCAGGATTTCTCCAGTCCTGTCCGTCCCGGTTTCGTTCCTGTCCACATCGAAACTGATAGTCGTGTTGTAGGTCTTGCCTGGATGAATCCAGTCCTCGTTTGTCGTGACCTCGGCGGTGTTGCCCTCCTTGGGTCCCTTGATGCCGTAGTCAACGGAGACCTTTCCTCCTTCGGCTCCTACACTGATAAGTTTGGCCTTCACATCGAAAGTCGAGGTGACCTCCTCATTTTCCTCTGCGCCGCCACCACAGGCCACAACTCCTATCGCCGCCACACAGGCCAGTGCGGTCAGCCTGAACAATGATGAAATCTTCATTCAAGTTTACTTTTTCGGTTCGTCAAAATGGAATTTCAGATAGGAGATTCCAGTTGTGATCTTCGAGCCGTTGTAGCCGAATGCGTATGCCACATAATCCCCGGTGGTAAGGTTCCCCAACTGGGCCTGCGGGTTATAATAGCACTCGGAATACTCCCCCTGATGCATAAACGACCTGATCGAGTAGTCGCTTTCCTCTACCCACTTAAGGAAATCCTCGGCGCAGGCTTTCGGAGTGAGGCAGCCGCTCCAGGTCTCATAAGAGTCAACAGTCAGCACGTAGGTAGTGTTGGGGTCTGAAGGAACAACCTTCACATTGGCGTCTTTGTCAACGGTGATCTTGAAATCCGAAGCGGAATCAGGATACTTCTTCGTCGTGAATTTCTTCACGGCAAGATTGCCGCTGTATTCCCCGCCAAGGGTCAAGTCAAAGGCGAAAAGGCAATAGTCCGACAACGGCGAGAAGCCATCGTAAGAGTGCGACCTGTAGCCCTTTGCAAGATAATCCTTGAGAGAGAATTCCTGTCCGCTTGCCTCAGCCCTCTTACGGGCATATTCAATCAACTGCCCGACGTAGTCGGCGATAAAGGCCTTGCCGTCTCCGTTGAATTTGCCATACTGCTCGGCCGTGACCACTCCGTAGTAATAATACGAATCGGAGTTTGTGGGAGCGATGGTGACAAAAACGCTGGAGGCTTCGATGTCGGTTACGGCCAGGTCAAAACTCTGCTTTGTGTCAATCCTGTAGTCCGGATCGGAAGACTGGAGCACGGTCACGTAAGCTTCCTCAGCCCCATCCAGGCTCAAGGTTATCACGGCGGTTCTGTCTCCGGCGGAAAGGTTGGAGCCTACCGACACGGAGACTGTTCCGGACACGCTGCCGTCCACTACAACCCAATCCTGATCGGAAACCGCAGCCACGGCCTGGCCCGCGCCACTTCCTGTCACTGAATATTTCACCTCGAATTCCGAAGCGGCCGCCGGTACGGTCAGCAGTTTCTTCCCGATGACATTGATGGTGGAGCCGGTCTCTGTCTCCCCGCCTTCTTTCCCACAAGAAATTGTGACTATGGTAAAGACCATAGCCACAATCATTCTGAACAGATTATTTAATCTACCCATCAGTCAGCAGTAAATGTCACTTCAAAACGATACACGACAAGCGAGGAACCCCAACTTCCTGTCGCGACGATGTCAAACCAATTGGCGGAATCATCATCGATCACAGCGGTGGTGGTGTAATGGTCTCCACTCTCGTAAGACAACGCACTTTCCTTGACCTTGGTCCAGGAACTGCCGTCCGATGACACTTTGAGGACGAAATCATCGTATGTTCCTGCTTTCAGTTTGGCTTCGGCCTCGACTAGGACATTTGTGATTGTTCCGACGGCGGAGGTGCACTTGATTGAGCCTTTGGACTTGAACATAGTCTCGGTAGCGGAGCCGATGTAAAGCTTGGCCCCATAAACCTCGACCTCCGTTGTCTTGGAAGGGTCATCCACGCCGACCGCGGTGAATTTTGCGGTGACAGGATAGCCTGACAGCTCATCTACAGTCTGCCCCTCTGCGGTCAGTCTGTCCGCCTCGGCCTTGAGTACCTTGTACATTTCAGCGGCCGTCACGGAAAGCTTATAGTTTACAGCAGTCGCACTCGCCTGCTCCACCGTGACCGTCTTGGTGGTTTCAGACAGTCCCACCGCCTTTACGGTGATTGTTCCGGTTCTCTTCTTGCCGGTGTTCTCAGCCACGGTCAAGGTAAGCTTGCCGGAGGCACAGGAGGCGGAGAGCCATTCCTTCGCATCATCGGAGACAGTCACCGATGGCTCACCCTGAGCCGCATAGACAAGACAGTCAACATCCTCGGAATGAGCATCCTTGGAGACTTTCACCTTATTAGCGACCACGATTTCCGGAGCCGGGTTGATGCTTATTGTCCCGACATAAGGGCGGCAATTAGTGTCAGAGAAATTGTCAACGGTAAGGACAAACTGACCGGACTCGCTTTCCGCAGTGGTTTTGAAATAGTAGTTCGCTCCGTCGGCGTTCTTGTTGCTGCCGGTGACATTGACCTTGCCAAGGTCATACTGTTTTCCATCCTTGACAACGCTGAGCGTGAAATCAGCGGTGACATCATTGTTGTAGATGCCAAGGTTTACCATAATCTCCTTCATACCGATGAAATCCGCGGCGGACGACAGCACGACTTTCCCTCCCTGAATGTTCTGATAGGCAAGCAACTGGGCGTAACCGCCGCTTGTGGAGGTGTAGTGGCCATAATTGCTGTTTCCGGAGCCGGGATATGCGATGGAGAAAGTCATCTTCTTGTCACCGTCTCCCCAAGCCCTCTCCTTGTAAGAGTTTGTGATGGCTTTGGAATATGTGATGGTGTTCTTCCAATTCTCTCCGTCGGTCAAAGTGAGGTCGTGAGACTCCACGGCATCGGAACTCTTGAAGTTCACTGTAGGCTCGGCGATGGCGCTGCGGTTGATGACCAGTCCCTTACGCTCGAACACGAGATCGGCCTTGTTGGTGAAGACCGTAATCTTGACATCGAATGTTCCGGTGTTGGCCACGAACCAGGCGACATAGTCTGCGACCGTCGTCACGCCGTCGCCGGGAAGATTGATGTAGGCAATGGCCGAGGCGGTCTTGGCCTCAACCTCTTCGATTTCCTTTGTGATGTCAACGGTGTAGCGTCCGGCAAGGGCCTTGTTCGCACCGACAGCCTCGATCTTTACGCTCTTGACAACCTGATTGGCATAAATCTCCGGAACGCCGGCGAAAGTTATCTTGCCGAAACCGAACAGGTGGGCGAACTCCACCTTCTCGCTGTTGACTGTGGAATATTCACCATATTTATCGTCGTGAGTCTTGTTGGATGTCGAAATGGTGATTGGCTTCACGAGCATGACATCGGCCTTGTTGTACCAAGATGTCTGTGTGGCTGTCTGTTCTTCAGGAATCTTGACAGTCCAGGACGTGAGATCCTCCTCGGAGTAAAGCGTGTTCACGGCAGCGGCCGGGAAAACACCGTAGAAATTATACTCGTCGGCGAAATCAGCGTCAACTATGCTCCAGAGCTCCCCGTTGAACACGGGAGCGGAAGCCTCGGAATCATTGATCTTGAAAGAGGAATAATACACTCCGGCGGCATAGCCCTTGCTTTTTGCCACCTTGACTCCCTTGGCGGGAGCGTCTTTCTTCGCCACGGCGGCATAGAAATAGTCGCCCTTCTCGAATTTGACTCGGCTGTCCCCATCGAAGACAGCTTTTGTGTCCGCCCCGGTGCTGACGGTGACGGAGACATTGATGTCGTGGGTTCCGGCGGTTTCCGGAGCGATTTCTGACTTGGAGCAGCCGGCTACTGCCATAAGAGCGGCCGCGATGTATAATGACTTTTTCATTTCAGTTCGTTTTTACCAGTTAAGATATTCATTCTCATCACTGACGATGATTCCTCCAAAGGTGCCGTAGGAGTTCTTCCTGATGCTGATGTACTGGGCCGAGTACTTGCCGTCACTGTTGCGGACTGCCTTTACGATGACATAACCGGAGACCATAATCTTTGGAGCGGTCACGGTTATGGTGGAGTTGGCTTCATCAATCTTCACATCGAAAGTGGAGGACTCGGCTACAACGTGAGTAGTCTCGTCGGCTCCCGTGACAGTGTACTTGAACACCGCTGTCTGGCTTGGTTCTATGTCTGCGGAATAGCTTTCCACCTTGATTGCGAATGCCTGAGCCTTTGCAATCCGGATTACGGTCTCGCCAAGAGTGAACACATATTCCGTGTCAGTCTCCGTCATCACGAGTTTAGGCTCGACTGTACCGGCCACGGTCACAGCCTCCCAGGCCTTGCCGTCGAATGAGACAAACCATTTGCCGTCCTCGATCTTGAACTGAGGGGTCTTCCCGTCAACTCCGTCCTTTCCGGTGACAGGGACCTTGGCTCCGCCGCTGGTCATAAACTCACCGTTGACTGTCCAGTAGAGCACTCCGTCAACTTCCTTCACGCCTACTGCCGGAGCCACAGCGTCCTTTCCGTTCTCTCCGTCCGTGCCGTTGGTAAGGACAGCGGTGGTGCCGTCGCTGAATTTGATTATATATCCGGTGTTATCTTCATTTGGAGTCACCGACTCGATGGTGACCGCCTTGGCGGCGGCGTCGGCAAGTTTCGCAATAGAACTAACGTTCTCATTCACCTTGTTCTCAAGGGCGGCTACCTTGGTCTCCAAAGTGTCCACCCTGTCCTTCAGGTCTCCTGTGCAGGCGCAGAGCGAAGCCGCGGCAAGCACTGTCAAAAATACCTTTTTCATAAATATACTGTTTTTACTAAATGTTGCCGTTTAACTAAGAAGCTGTTTTAAAATAATTCCTCTTTTTTCTTATGCGGCCTTTCCGGCCATTTTCATCTTTG
>CAVCPY010000256.1:0-4397 GCA_963604245.1 Eggerthellaceae bacterium
TCCCGCATTTTATTATGCGGAATTTTCGAGACAGTTTCGGTTTTGGAAGAGGGAGTGTAGCAGCAGCTGCGTGACCGATGAGAAAGATGAAAATGGCCGGGAAGGCCGCATAAAATAATAGGAATTATTTTTAAACAGCTTCCAGGGGGGCAGGGCTGTTTTTTACACGTCACTTTGCGGGCGGCGGCTGCAGTCGGCTGCAATGAATGTGGCATAAAGACGATTGTTTTGTTCCATCCTGATCCGGAGGCTTGACACAAGAATAACTATGACAACTTAAACATTGAACTATGACTGCTAAAAAGCGAAAGGTCATCCCCGGCGGGGTGGCCGTGCATGTTTTCCAGAGAGCGAACCGTGGTTTCGTGGTCTTCTACACTACCAAAGACTCTTTGGTGTTCTTTACAATCTTCTGCATTCTGTCAGTGAGGCACAAGGTTCGCGTGCTTGGCTTGTGCATTATGCACAACCATATTCACATCTTGCTGGAGGATGTCACGTCCGTCAAGGTCGCAGATTTTATGCGAGACCTCGGCTCGTGGTTCACAAAGGCATACAACCGCAGGCACGGCCTGTCCGGGAATCTGTCAGGTGCTTATGGGGTCTCGGTCAAGGACGGAGGCAAAGCCATCAGGACGGCTTTGGCCTACGTCAACAACAACCCGGTTGAAGGGCGGATGTGCCTTCGAGCGGAAGAATGGCGGTGGAACTTCATCGCCTACGCCGGCTCCGAACATCCATATTCGGAGAAGACTGTGACCTCGCGGGCCACGGCGGGAATGAGAAGAGCCATCAAGAAGGTTGAATATTTCCGGGCGGCGCAGAGACCTTTGCTTTACGAGAGGCTTGACGAGCTTCTGGACTCTCTGAGTGTCAAAGAGAAACGACAACTGGTGGATTTCATTGTCCGGAAATATTCCTGTGTGGATTACGGTCGAGCCGTCAGTTTCTACGGCAGTTATGAAAAGATGGTCGAAGCATTCTCGTTCAACACGGGTTCTGAATATGACATCGATGAACCTTTTGACCATAGCTCAGGACAGGCCTACGGTAAGATGGCACGTTACCTTGCCGCTGACAAACGCTTCAATGACATCGGTGATATATTCCGTGGGCCGCTTGAGGTTCGCTTTGACTATTTCTACGAATTGGTCAGCCGTTGCCTTGTCTCTCCGGCCTATGCAAAGAAATTTCTGCATATCCGAGATGCCTCAATGGAGGATAAGCCGATGATATTCAAATAATGACTGCATTCTCCTCCTCCGGGAACCAAAGGAAAGGACGAAGTGTAATTCAATTGAATATCAAGGTGCTGCCCTCCAAACTTGTTCTCCTAGCTGCCAGTCTCGTGTCATTCTTTCTGTGGGGTATGATGGACATTCACCTTGACGGGGTGCGGAACGTAAGTCCATCATACCTCGCCAGGACATTGATGCCCAGGCCGGAATCTAGCCGGTCACACGGCGCAGCACCCGAGTAAGCTGGTCGGAGCAGGAGGTGCCCTTGCCGTGGCAGTTGACCCCCGACAGAATCTCGACCGCCTTTCTGGCCTCCATCCCTTCCAGAAGTCTGCCGACTGCTTGCAGATTCCCGTTGCAACCCCTTATGTAATGAAGGTTGTGGATTTTCCCCTCAATGAGGTCAAAGTCTATCTGCGCCGAGCATACAATAGCGCTCGGAGCAGCTGTGATGTGCCTGACACCATCCGCCGTTTTGTCAGACAGTATTTTGAAATCGTCACCTATAGCCATTGCGGTAATTGTTAAACGTTTAAACAAACAAAAATATAAAAAAATCATGAAAAATAGCGTAAATTTGCACGGCATTTGAAGAGAATCGATGCCGGAAAAGCTGATAATAAATTTCTAAATTCATAGAATTATGGTATCATACAAAGATCTTGGCCTGGTCAACACCAGAGAGATGTTCGCGAAGGCCGTGAAGGGTGGCTATGCTATCCCTGCTTTCAATTTCAACAATATGGAGCAGCTTCAGGCTATCATCCAGGCTTCTGCCGAGGAAAAGTCACCTGTCATCCTTCAGGTTTCCAAGGGCGCCCGCAACTACGCCAACCAGACCCTTCTCCGCTATATGGCCGAAGGTGCCGTCCAGTATGCGAAGGAACTCGGATGGGAGCATCCTCAGATTGTTCTCCATCTTGACCACGGCGACAGTTTCGAGCTTTGCAAGAGCTGCGTTGATATGGGCTTCTCTTCTGTGATGATCGACGGTTCAGCCCTCCCTTACGAAGAGAACATCGCCCTCACCAAGAAGGTTGTGGAGTACGCCCACAAGTATGATGTCACCGTTGAGGCCGAGCTTGGTGTTCTCGCCGGCGTTGAGGATGAGGTTGCCGCTGAGGAGTCCCACTACACAAAGCCTGAGGAGGTCATCGACTTCGCCACACGCACAGGCTGCGATTCACTTGCCATTTCTATCGGAACCTCGCACGGTGCCTACAAGTTCAAGCCGGAGCAGTGCACAAGAGACCCTAAGACCGGCCGTCTCGTTCCGCCGCCTCTCGCTTTTGACGTTCTCCACGAGATTGAGAAGAAACTTCCTGGATTCCCTATCGTACTCCACGGTTCGTCTTCAGTTCCTCAGGAATATGTCGACATCATCAATCAGTACGGCGGAAAGCTTCCTGACGCTGTCGGCATCCCGGAGGATCAGCTCCGTGAGGCTGCCAAGAGCGCTGTCTGCAAGATCAACATCGACTCTGACTCCCGTCTTGCGATGACCGCCGCCGTCCGCAAGGTATTTGCAGAGAAGCCGGGTGAGTTCGATCCGAGAAAGTACCTTGGACCTGCCCGTGACGAGATGAAGAAGCTCTACGAGCACAAGATCGTGGACGTTCTCGGTTCCAACGGCAAGGCCGAGTAATTTGCCCGTGGAGCTTAAGCTCCTGACAATCAGCTAAAAGTAGATATGTCCTCCTGTCCGGTTCGGGTGGGGGGACATTCTTTTAATATATTCATTCATAACTATTTACTCTCCACGGCTTAGTATGCCGTTTTTCTGTCAGGTGGGGGTTCCCGATCAGGCGGGTTCGGTGATTGGTGTTGGTTCGGTCGTCGTGATGCCGCCTCGGCGGTTCGGTGACGGTGATCAGGCGGGTTCGGCGATTGGTGTTGGTTCGGTCGTCGTGATGCCGCCTCGGCGGTCTTGGTGACGGCGATCAGGCGGGTTCGGTGGGTGTCTGGACGGTTAGGACAAGCTCCGCAGGAACGCCGCGGCCAAAAAAGGTTTGGGATTATCATTTTTATGATTATTTTTGCCGGAAATTTGAACCACATAATTGAGTATGCGTATCAATAATGCGCTTTTGGCGGCGATTTCGTCGCTTTTTGTAATCCTGCCTGTCAGTGCGCGGGACGGTGATTTTGTGAACGTAGGGATTCTTGCCAGGGTGGACTACCAGCGGGAGTGTCTGGGAGGTGACGCCGTAAAGGACAACTGCGGATTCAAGGGAAAGAATGTCAGCCTCGCGGTAAGCGGAGAACTCGGCGGACATTTCTCCTACGACTACCGGCAGCGGCTTTACCGTGGCCATTCGAGCGAATCTTTCTTCAATGCCACCGACTTCCTCTACCTCACCTACAGGCCTGACGATCACTGGAGTTTCTCCGGAGGCAAGCAGATTGTCGGAATAGGGGGCTATGAATATGACCTCGCGCCGATTGACGTCTATTTCTACTCTGAATATTGCAGCAACATCGCCTGCTACCAGATGGGGGTGAGTGCGGGATATTCATTCGACGGCGGAAAGGATATGCTCCGGTTTCAGGTCTCCCAGAGCCCGTTCTGGGAGGAGGGCAGCGACAAGTACGCCTATAACCTGATTTGGAACGGCTCACACGGCCGCTTCGACTCCATCTGGTCACTGAATATGATTGAATATCTTCCAGGAAAGTTCATCAACTACCTCGCTCTGGGCAACCGTTTCGCCCTTGGACGGATCACAGTCTTCGCCGACTTTATGAACCGCTCGCTCGTGGACAGGATGTCATTCCTGCGGGACTTCACCGTCGTCGGGAAAGTCGCATATTCATTCAATGACCGGTTGAATGTCTTCGGAAAGGCGAGTTTTGACTACAACGACCTCGATGAGGAAGGGGACTGGTGCGTGATGCCGGGGACATCTATGGGAAGGGTTGGCTGCGGGGTGGAGTATTTCCCGCTCCCTGACAAGAGAGTGCGTCTGCACGCCTCGTTCTGCCACTCTTTCGGGGACAACGGCAATCCTCTCGGAGCCTTGCTTGCGGACCAGCAGATCGCAAGCGTCGGCCTCACCTGGAGGATGTGCCTTCTGAACCGGTAGTTTCCGAATATTCCTACACTAAGAAACTGTTTAAAAATGGTTCCCGCATTTTATTATGCGGAATTTTCGAGACAGT
>CAVCPY010000257.1:0-16032 GCA_963604245.1 Eggerthellaceae bacterium
TTCCTTTTCTCATCGGTCGTGTACGTCCAGTACACTCCCTCTTCCAAAAGAAAAATAGCCTCAAAAATCCTGCATAAATCTCTACCAACTTATTTTTTATCGCTTACTTAAGTGATAAATATTCCCGGAAAATTACTATTTTTGAAGAGCGTGGAATCACTATGGGGCTTATCGGGCCTGCCTGGTGATTGGCACGTGGATTAAAACGGACTTGCTATGGACACGATTCATCAGAGATTTCCCCAGTACGATGAGGGCGGACAGGCTCTCATCGACAAGGCATATGCGATAGCGGCGGCGGCTCTGGCCGGAGAGACGCGCGGCAACGGACATCCTTTCATCGAGCATCCGGTCAACGTGGCGCTCATCGCCGCAGACGAAATAGGACTGCCGGCGGATTGCGTGGCGGCTGTGTTCCTCCACGAGGCGACCAGAAAGCATCAGGAAATTGATTTACGGACTGGCGGATTCCCGGAGGATGTCTATAAGATGGTGGAGGGTCTGAACAAGATAGCGACCATCAAGCCCAAGGACACAAGGCTGGAGGCCGAGAGCTACAAGAAGCTGATCGTGCAGTACTCGACCGACCCTCGCGTGACCGTGCTCAAGATCGCTGACCGGCTGGAGGTGATGAGGCATCTGGAGATGTTCCCGAAAGCCTCCAGAGAGAAGAAGATTCTGGAGACCCTGATGCTGTACATTCCTCTGGCACACCAGCTCGGGCTCTACAACGTCAAGAGCGAGATGGAGGACATCTACTTCCGCTTCGCAGAGCCGGAGCAGTACCGTGCCATCACCAACAAGCTCAAGGCCACGGAAAGAGACCGCGAGAGACTGACTGAAGAGTTCATCGAGCCGCTCAAGAAGACCCTTTCCGACGACGGAATCCACTACAAGCTGAAGATCAGGACAAAGACGGCATATTCAATCTGGAGGAAGATGTGCAAGCAGAAAGTGCCGTTCGAGGGGGTGTATGATGTCTTCGCCATCCGCTTCATCATCGACTGCGAGCCTGACTCCAAGACGGAGAAAGACCTCTGCTGGAAGGTGTATTCATACGTGACGGAGGAATATGAGGCCGACACCAAACGTCTGCGCGACTGGGTGACGAACCCGAAGCCGAACGGCTACGAGTCCCTGCACATCACGGTCAAGAACAAGAGCGGAGCCTATCTTGAGGTCCAGATCAGGACGAAGAGGATGGACGACGAGGCGGAGAACGGTCAGGCATCCCACTGGTCCTACAAGGGCATCAAGCACGAGGCGCAGCTGGACAAATGGCTGACATCCGTACGATATGCCCTTGAGCATCCGCACGAGGGCAGTCCGGACGAGCTTCCGCAGCCTCCGTCCAAGGAGATTTTCGTGTTCACCCCTTCCGGGGAATTGAGAATCCTTCCGGCCGGAGCCACGGTGCTTGACTTTGCATTTAATATTCATTCAGGGCTTGGAGTGCGTTGCGCCGGCGGCCGCATCAACGGCAAGGCAGTGTCAATCAGGGAGAAGCTTAAGACGGGAGATGTCGTGGACATTATGTCCGGCAAGAACCAGAAGCCGTCCTCCGACTGGCTGAACTACGTCGTCACCTCAAAGGCGCGCAACCGCATCAGGCAGGAACTCAATGAGGAGGAATATAAGAAAGCGGCCCAGGGCAAGGAACTTCTGGGCAGGCGTCTCAAGAACTGGAAGCTGGAACTTCCGGACGAGGTTCTCGCCGAACTGCTCAAGAGGCTCAAGTACGCCACTCTCAATTCATTCTACGCCGCGGTCTTCGACGGAGAGGTGGATGTCAACGATGTCAAGAACTACATTCTTGACAGAGACCGCCTTGCAGCCGAGGCAATTGAGGCGGCAAGGGAGGCCGAGGCTGAAAGGATTGGGACAAGGGCCGCTGACTGGGGGAACAGACATACCTCGGACGACATTCTGGTGCTTAACGCCCGTGACCTCAAGGGTCTGGACTACAAGATGTCCAAGTGTTGTCATCCTGTGTTCGGGGATGATGTGTTCGGCTTCGTGACCAGAACCGAGGGTATCAAGATCCACAGGATCTCCTGTCCGAACGCAGCGCGGCTGATCAGTGCCTATCCGTACAGAATCCAGAAAGTCAAATGGGCCGACTCCCCTGCCGGAGGAAGTTTCCAGTGCTCGTTGAAGATCATCGCCGACATTGAGTCATCAGTCATCGGCCAGATCACCGAGATTGTGAACACCTTCAAGGCTTCGCTCAGGACGTTCAATGTCAACGAGAACCGGCGGAACGGAACTTATGAAATCACGATGAGGATTTCCGTGCCGTCCAATATGGAGCTGGACAAGGTAATCTCCCAGATAAAGACGCTCAGGCACGTGACCAAGGTTGCCAGAGTGTGACGGGAAATCAATCCTTCCAGACCTTAAGATACTCCTGCAACGCCCACATCTCATCGCGGTAGCGGGCAGCCTCGGTGAAATCAAGGTCGGCAGCGGACTTCTCCATCCTCCGCCTGTCTTCGGCGATGGTCTTTTGGATCTGCTCCCGGCTCATCGACCGGATCACCGGATCCTGAAGCACGGCGGCGAGGTCAGCCTTGACGAATCCGTCCACATAGGCCGTGTTCCCATCTCTTCTGGAGTCGTGCCCGAGGCCGACGGAAACGGTGCCGCGGCCAAGTTCGCTCGGGTTCGGAATATAGGTCGGATCGGAGACTGAATCAGCCGCGCTGACCCTCCCGCTCGGGCCGTTCTTGACCCTTGGATTGACACCCTTCTCCTGCTCGCCGTAAAGTTCAGACACGAGGATATTCCTTTTGACTTCAACCTGTTTCGGGGTGATGTGGTGGAGTTTGTTGTACTCAATCTGCTTGGTTCGACGGCGGTTGGTCTCGCGGATGGTCTGTTCCATCGACTCGGTGACGGTGTCGGCGTACATTATCACTAGGCCGTTGACGTTTCTGGCCGCTCGTCCCGCCGTCTGGGTCAAAGCCCTTCCGGAGCGCAGGAAGCCCTCCTTGTCGGCATCCAAAATCGCCACCAGCGACACGGTAGGGATATCCAGTCCCTCGCGCAGGAGGTTGACTCCGACCAGCACGTCGAAAAGCCCGTTCTTGAAATCCTCTATGATCTCGACCCTTTCTCCGGTATCGACATCGGAATGGATGTAGCGCACGCGGACATCAATCCTGTCCAGATAGTCGGTCAGTTCCTCGGCCATCCTCTTGGTCAAGGTCGTGACGAGAACCCTCTCATCCTTCTCTGCCCTTTTCCGGATTTCCTCCACAAGGTCATCTACCTGGTTCTTCGTAGGTCTGACCTCAATCGGCGGATCCAGAAGACCGGTCGGCCTCACTACCTGCTCCACCACAAGACCGTCCGAACGTTCCAGCTCATAGTCCGATGGCGTGGCGCTGACATAGACCTTCTGGCCGGTTATGGAGTTGAACTCGTCGAATGTCAAAGGCCGGTTATCTGACGCTGCCGGAAGACGGAAACCATATTCAATGAGAACAGACTTGCGGGCGTGGTCGCCGCCGTACATCGCCCTGATCTGCGGAATCGTGACGTGGCTCTCATCAATGAATGTGACGAAATCCTTCGGGAAGTAGTCGATGAGGCAGAACGGCCTCTGGCCGGGCTGACGGCCGTCCAGGTAACGGGAATAATTCTCGATGCCGGGACAGTAGCCCATCTCCTTGATCATCTCAAGGTCGTTCTCGACCCTCTGCTGCAACCTTTTGGCCTCCAAGCCTTTGCCGATTTCATTGAAATAGTCTATCTGTTTCTTGAGGTCATCCTGTATCATACTCACAGCCTTGATGCTGCGTTCCCTCGTGGTCACGAAGTTGGTGGCCGGGAAAATCGGGACCTCGTCCAGAGACTCGATGTGCGCTCCGGTCAGCGGGTCAATCAGGGAAAGAGAGTCCACCTCGTCGCCGAAAAACTCGATTCTGACGGCCTCGTCCGAACCTCCGAGGAAGACATCGACCGTGTCACCCCGGACTCTGAACGTGCCTCTCTTGAAGTCCACCTCCGTGCGGCTGTAATTGGCGTCCACCAGATGGTAAAGAAGCCGTGTGAGACTGCGCCGCTCTCCCCTCTTGACGACAACAGACTGTGCGTGGAAGTCTTCCGGATTGCCGATTCCATAAAGGCAGGAAACGCTGGAGATCACTATCACGTCCCTTCGTCCCGACATCAGCGCCGATGCGGCGCTCAGGCGCAGTTTGTCAATCTGGTCGTTGATGCTGAGGTCTTTCTCGATGTAGGTGTCGGTGGTCGGAAGGTAGGCCTCCGGCTGGTAGTAGTCGTAATAGGAGACGAAATATTCAACGGCGTTGGACGGGAAGAAGCTCTTGAACTCCCCGTAGAGCTGTGCCGCCAGCGTCTTGTTGTGACTCAGGACCAGTGCCGGACGCTGAAGCATCTCGATGACGTTAGCCATCGTGAAGGTCTTCCCGGAACCCGTCACTCCCAGCAGCGTCACGTCTCCCACGCCCTGGCTCAGAGCCTCGCAAAGCCCTTCGATCGCCCCCGGTTGGTCCCCGGACGGCCTGTATGTCGATTCCAGACGAAATTTCATCGCTTATTATACCTTACTCTTGCTAGCAGTTCACAAAAATAAGAATATCTTTGCAGATAATAAGAAGCTGTTTAAAAATGGTTCCCGCATTTTATTATGCGGAATTTTCGAGACAGTTTCGGCTTTGGAAGAGGGAGCGTAGCAGTAGCTACGTGACCGATGACAAAGATGAAAATGGCCGGAAAGGCCGCGTAATAAAAAAGAGGAATTATTTTAAACAGCTTCTAAACCGGAAAAATATGAGACTGCCTGCTGAATGGGAGAAACAGAGCGGGGTGATGCTCACCTGGCCTGACGAGACTACACCTTGGTACGAACTGGAGAAGGTGCAGGAATGCTACGGACGGATCATCTCGGCAATCCTGCGTTTCGAGAGGGTTCTGCTGGTGACTACTGACATCAAGGCGGCCACGAAAAGGCTGGCCGGACTTGGCGTGGACATATCCGCCATCCGCTTCCGCGAGTGCCCGGTCAACGACACCTGGGCGCGCGACCACGGCGGGATAGCAGTCTATGGCGACAAGGGGGAAAAGTTTCTCTACGACTTCGTCTTCAACGGATGGGGACTCAAGTTCGCAGCCAACCTCGACAACGGAATCACCAGAAAAATATTCTTTGACAGGGCTTTTGCGGACGATGTGATGTGCGTGGATATGCGCCCGTTCGTTCTGGAGGGCGGCAGCATCGACACCGACGGGGAGGGCACCCTTATGGCCACCTCGGAATGCCTTTGCAGCGACAACAGGAATGAGTATCTCACCCAGGAGGAGATTGAGGGCGAGCTCAAGCAGGCGTTCGGGCTCAAACGGGTGCTCTGGGTGGACAGCGGCAGCCTCTCCGGCGACGACACCGACAGCCACATCGACATTCTTGCGCGCTTCTGTGGCCCGGAGACAATCGCCTACCTGAAAAGCGAGAACCCGGATGACCCTGACCACGAGTCATTAATGAATATGGAAGCGCGGCTTCAGTCCTTCAGGACACTGGACGGGAATCCTTACAGACTCGTCCCGCTGCCGAAACCGGAGCAGATGTTCCTTGATGACTACCCCCTCCCGGCTTCCTACGCCAATTTCCTGATAATCAACGGAGCCGTCCTTGTGCCAGGCACCGGGTCGGAACTCGACGAAATTGTGCGCGAAAGGCTTCAGGAAGTCTTCCCTGACAGGAAAGTCATTCTGATTGACTGCCGACCTCTCCTATCCGGCCACGGCGGCCTCCACTGCGTCACGATGCAGTTCCCGGAAGGGTGGCTTGAATAGGAATCCATACTCGACACTGTAAGAAACTGTTTCTAATAATCAAGGGAATATGAACGCAAACAGGACAGATCTCCGCCATACAACCGCCTTGACAACAAAATAGTCCTACGGTTACAGATGCCGGGAAACGGTTTCTGCGAAGTCCTGAACCTTGACGGAGTCCGGAGCGGACTCGGAGAAGGTCTTGAGGCAGAGAGGGCAGGCAGTCACAATGGTCTGCGGCGTACCGGCCAGAAGGTTTGCGACGGAGGACTCGGTAATCTTGGCGCGGTCTTTGGCATCGAGCGTGAGGCTGCCTAGGCTGCCGCCGCAGCAGATGCTTTCGTCGCCTTCCTTGGCGGCTTTAACCAAGACGCCAACCTTGCCAAGAACCTCACGTGGCTCTCTGTAAACACCACATCCGCGGCCAAGCTCGCACGGGTCGTGATAGACAATGCGCTCATCTCCGGCGGTCGGTTTCAGTTTTCCTTCTTCGACAAGAAGTTTGATGAACTGGGTGTAATGAAGCACCTCAACACCATCGAGGGCATATTCATCCTTAAAAATCTTGTAGCAGATCGGACAGGAGAGGACAAGGGTACGGCAGCCGGACGAGAGAATCATCCTGCGGTTTGCGGAGATGGTCTCATCGGCTGCTTTGGTCTTCCCTGCCAACATCAGAGGGCGACCGCAGCATATTCCTCCGTCACGGTCGGCGAAGACATAATCCACTCCGGCCGCCTTGAAGAGTCTCTCCACTGACTTGATGATCCTTGGGGTGAGGTGGGTCATGCAACCGGCGAAGTACATCACTTTCCGGTCTCCCGATATTTTTTGAACATCAGAGGTCGCCGGGCTTGTCGAAACGACTGATCCAACCGGACCGCAATCTTTAAGATATGAATAGTCATACTCCAGAGCGTTGTTCACCGTGGCTCTCTGCGCGCGGCGGAGCGCCGGAGCGTCAACCCCGACCGGGCATAGCGTGTGGCACTTGTCGCACATCAGGCATTTGTCGGCGATGTCATTGATCTTCTTCTCGTTATGCCGGCGCAGGAATCGGATGAAATAGACAGATGAGTATTTCAGATTCTTTTTCTGCACGTTCATCGGGCAGGCGTCCAGACACAGTCCGCAACTGGAGCAGGCATAGATCTCCGCCTCGGCGACACCCTTGCGAGGATGCCGAGGCTGAATCCCGGCGTTGCGCAGCAGAATCCACAGAACCTCCGTAAGGATGTGCATATAGCGGCTGAACGGCATCGCCGCGAAGAAAAGACCAAGACATATTGAATATGCCCACCAAACAGGCATAAAGAAGAGTTTGTCTCCGAACAGCAAATGCCACAGATGGTTGACCGGAACTGTCAGGAAACTTCCGCCGCTGAGGTCAGCCGTGAAGCTCTCCGCCAGGAGTCTGAGCGGGAATATCATCCAAAGACTGTAGAGAGCCACCCGGTCGGCCAGCGAAGGCTTTGTGGTGTGGCGCATCCCAAGCACAATGGAGCGGAATCTCTTAAACATCGCCATTCCTACTCCCGTCAGAACGTAGAGCAGGAAAAAGTCCATCAGGAAAAAGAAGAACGACCCTCTCAGCGTCACATGCCCGGGATTGATCCAGACAAAGAAACGGTAGAAAATCGGGTAGAAAAGCCCGCCTTCTGTCCAGGCCAGATGTTTCGGCACGAACAGAGCCACCTCGATGTGCCCGAGAACAATCAGCATAAACCATCCGAATGCGATGGAGGAATGCATATAGCCCAACAGAGGCTTGCGCTTCCAGATCTTAGTGTGGAAAAGGCAGTCGCAGAACAAGTCCCTGATGTTCCTGAGCGCCGTTTTCGGTGTTACCAGCGACCTCCACAGCCGCCTTCTGTCCTCCGCCGGAACCTTGGCCAGAAGCCTTACAAGCCCCACGGTCAGCCAAACCAGCATAAAGCTGATGCCGACCACGAACGGTATCACGAAGTTGCTGTAGCCCGACGGAATCCTGTCGATGACCTCGGGAGCGGACTGAAGGGGCAATGAATATAATGGATGGTTCATTTCGTACCGTAGATTTTGGCGATGGACAGAATGAGATGGCGGGTGTTGATGCCGCGGGGGCAGACCATCGAACACTTTCCGCAAAGCTGGCAGGACTTCAAAAAGCCGAGAGCCTTGTCGGGACGGGCATTGTGAAGATCCTCGATGGCGGAGCGAAGGCTTGTCCGGACGAACTGACCAGCTGTGCAGACAGCGGTGCAGCTTCCGCAGGCCATACACTTGCGCACATCAGGCTCAAGCGCGGCCAGCTCTTCAAACTTCTCCCTGTCGAACAGGTCAAGATTTATTCTGGAACTTGGAGCCAGACCGAAACCGAAATCTACCATCTCTCGCGAACCAAAGTCTTGTAATTCTTGACATCAGGGAATATGTCTGACAGGTACCTGTCAATCTCGACTACCGCCCCCCGGGCATCGGCCAACGTCTCCGGCAAGGTCTTCGGACCGGTGGCCGTCCCCGCCAGGAACAGCCCAGGAAGCGGGCTGCGCTGACCGGCAAGGATTCCGTCACGGACAGCGAAGAATCCGTCCTCCTCGACAGGCATCTGGAGCAGATCCCCCACCCTCCTTCCGGAAACCGAAGGCCTCATCCCGGCCATCAGCACGAGAAGGTCAAGAGTGACTTTCAGCGGCTTGGCGGCCACCGTGTCCTCCGCCTTGACGAGAAGGCTTCCGTCCAGATTCTCTGACACCTCCGCGACACGTCCACGGATGAAACGGACTCCGTAGTCCTTCTGGGCGCCAAGGTAGAGATCCTCGTAGCGGCGGCCGAACATCCTCAAATCCATATAAAAGCAATAGACCTGGGCGTCAGGGAAAGCCTGCTTGATCTCACAGGCCTGTTTGACGGCTGTGGCACAGCAGACCTTCGAGCAGGATCTGCAGCCGGCCTTCTCGTCACGGGAACCCACACAATGCACGAAGCCGATCCTCTTCGGATTGTCTATCCGGACATCGGAATCCGAACCGAACCACGCCTCAAGGTCGGCGTTGGTGATCACACGGTCATAAATCCCGTAACCATATTCCTCCTTCTTTTCGGCCTTGAAAAGGTCAAAGCCACTGGCCAGCAGCACTGCGTCTGACAAGACTGTGATTCCATTCGAAAGGATCACGTTGTAGGACTTGTCCAGCCTGTTGATGGACTGCACCTCGGTGTCGGTGAAGCACTTGACCCCATCCATCTTTCCGAGAAGCCCGTCAAGGGCGGCGGAAGCCGACGCCCCGTCCGGGAACAGCCTGTCCCACGAGGCAAGATGGCCGCCAAGCGTCGTGGAGTGTTCTATCAGTATGACATTGTAGCCCAGCCTCTGGAGTCCGGAGGCCGCCTCGAGGCCCGCGGGGCCTCCGCCTATTATCAGTATATTATTTTTCATCACTTCATCTCTCGTCGGCAGGTAATCACCAACGGCAAAAATTATCATTCATTCCAAGATGACTACCCATCCATCAATTCTCGTTACTGTTTCAGACAGACGCACGGTTCCGGACGGCCGATGTCCTTGCCGTTCCTGCCAAGGAACTTGCGGGCGGGGTCATATTCAATGCCCATCTTGTCCAGGAGTGGCTCGACGCCGACTTGGTGCGTCTGAAGCCCGAGGTCCCAAGGGTCGTAGCCCAGAACCAGCCCGGCCACTTCCTCGTAGGTGAAGACCGGAATTCCGTGTCCCTGTTCCCCATAGGTCTTTCCGGTTGACTCGGCGATCACATATTGCCATCTGTCAAGGAAATACGGGCAGCCCGGGCAGTTGGTGACGATCAGATCCGGGTGGAACGGCTCCATACTCTCGAACTTCTTGTGAGTGTTGGAGAGGGAGTAGCTTCTGTTGCCCTTCACCAGATACTGCCGGAATCCGAAGCCGCAGCAGTGCCGGCGCTCCGGGTAGTCCACAATCTCGCCTCCCCACGCCTCGACCATTCCGACGAGGACATAAGGGTACTCGGCCCCCCCTACTCCCTTGGAAGGGAACATCTTCGAATAATGGCAGCCGATGTGCTCCACCACGCGGAGCGGACGGCCGGTGTGAATGTTCACAAGCTTATGCTTCGCCCTCGCCGCGATGAGGTTGCGGTACTTGTAGACAAGGTCGCTGGCGTGGACGAGGAACTTCGGCTTGGCGAACTCCAGACGGCAGGCCTTCCAAAGGTTCTCGCGCACCTTGGCCTCCAGTTCCGGGAACTCGCGCCAGGTCTCCATCGTCTCGCAGTAGAGGCCGAACGAAGTGATGCAGGAGCAGACGTAGTTCTCGTAGCCGTTCTTCGCCATCAGGGCAAACTGGCGCGCAATGATGGTCATCACCGTCTCCTGCGGGATTGTGTCCGAATGGTAGGCGATGCCGCCGCAGGTGGTGTGATGCTCCGTCTCGAATATGTCCCTGCCCAGTTCCTGCCTTGTTATCCTCAGGAAGGTCGCTTCAGAAGCGGGAAAGAAGCTCTGCCTGATGCAACTGCGGACGTAGAAATAGTGGTCGTCCGGAATCTCTTTCTGGTAATCTGACCAGATTTTCTGTTTGCCTTCGTAGATCATTGAGGGCTATTGATTTAAGTGTTTCGAATCACTGTCCGTGTAGATTTTCGCAATAAACTCCTCCTCGGTGAGGCCCATCTCTGCGGCCTTCTTCAAGCCGGCTGCCCGTACCTTCTCCATCCTTTCGGTGGCACCGGTCTCATCGAAGATCCTCTTGAGCTGGTCCAAGTCTTCCTGAGGGATGCGGCGCATCGCTCCCGGCCCGTCGCCGTCCAGATTGCCGCCGAGCCGCTCGAACACATCGTCCAGATGCTTCTCCTCCCATTCCCAGACCTTTCCGGCCTCCGGATGTCCGGCGTAGTCGAAACGGCGTGGATAGACGCAGTAGCCATAGTCCAACACATTGGAACACAAGTCTTTGGTCAACAAGAACTGTTGACGGCCTTTCTCGGACTCAACGAAATAGCCCAGCTCGATGGACAAGTTGCGCAGAGCCATCACAATCAGCCCGGGAGCGTTCTTGCGGGGACACCTCGTCACGCAGCTCATACACTCGCCGCAGTACCAGATTGTCTCGCTCCTGAGCAACTTCTCTATCTCTTCCTCGTCCTTGCTCTGGACGATGTCCACGATTCTCCGCGGGTCATAGCGGTAGAACTCCGCCGCCGGGCAGATGGCCGTGCAGGTGCCGCAGTTGATGCAGGCGTTCAGGCCTTCCTTCAGGCGGTAGTCCTTCATAAGGAGGTCATACAATCGTCCCATCGCCTTTCTTTTTAGTAGGGTATTTCTTGGCCAAAGCCTCCAGATCGGACTTCGGATTCATATTCCTTTCCATCCTCGCCAGCGTCTTGACGAAAAACTCCAGATCTTCGCGCGGGATGTCCCCAACAATCGTGGCGACCGCCTCAAGCGAGAGTTCCGTGACCTTGTCCTTGATTTTCCGGGAATATGGCGTGACCTCGATGAGGTTCTGCCTCCTGTCCTTTGGGTTGCTGACCCTGCGGACAAGCTTCCTGTTCTCCAGTCCGTCAATCAGTTTGACAATGGAGTTCTTGTCCCTCATCGTGATGTCAGCGATCTGCTGTTGGGTCAGCACCCCCTCGTCCCAAAGCGTGTCCATCACCAGAAACTGCTCCGGCGTCAGGTTGAACCCGCCCTTCTGGAACACCTCCGACATACACTGCTTCACGCTGTTGTGCGCGATGTTCAGAAACATCAGTATCTGTTTTTCCAGTACCATATCTTATAGTAAGACCTTTTACTCTTTTTTGCAAAGGTAATACAAAAAGACGAAAGAGCAACTGTTTATGAATAGAATGATGTCTATTCAGTTAAAAAATCAAGCAAGAATGCTGCTTTGATTATATCCATACTTTGATATTTCGATAAAAACCAATAATTATGCACTATGTAAAACTAATAAAATACATATCCATATATACTAATTATCGAACAGAAAAGTTGCCAGAGAATTCATAATATCTCTCCGGCAAACAATAAGCAGGGAAGTTACCACCCAACTCACGTCAGCGAATCTCTGCAATCGTTACGGTGCGATGGTTCTCAATGGCCGACATCCCTCGATGCCTCGATAGGCTCAGTGGCCGAGGAGATACGTTTTTGTGATCTGGCAGAAACGGAGAGGAAACAGTTCAACGACTGGTTATCGGAAATTACGGCCTTTCTGTCTTGTAATGGGGTCAGTTAACCTTGCCTTAAGATCCATTGCTTAAAGAATGGATCTTCCAGTTCATAGTGGTCGGAATAGATTGCATATCCGTCCTTTTGAAGACGCTTCAAAGCACTGTAGATGGTGCTTGTCCGATACTCTCCGTCCTGAAGAGATTTTCCGCTGGCCAAACGCTGAAGAATCCAACGGTTAGTACGCTTAAAACCCATCCAGAGGCGCTCATAGTCAAGAGCGTGTGACACAACGATGTGATCGACCGCTGCCTGAAGAACATCCTCTGATTGAGGTTGCAAAACACCAACCTGCCATACGTTCGCAGCCAATTGCTGCGAATAATATGGATGACATTCCGTGAAGTTCAGAATACGGTCAGCCAAAACTTTGCAGGATTCCGGAAAAACAGCGGAGAGTCTCTCAACAAGATAATCATAAAAGTCTTGCCTTGGTAGTTTCCCAAGTCTCATCAGTTTACATACTACGCATTTTTTCGTTACGACTTTTTTCGTAATGCAAAACTAACGTTTTATAGTCAAACATCCTATAGGTTGACTATTTGCAGATCAGTTTGTCTGACAACACATAGTTATCACTACCTGAACTTTCGATCCTCTTCAAGCATTCCGAGGTAGGAGTTGTAGCGCTCGGCGGAGATGAGACCATCGTCCACAGCCTGCTTTACTGCGCAGCCGGGCTCGTGGGTGTGGGTGCAGGGGGTGAAACGGCAGTCGTGGGAGAACTTTAGCATCTCAGGGAAGTAGAGAGCAATCTCCTCTTTTTCAAGATGGACAAGGCCGAAACCTCTAAGGCCGGGGGAATCAATGATGAAGCCTCCGGAACTTAATGGGTACATCTCGTACAAGGATGTTGTGTGGCGGCCCTGAAGATGTGCCAGCGAGATGTTGCCGACCTTCGGGTTGAGAGACGGATCCAAGGCCTTGATGATGGAGGACTTCCCGACTCCGGACTCTCCGGAGAAAAGACAGATGTGGCCATCCACCGGCGACCCTATCGCGGCCTTCAACTCATCAATGCCCTCTCCTGTCAAAGCCGAGGTCTCTATCACACGATAGCCGGCACTCTCATAGACGCGGTGAAAATCAGCGAGCTGCTCCGGAAATTCCTTTCTGAATATGTCCACCTTGTTCAGGACAATCGTGGCCGGAACGCCATACACCTCGCAGGTCACCAGGAGCCTGTCCAGAAAAGGAAGCTTGATCTCCGGGAAGAAAAGTGTCACGACGATGAACGCCCTGTCCAGATTGGCGGCGATCACGTGAGACTGCCGGGAAAGGTTCGTCGAGCGGCGGATCACATAGTTCTTGCGGTCCAGCACTTCGACAATCGAGGCAGGATGAGTGGCGGAAGGTTCTTCTGAATATTCAAAAGTCACCTTGTCGCCGACGGCCACGGGGTTGGTCGCCTCACTGCCTTTCAGTCGCACCCTGCCCTTGAGCACTGCAGGGAACGGTTTCCATTCCGGCAACCTTGAAAGCAGGAAATGGCTTCCCGCATTTTTGACCACTGTCGCTTGTCCTTTCATATTCAGCGGCAAAGATAGTCATTACTTTGAATATTCACACTATTCGTGCGTGGCGAAACGCTGCTCGGCGAGGGCTTCGTACTTTGTGCCGGGACGGCCGTAGTTGGCGTAAGGGTAGATGGAGATGCCTCCGCGCGGGGTGAAGAGGCCGGTGACCTCTATGTACTTGGGATCCATCAGCCTGATGAGATCCTTCATAATCTTGTTGACGCAGTCCTCGTGGAAATCACCGTGGTTGCGGAAGCTGAACAAGTACAGTTTCAAGCTCTTGCTCTCGACCATCCGCACATCAGGAATATAACTGATCCTGATTTCGGCGAAGTCCGGCTGTCCGGTGATTGGACACAGGCTCGTGAACTCCGGGCAGTTGAACCTCACCCAGTAATCATTCTCCTGATGCTTGTTGACGAACGTCTCCAGAACCTCCGGAGCATAGTCACTTTTATATTCAGTCTTCTTGCCGAGGGACTGCAACCCCTCCAATTCTCTTCCTTCTGCCATAAATGAATATTTACCAAGACCCGCCCGACCTTGCTCCTTGAATATTACAGGAGAATATCCAAGGAGCGGGCAGCGAGACTATATTTCATTAACTTTAAACGGATTATACGATATGTTGTTGTCATAGGTGTCGATCCCCTCATACGCCTTGACCTTTCTGACTACCCACGAGGTGACAGGCAGGATGACAATCTCGTAAAGGGTTTTCGCCACAACCTGCGTGAACATCAGATTGATGACCGCTCCCAGAGGCAGCATTCCGCCGAACGCGATCGGGAAGAAGATCAGGGAATCCGTAGCCTCTCCGCCGATGGTGGAGATGATGGCCCTCCAGCCGAAGCCCCTGCCTTTCGTCGCCACCTTCATCCTGGACATAATCCAGGCGTTGACTGTCGAGCCTGCGATGAACGCCAGAAGCGAGCCGATCATCGACCTCGGGACAAGCCCAAACAGAGAGTTGAAGCTCTCCGCGGCGGCATAGCTGTCCTCGTACATCGGCTTCGGCAGCTTCGTGACGGTGAACGATGCGATCGACACAAAGAGGCACATCGCGAATCCGATCCAGATTGTCAGGCGGGCTTTCTTATAACCGTAAACCTCTGTAAGGCAATCGTTAAGGATGTACGAGATCGGGAACAGAAGCACCGCGCCGGTGAGCTGGACAGGAAGCGGGCCGACCTGCCATAGCCTTGGGATGAAGATGTTGGAAACAACCAGACAAACGCAGAATGTCACTGACATCCAGACGTAGGTGACAGACAGCGTCTCACGCTGTTGATTAACAGGATTTGACATTTTACTTCTTGTTTTTAACGTGGTTTCAAGAACACAGGACCTTCCCTTTGTCAGAGGGCCGGACCCTTTTGCGGCTGCAAAGATACAAATAATCCATTATTAATTCTTATCTTTACGCTCCTAAAATCGACAAACGATGCTGACACAGGAAACCATTGACGCAACCGTCAAGAATCTTTTCAAGGAAATCAAGTTCACGCCCGAGCCTTCGGGGCTTTACGATCCGCTCAGGTATATGATCGCCATCGGGGGAAAACGGATTCGCCCTACGCTCTGTCTGACAGCATATTCTTTGTACAAGGATGAATTTACCCCCGAAATTCTGGAGCCGGCGGCGGGAATCGAGGTTTTTCACAGTTTCACACTTATCCACGATGACATTATGGACCGCTCGCCGCTGCGCAGAGGGGTGGACACTGTCTGGAAGAAGTGGGATTCCGACACAGCTATCCTCTCGGGCGACGTGATGTGCATAGACAGCTACGCCAGGATTGCGAAAGCCCCGCGCGGTGTTGTGGGAGAAATCTTGGGGCTGTTCTCAAAGACTGCGGCCCAGGTGTGCGAGGGGCAGCAGTACGATATGGATTTCGAGCGTCTGCAAACCGTTCAGATGCAGGATTATATGAATATGATCGGCCTGAAGACGAGCGTACTCATAGCCTGCGCCGCCAAGATGGGAGCCATCATCGCCGGAGCGCCACAGAAGGACTGTGAAGGCCTTTATGAATATGGGTACAACCTTGGCTTGGCCTTTCAGGTGGCCGACGACTACCTTGACGCTTATGGCGACACGAAAGTCTTCGGGAAACCGATCGGCGGGGACATCCTCAACGAAAAGAAAAGCTGGCTGACCGTCAGGGCTTTCGAAAAGGCTGACGGGAAAGTCAAGGCGGAGCTTCTGGAAGCGCTGTCGGTGAAGGTCGGGAGCGATGAGGACAAAGCGGCGAAGATCAGCCGCGTCAAAGACATCTACAACGTCCTCAACGTCGGCGAAGACGCCCAAAAGGCAATCCTCGAACTGACCGAAAAGGCTTTGGACTGCGTCAGGGGCATCTGCGACGGAGAACGGCTTGAGGTGCTTCGCAGCTTCGCAGACAGGCTTGTGGGCAGGACAAAATAGTTTAGAAGCTGCTTAAAAATCATTCCTCTTTTTTCTTATGCGGCCTTTCCGGCCATTTTCATCTTTGTCATCGGT
>CAVCPY010000258.1:0-14546 GCA_963604245.1 Eggerthellaceae bacterium
AAATGGCCGGAAAGGCCGCATAAGAAAAAAGAGAAATTATTTTTAAACAGTTTCTTAAACGTCGGACGGCTGCTCAAGAGAATATTTATGGGAAGAAAAAGAGTTGACCTCCTGTTGGAGAACATTACAATTGAGGCCTGTGCCGCTGAAGGCAAGGCGCTTGCACATTGGAACGGAGTAGTGGTCTTCGTGCCGTTTGCGGTTCCGGGAGATGTGGTGGACATCCGTGTCACCAAAAAGAGCAAGAATTACTACGAAGGCTTCGTAGAGAGGATAGTCACCCCTTCAAAGGACAGGCTTGAGCCTTTCTGCGAGCATTTCGGGGTTTGCGGCGGCTGCAAGTGGCAGCCTCTCCCCTATCAGCTTCAGCTTGAGGCCAAGCGTCAGCAGGTCTATGACCAGCTGGTGCGGATAGGTCATCTGGATGTGCCGGAAATCCGTCCGACAATCCCGTCTGACAGGATCCGGTACTATCGCAACAAGCTGGAATTCACGTTCTCGTCAAAAAGATGGTTGTTGAAAGACGAGGACATTGAAAGCGTTCCGGAGAACGACCGTATGGGGCTTGGATTCCACGTCGGAAAGTTCTTCGACAAGGTGCTGGACATCAAGCATTGCTACCTACAGAAGGATCCGTCCAATGACATCAGGCTTTTCATCAAGAAATATGCTGTCGAAAACGGTCTGGATTTCTTTGACATCCGCCAGAATGTGGGCTATGTCAGGAATATGTTCATACGCACTACCGACACTGGGGACCTGATGGTGATAATGTGCTTCTTTTACGAAAACCGTGATGACAGGGAGAAGATGCTTGATGCCATAGCCGAAGCGTTCCCTCAGATTACATCTCTTTACTACATCATCAACAATAAGTTGAATGATTCAATCGGCGATCAGGAATGCATTCTCTACAAAGGTGAGCCGACAATCCGTGAGACTATGGAGGGGCTTTCTTTCCGCATAGGTCCAAAGTCATTCTACCAGACGAATTCCTCTCAGGCCTACAAGCTTTACTCGGTCGCAAGGGATTTCGCCGAATTGACCGGCAACGAGACAGTCTATGACCTCTACACCGGCACGGGTACAATCGCCCAGTTTGTCTCGTGCAAGGCAGCTAAGGTGATCGGCATTGAATATGTTCCTGAGGCGATAGAGGACGCGAAGGTGAACGCAGCCGCCAACGGCATATCGAACTGCGAGTTCTTCGCCGGGGATATGAAGGATGTCCTGAGCCGGGATTTTATTGAGGAACACGGCCAGCCGGATGTGATCATTCTGGATCCTCCTCGCGCCGGCATCCACCCTGATGTCGCCAAGGTAATCCTTGAGGCCTCCCCTGCCCGTATGGTCTATGTCAGCTGCAACCCGGCCTCGCAGGCCCGTGACCTTGCCCTTTTCGCCGAAAAATACGAAATCACCGCCGTTCAGCCGGTCGATATGTTCCCACACACCCAGCACGTCGAGAATGTCTGTGCTTTGAGAATACGGGATCAGTTTTTAAAGGTCAAATAGTGTCCCTTGACTGTAATCCTGCTTTGCAGAGGGAGCTGCTACCGTGGAATCAACATAGTCCCTTTCATCGAACACTCCAGTATTTACCACTGACTGGGCGAGCATCCTGACCAACGAGACGGCAATGCTGTTGCCGATAAGCTTCATCCATCTCGGTCTGCTTTCCGGCAGTATATAATCCGCCGGGAATCCTTGAATCATACAAGCCTCCTCTTTAGTGATTTGCCGATAATTATGGGGACGGTAAATCTTCTCCATAAACTCGGCCTTGTATTCTTCTGGTGTGTCCGCATCAATATTTACCGTGGCAATATAGTCGTTTGTGTCACTGGCAACCATAGTGGGGTATATCTTTGATGTGCGAAGGAATATTCTGTTGATGCCATAGAGACCGGTACTTATCTTGCCGTGCTTGAAGTCGTACCTTAGGTCATTACACTTGAGAACCCCTTTGTTGACAAGACCATCAATGGTGTCGGAGATTCCGACTTTCCTTATCTTGAATTCCTTGTTGACTTTAAGTTCATCCACAGTGATGCAATCACCGCGGCGGAAACTTAAGACAAGGTCTTCCGCATCGGTGAGGTCGGAGGCTCCGCCGACATATCGGTATTGGTAAGGAACGTGTTTAAGGATGTTCTTCTTCACCAAAGCATCCAACTCATCCTTGCTGATGGAAGGGTCGAGACCACTGAAGTGTTTTAAAGATAGAGCGTTACCATCCAGAATGCCGTAATCTTTCTTGCGGCGGTTCTTCAACAAAAGGTCGCAAATGTACTTTTCCCGGCCGGTGGTTTCCTCTATGTCCCAGGTGTGAATTGTCGTTCCTCCATTACGCAAGTCATTGAAGAGGAAATAATCATTGAAACCTTTTTCATTGCAGGAAAGACTCCAGCGAGCCTTTTGGGCTTTTGCGACGGGCTTCTTTTTATTGGTCAGTCCGTCGATTATGTCGGTCAAAGAAAGCTTGCCGGGACACATCGGCGGCAGCCTGAACCTATCGTGATATGTTTCATCCCGAAAGCCGATAATGTAGATCCTTACACGGGTTTGTGGCACACCGTAGTCATAGGCGTTCAAGACATATTTCTCGGCGTGATATCCGGCCTCTCTGATTCTGGACATTATATAATTGATTGCATCGGCATTTCTGGGGTCGGTAAGACCTTTGACATTCTCGAAGATGAATGCTTTAGGTCTGACTTTATTCAAGAGATACAATGTGTCATTCCACAGCTGCCCCCTGTCATCATCGAATCCCAATTTTTTCCCCGCTATCGACCAACTTTGACAGGGGACGCCGGCTGTCATGAAATCGTGAGCCGGAAGATCTTTAATTTTGGTTATATCACCGAAGTTTGAAGATTCTCTTTCACCAAAGTTTGTACAATACGCCTTAATAGCATCCGGAGCTATTTCGCTGAACCCCAAACAAGTCCCTCCTACGTCACTCAATGCGATACGAAATCCGCCTATTCCGGCGAACAGGTCTATGAATGTGAAATTTGCCATCAAATAAGAATGTCGTTATCGTATCCGGCCGGAGGCTCGACTCCAAGATATTCTCTATAGATCCTTTCTTTGTACGTTACACCTAACTTGTTGATTTCCCTAACGAAGAGCTGATACGTACCTTTGCCACCTATCATATCCCAATAATCTTCGCCGATAAGGACACTTTCGTCGTGAATCATATCGAACCATCTGGCAGGGAATGTCCAGGCATAGTCTTCTCTTGATTTCCCATATGGATTGTATGGAAGAGCATAATAAGCGGCTTTTACGGGATGCTCGTTCATAGCCAGCAACTTGAACATTTTTTCTTTGCTGACCTTGGTCTGGTCACTGTTTGGGAGCGGGCCTTTGAGTTCAAAAGCATAATTCTCTCCTGTTTTTGTACTTGGAATATAAATATCACATACAACACTTGCGGGGACAGGATTGCCTCCGCCAGCTTTTATGTATGCAAGCTCTTCATTCCAGTCAGGTTTCGTCCTTAAACCTTTATCAGGATGTTCAAGGCGATTCAGGGTTTCTTGAATACGTCGGAGACTGGTCTCTCCTATTGTTCCTCGTATTGTATAACCTTGCCGACAACTTCCGTGGTAGACTGTAGCGGCGGAAACAGTGAGCTTTTCCCATATGGAACCGAAAGGAGTGACGAATCTACGTTCGAAATGAGATCCTTTGAATATTTCATCCGGCACAAGGGCGGCATATAGCGGTTTTGATGCATGGTGCTTTTCAACCACGAACGGATCGGTTATGAGTACCTTGTTCATAACTCTATCCATCATTTCGCGCACTTCTTCAAGAATAGTCTGAGAGACTTGTCGATTATTGTCCATCTGCATTGTTGTTTAGACCCGCAAAGGGCGGGATGCCTTACAAAAATACTAAATAATCTTCAATGATAGGAAAGAAATGCTCAGACAAAGTGTGAAAAACAGCATCATCACTATATGTAACTGCCGGGGTCAGAACGGATACCCGACACCGAAGTGGACGGAGTAGCCGTCTTTCTTCAGCCACCGGGACGGGGCGAGCCAGCGGGCGGTGTCTCGGGAAGGATCATAGACTTTCATACCCATATCCAGGCGGAGGATCAGGAAGTTAAGGTCAACGCGGAGGCCGAGTCCCCAGTCGGCGGCAAGGCTCGAGGCGAGGTTCTTCAGATCGAACCGTGTATGCGCACCGTCATCGCCGTCGGCTTCCTTAAGGGTCCAGATGTTGCCGACATCCGTGAAGACCGCACCGCACAGTTTCCAGAACATCGGGAAACGGTACTCCAGGTTGGCCTCCAGCTTCACGTCCCCGGTCTGGCTCGGAATCACGAACGTCGTGTCCGCCTTTGATGCTCCCGGACCCAGGGCGCGGGCCTGCCATCCTCGCATACTGTTCGCTCCGCCGCTGTAGAACTGTTTCTCAAACGGAAGGGTGGATGAGTTGCCATAAGCATAGCCGACACCGCCCAGAAGACGTATGGCCAAAGCCTGACCTCCGTTCTTACCGAAGACGAAAGTCTTGCCCAACGTCAGTTCAGTGCGGATGTACTGGGAGTATGGAGTGTTCCAGATGAGTCTGGAGCCGTATTCGTCCGTTTTCATTGTCCCGTTGAACAGGCTCAGGACATTGCCTGAAGCCTCAAGTTGCAGACGGACATATTCATAAGTCTCCTTGGGCATCAGAGAAGTGCTGGTCGTGTAGTAGGCAACCAACCCGGAACCTACGTCGAAGTGGTTCTGGTAGGCGTCCCTCATAAACGGGTTGCCTGAAAGAGTGGTGTAGAAGTTGGGGTCAAGATTCGTCAGCCTGACGATTTTCGCCTGTATAGGATAGAACTGGTAGAAGAACTTGCCGCTGCGCAGCGATCCCGAGTAACCGAAGGATGTCGAGATCATATTCCTTGTGTATTCAGGGCGGTTCTGGTAGTTATATGAAGCGTTGATTTCGGTGCGGGGAACTGACGGCCCCTTGAACATCGAGTTGGGAAGACCGAGGAACTCGGGGAAACTCAAGCCTGCGGAGACACCGAACTCGTTGGATTTCACGCTCCTGTCATTGTACTTGAACTGGAAATTACCGAGGAATCCGAGGTTCAGCCACTGGCCCCCGTTGAAGATGTTCTTGTGGTAATAACTGAGCTGCGGCGAGATGCCGATCAGACCTGTGGAGTTGGTCGAGCCCTCAAGGTTCACCTTGAATCCCTGCATTCTGGAACGCGTAAGATGTATGTCGCAGTCCACCGTTCCCGAATCCCGTGGATTCAGGGAGATGTTGACCCCGCTGAACATCCTCAAGGCGGAGAGACGGGAGTAAGTCGTGTTCACCTCGTTCTCGTCGTAACGGTCTCCCGGATGAAGCGTACACATATTCCTGAGCACCCTGTCATTGAACCTCAGGTCTTCATCGTAAGAAATCGAGACTTCTCCCAAGTAATATTTCCGGTGCGGACGGGCATATTCAGGAGTCTGGTTCCTGGTATATTCCTTGACCGTCATCAGCAGTCCCGCGGTGTCGGTGGAATTGAGGGTGTCCGCCTCGAACGAAAAGTAATTTTTAGTGAATCCGAAGTAGCCTTTGCGTCTCATTGCGGACGCGAGGCGCTCGGTCTCCTTGTCAAGGGCGTCTTCGGAGAGGCAGTCGCCGGATTTCAAGGAAACATCTGAAGTGTCGGTAAGGAAGTCATTTTTGAATTCCCCTTCCGGCAGTGAATATGATATCTCCCCTATCCTGAATTGTTTGCCGAGCGTTACTGAATATGTCACATTAACCTTCCGTCCCTTGACCGCGATGTCACTGCGCACATCCGAACCATAGTAACCGACATATTCAAGATGTCTTTTGATGTTGTCTATCGAGGCTTCGACCAGTGAAGGCTGATAGACTACGGGAGCAGTGCCGATGCTTCTGATGAACTTGTTTACAGCCTTGTCCGGGTTCTTTCCGGACCAGTTGTAGAGATTCAGGAACGGGTTCCAGCCAAAGATAATGTATGAATTCGGTTTCTGCTTGATGTAAGACTCCACTTTCTTTGTGTTGAACTTGCCGTCGTTGACGACCTGTACCTTGTTCGAGGCAAGGCGGTACTGTCCATCCTCAAGAACGCGCGTCGTGCTGCACGAGAAACTCAGGGCGGCAGTGAAGGCCAGGGCGGCCAGCAATGAGAAAAGCGAGGATTTCGACATCATATTCCACAAAAATAGCAACCCTTTCTGATTTTTCTTCAAAATTGGGACAAAATATTAATTTTCGTACCTATATTTGCACGCCGAAGCCGGGCGAAGCTCTTTCGGCGGTGCATCACTTTTGTAGAACATAAATTAGGTTTACAGTTTTTAGGATGAAGAACAAGTACATCGACCTTGTGGACCAGACCTTCGATTTTCCGCAGGACGAATTCAGAGTTGAAGACGGCAATCTTTTCGTCAATGACATTGACATGATGGGAATCATCAAGGAATATGGCACCCCGTTGAAGCTCACCTATCTCCCTAAGATAACATCACAGATCCAGAGGGCCAAGAGAATGTTCCGCAACGCAATGTCGAAGGTCAGCTATGAGGGCGACCACCACTACTGTTACTGCACCAAGAGCTCTCAGTTCAAATTCGTCATAGAGCAGGCGCTCAAGAGCGATGTACATCTGGAGACGTCATCTGCCTACGACCTCGACCTCATCCGCAAGCTGGAGTCTGACAAACTCGTGGACAAGAACCTGATAATCATCTGCAACGGCTTCAAGAGGCCTCAGTACATCAAGAACATCGCCGCGATGCTCAACGAGGGCTGGCACAACATCATCCCGGTGCTCGACAACAAGAACGAACTTGAAGACCTTGACGACCTGATCGAGGTTCCCGCTCAGCTTGGCATACGCATCGCATCCGAGGAGGAGCCTTCGTTCGATTTCTACACTTCGCGTCTGGGGATCAGGTACTCGGACATCATTCCGTTTTACCGCAACGGCATCAGCAAGAACCCCAAGTTCAAGCTGAAGATGCTCCATTTCTTCATCAACACCGGCATCCGGGACACTTCCTACTACTGGAACGAGCTGGCGCGCTGCCTGAATCTCTATTGCGACCTCAAGCAGATCTGCCCGGACCTTGACTCGCTGAACATCGGAGGCGGACTTCCTATAAAGACCTCATTGGCAGTCGATTACGACTATAAGTATATGATTGAGGAGATAGTCTATCAGATCAAATCCGTGTGCGACTCCCACGGCGTGCAGGTCCCTGACATCTACACGGAGTTCGGCAACTTCACCGTCGGCGAGAGCGGAGCGACGGTATTCAAAGTGTTGGATGTCAAGCAGCAGAACGACCGCGAGTGCTGGTATATGATTGACAACTCCTTTATGACAAGCCTTCCTGACACCTGGGGGCTTCACCAGAGGTTCATCCTCTTCCCCATCAACAAGTGGAATGAGGAATATCACAGAGTGTTCATCGGCGGACTTACCTGCGACAGCAAGGACTTCTACAATTCCGAGGCGCACTCCAACGCAATCTTCCTGCCGGTGATGAAGAACAGGCGGGATCCTCTTTACATAGGATTCTTCCACACGGGAGCCTATCAGGAGGCCATTTCCGGCTATGGTGGAGTCAAGCACTGTCTCCAGCCTTCTCCAAAGCACATCCTTATCGACAAGGACAAGGACGGCAAGTTAAAGACGACTGTCTTCGCCCCTGAACAGAGCTCCGAGTCAATGCTGAAGATTCTTGGATTCTAGACTATGCCTTTACCTGTCTCCCACAATGAGATAAAGTTCGTGAAGTCCCTTGAACAGAAAAAGTTCAGGGATGAGAGCGGACTTTTCGTCGTTGAAGGTGAGAAGATGGTGGCGGAGGCGTTGCAGTCTTCGTTTTCCGTTGAGAAAGTCTATAGGGAGTGTGATGTCGGGAGCGAGGCGATGGCTAGGCTCAGTCTGCTGTCCTCCCCTTCTCCGGCCCTGGCGGTTGTCAGGAAACCCGCCGGCATTGAAATCGAGAGTTTCTTGACCGTTCCTGGCAGAGGATTGTATCTGGCTTTGGACGGAATCCGGGATCCTGGCAATCTGGGCACGATCATCCGCACTGCGGACTGGTTCGGGGTTGACGCTGTTTTCGCCTCGATGGACACTGTGGACATATTCAACCCAAAGGTCGTGCAGTCCACGATGGGTGCCATATTCAGGGTAAGATTCCACTATTGCGACATCTGTGGGCTTTGCAAAGCGGCCGCAGCCGCCGGTGGCAACGTGTACGGGACTTTTCTGGATGGTGGGAACATATACGCCAAGGAACTGGCCTCGGGAGAGGCTTCGCCGTCCGTCATAGTGATCGGCAATGAGTCCAAAGGCATCTCACCCGATGTGGGCAAACTTGTGACAGACAGACTGTTAATCCCTTCGTGGCCATACGACAAGAGAGGTTCGGAGTCTCTGAACGCCGCAGTGGCCACGGCCATAACCCTCGCTGAGTTCCGCCGCCGATTGTGAGAAACGTTTCCCCGGAAGGCAATCTTGCTCTTTCATTCCACTAAATATTCATTGTTTTTTCGTAATTTGCGGCTCGTCAGCAAAAACGGACTGAAATGAACGAAGAATCCTTGATGCGGTCCAGAATCCGGAAGATTCTGATGATCTGCAGCAACTACGACGCTTTCGCTCTCGAAGAGGACGGACGCATTGAGAATCAAGTACGGAACGAGTATCGGGAACTCAACCTGAGCAATCCCCCGATATTCATCTGGGCAAATTCTTCCACACAGGCTCGCGAGATAATCGGCTCCGAAGAGGAAATCGATATGATCATCTGTATGTACAACGAGCGGGACAAGGAAATATTCCCGTTTGCGTCACAGCTCAAGGAAGACGGCCGTGGAATTCCGTTCATCCTTTTGATTCACTACTCCAAGGCAGTGAGGCAGAGGGTGCTGGAGTCCCGGCATCCCGGTGTTGACTTTGTGTTCAGCTGGCACGGGAACGCGGATCTCATCCTGGCCATAGTCAAGTTGCTGGAGGATGCCGCCAACGCCGAGAACGATGTCTTCGAGGTCGGCGTGAAAGGGATATTGCTGGTGGAGGATTCAATCCGTTACTACTCGAACTACCTTCCTGAACTGTACAAGATTGTGCTCACGCAAAGCCGCGAGTTCCTGACCGAGTCCCTGAACGAGGACCAGAAGAAGTACCGGAAAAGGTCAAGGCCGAAGATATTCCTTGCCACCTGCCTTGAGGAGGCGGTTGAATATTTTGAAAAATACAGACGTAACCTGCTTGGCGTGATATCCGATGTCGGAATGGTCGTTCATAAAGGCGATGACCCTAAGACGGAAAAACTTGACGCCGGTATTGAACTTGTCGGAATCATCCGGAAATATGACCCCCTGATGCCGGTCCTGCTCCAATCCTCGCAGGGAAGCGTGGCTTCGGTGGCAGAGGAACTTGGAGTAGGTTTTTTGAAGAAATACTCCAGCACCCTGTTCCTCCAGCTTGGAGACTATATGAAGGAGGAGTTCGGATTCGGGGACTTTGTCTTCAGGGATTCAGCGGGTACGGAGTGCGGAAGGGCGTCAAGCCTTTCGCAGCTTGAGAAGATCATCGATGAGATTCCGGATGACGTGCTGATGAGCAACACATCCCGGAATATGTTCTCCAAATGGCTGTATGCCAGAGGCCTCTTCAATCTGGCGGAGACTTTCAGGGCCGAGCATCACACCGACGCCGGGGAGTTCAGGAGATTCCTTCTGGACAACATCCGCCGCTACCACCGGAGCATAGGTCAGGGCATCATCACTGAATTCCACAAGGATTCCTATGAGGACTATTACTGGTTCTCCAGGGTCGGTGAGGGTTCTCTGGGAGGCAAGGCCAGAGGCTTGGCTTTCCTCAATCATCTTGTGCAGAAACATTCATTATCGGAGAGATACGATGGATTGAGGGTCTCGATTCCCCGCACCATAGTGCTGACTACAGATTGGTTCGACAGGTTCATCCTCGACAATGGACTTCAATATGTGATTGACTCTGAACTGTCCGACGATGAGATTCTCTCGGAATTCGTGGCATCCACGCTTCCGGAGGATCTGATTCAGGCTCTCAAGGCGTTCCTGGCCACAGTGGATTGTCCGCTCGCCGTGCGTTCAAGCTCAAAGCTGGAGGACAGCAACTATCAGCCGTTCGCCGGGGTCTATGCGACTTATATGTGTCCTCCTGTGGAGAACAAGGACAGGATGCTGCGCGAGCTTGGCAAGGCAATCAAGAGCGTTTATGCCTCGACGTTCTTCAAAGGCAGCCGCAACTACATCCAGGCCAGCGGGAACCTGCTCGGCGAGGAGAAGATGGCCGTGATTGTACAGACAATCTGCGGAACGGTGCACGGCCACGATTTCTATCCGATGATGTCCGGGGTGGGGCGTTCGCTGAACTCGTATCCGATAGGTTCGGAAAAGGCTTCAGACGGGGTTCTGAACGTGGCTTTCGGCTTGGGCAAGACAGTCGTTGACGGTGGACGTACCTTGCGCGTGAACCCGAAGCATCCGAGAAAGATTCTCCAGCTTTCCAATCCCAAGCTGGCGCAGAGGGACACCCAGAATGAGATGTTCGCGCTCGACTTGAGGCCTTCCGCCTTCAAGATTTCCAAGAATGACGGTGTTAACTTGAGATGCGTTCCTGTGGCTGACGCACTTGCTGAATATGACCATCCGGAACTTGTGGCGTCCACTTATGACGCACTTGACGACAGGATGGTGCCGGGGACAGGAATCCGGGGCGCGAGGGTGGTTTCCTTCGACGGAATATTCCAATATGACCGATTCCCGCTTCCGAGGGCTATTTCCGAGATTATGTCGATATGCCGGGACGAGCTTATGAGCGAGGTGGAAATCGAGTTTGCAGTCGATCCGGTCAAGTCTTCGGAAGGCAAGTCGGCTGACCTTGAACTTCTTCAAGTCCGTCCCGTGTCCAGCGGGTCCGGCTCTCAGACATCCTCAATCGAGGATGCCGAGGCGATGGTCTCCAATAAACTGATTTGCAGCGACAATGCTTTGGGCAACGGGTACTTTACCGAATCATCCTGCATTGTGGTCATCCTGCCGGAGTCATTCGACAAGATGAAGACAGCCCTGATGGCTGAGGAGATTTCGGACATCAACGCGCGGATGACAACCGAGGGGGTGTCATATTTCCTTGTCGGCCCCGGGCGGTGGGGTTCCTCGATTCCGACTCTCGGCGTGCCGGTGAACTGGACAGACATCTCCGCCGCAAGGATGGTTGTTGAATACGGCATTGAAGGATTCCGCATAGACCCCAGCCAAGGCACCCATTTCTTCCAGAACATCACTTCGCTGGGTGTCGGCTATCTCTCCGTTGACCAATACGCCGGCTCGGGAATGATCGATTTCGACGCGCTCCGGGCCTTGGAACGCATCTATGACGGCAAGTTCGCAAAGGTGTTGAATGCCCCAGGTCTTACCGGATTCATCGACAGAAACAAAGGCAAGGCCTTGATAGGGATTTAGTTATGAAAAGAATCATTTATCAGGTTCTCCCTCGGCTGTGGGGAAAGGGAAAGTTCTCGGAGTTCGATTCCAGAACTATGTCATATTTCAAATCTTTGGGTGTGAGCCACCTTTGGTACACCGGAGTCATCCGGCATTCTACAACCGCATCCGCACCCGGTTGTCCGGCGTCCGACAGCCAGATTGTGAAGGGAGCGGCAGGCTCTCCATATGCTATCACGGACTATTACGATGTCAACCCATACCTCGCTGACATTCCGTCAGAAAGAATGAGCGAGTTTGAGGCCTTGTTGAAGCGGACTCACGATGCCGGCCTGAAAGTCGTCATCGATTTCGTTCCAAACCACGTCTCCAGGGATTACGGCAAGGTAGGGCTTGTTCATCCCGAGATAAAGCCTCTTGGCCGCGATGACGACCCGACTGTACACTGGAAAGCGGAGAACGATTTCTATTATTATCCCGGCCAGCCGCTGAAATTGCCTTTCGACAGCCAGACCTATTACGAGAATCCCGCCAAGGCTTCGGGGAACAGCTTCTCGCCCTCCCCTTCCGTCAATGACTGGTATGAGACAATCCGGTTGAATTATTGTGATTTCCACACTCAGACCTGGGACAGGATGTACGACATAGTGCGCTATTGGTGCGGCAAAGGGGTGGACGGCTTTCGCTGCGATATGGTGGAGATGGTTCCGCAGCAGTTTTTCAGGTGGCTCATAAGGAAGATAAAGGACGAGTTCCCGGCGATGATCTTCATTGCTGAGGTTTATCAGAAAGAGTTGTATGCCAAATATATCCGTGAGGTCGGATTCGATTTCCTCTACGACAAATCGGGGCTGTACGATTCCGTGCGGGCTGTTGTCGAAGGACGGGGCACGGCCAGAAGCCTGACCTGGAACTGGCAGTTTCTGGGTGACTTGCAGCCGCAGATGCTGAACTTTCTTGAGAACCACGACGAGCAGCGTTTCGCCTCGGACTTCTTCGGCCGTGACGCGCGGAGGACTTTCGCGGCTCTGGGAGCGGGATTATTCCTGAACACCGCCCCGTATATGGTCTATTTCGGGGAGGAGACCGGTGAGCGTGGAATGGACGCCGAGGGGTTCAGCGGACGGGACGGCAGGACAAGCATATTCGATTGGTGGAGTATTCCTTCGATTGGTCGCCTGATCGGGCATATTCAAGGGAAAGAGGAACTTACGCCGGAGGAGTCGGCTCTTCTTGCCAAGTGGCGGCATTTTCTGAATATGGCGGCATCTGTTCCGGCGGTGGCTTCCGGCAAGACATTCGACCTTTGCTACTGCAACTATGGCTCGCCGGGATTCGACCCTGACAGGCATTTCGCTTTCCTGCGTGGTGACGGCAACGAGACTTGGCTGTTTGTCTGCAACTTTTCTGGTCTCGGGCCGCTTCGGCAGGCTCGGCGACCGGGAAATACGCTGTCACAGAGCGTGTCGGTGTGCCGCCAAACCGAAAAGCTGTCCATACTGGTCCCAAGGGAGGCCATCGATTATCTGTCCATAAAAAACCTCGGCCCGGAAACCCGGATCGAGGTTGAAGTGTCATCTGACGATTGTGCGATTGTGAGGCTCAATTGACTGAACCTCACGCATTAAAGCCTTACCAGTTGAGAATCTTCTTGAAATCATACTCCTCCGGATTGGCGATGTAGGCCTTGGCGGCCTCGTAGTCAGCCGGAGTGATGTAGTGGCAGATGTGTCCGTAGTAGTTGCGGGCGATTCCGCCTTCTATGTCCACGCGGCGAGGAGGAATCTTGCCCTCCGCGTTCTGGAGATCCTTCAGGTAAAGCGGCTGCGCGTTGCCGTTCTCGTCCACATAGACCATACATCCGGTCTCGCCCTTTGAGAAGAGTTCGTAAACTCCCAAAGCCAGCTCGGTGCAGTAGGAAAGGTCGTAGGCCACAGGATCCTGGCAGCGGACATCGTAGCCGATCTCCACCGGGCGGGTCTTGACCTTCATTCCGATCTTCTTGAACTCCTTCTCAAGGATGTCGTTGAAGAGGACGGCCTTCGAAATCTTGCCGAGCTCAGGATGTCCGTGCTCGTCATAGGTCATATGCACTCCCGTGGCCTTGATGTCCTCAGGATCAAGGTCGTGGAACACACCTTCGGCCACAACGACGGTTCCGTAATGAATCCCGAGCAGTTTTCTCTTGATGATGGCGGAAAGGGTCAGCTTGATAATCTTGTCCACGGTGATGGATGTCTTGTTGAACATCTCCGGGATGATGGTCATCGGGCAGTGCGTGGCCTCGCCGATTCCGAGGGCAAGGTGTCCCGCGCTGCGTCCCATCGCGGAGATGAGAAGCCAGTTTCCTGACGTGCGGGCATCCTCATAGACTGTCCTGGCGATGTGCGCTCCCTCGTCCTTGGCGGAGTTGAAACCGAAGGTCGGCGCGTTGTGAGGCAGAGGAAGGTCGTCATCAATCGTCTTAGGGACGTGGATGTTGTGGATCGGGTAGTTCTTGGCTTCCAGGAACTTGGCGATTCTGTTGGCCGTGGAGGCGGTGTCGTCGCCACCTACGGTGACGAGGAGCTTCACATTGTTGTCCTGGAAGAGGGCAAGGTTGAAATTCTGCTCGAAGTCCTCATCGGTCGGCTTGAAACGGCTCATCTGGAGGTATGAACCGCCTCTGTTGAAGTAAGCGTCTGCCTTGAAGAAATCGATGTCTTCGGTGCGTGCCTCCTTGCGGAAGAGTCCGGTGTAGCCTTCGTGGAGTCCGATGACCCTGTAACCGTTTGAAAGGAAAGTCTTGGCGACTGAGAACACGACAGTGTTCATTCCCGGCGCCGGGCCGCCGCCGCACAGAATGATGATTGAATCTTTCATATACGAATGATTTAGAAATTTGTTTGTCCGTCTAAAACGACCGCAAATTTAGCAAACACTTTTAACTTTTCAAAAAAGTGGTTCAATGAGCGGAAAGCCGACATTTTTCGTTAAATTTGTAATCTTTAGAAGCTGTTTAAAAATGGTTCCCGCATTTTATTATGCGGAATTTTCGAGAC
>CAVCPY010000259.1:0-6226 GCA_963604245.1 Eggerthellaceae bacterium
TTCTTCACAAACAAATTGCTCCGCAAAAATCCTTCACAAAAACTTACCAACTTATTTTTTCATCATCACTTAGTGGGGAGGATAATAAAAAAGGGAGGCAAAGCGACAACAGCTTTGCCTCCCCTTTTTTTGGTATAGCGTGTCTCTTACTTCTTGGACTCTTCAACAGAAACCTTTCTGAATTCCTTGAGATCCTTCATTAGTTCGAGAGCGGCCTTGCGGGCTCGGGCGCCGGCGGCCTTGTTACCCTTTTCTACCTGAGCGTCAGCGTTCTCTACGAACACGTTGATCGCTTCCTTGATCTTGGCGACGAGATTCTCCATTTTGTTCTAATTTTTTAGTGAATAGTTGGATTATTAATGTATTAAAAATGTAAGCTACTCTTATTACGTGCGCAATTTATGGAAAAAAATGAAATTAACAAACTTTTTTCCGCAAAATGCTCGGTTTTATAGCGGTTTACACTCCTTTTCCCTCTTTTGGGGGCTTCACGTTGAGCAGATTCATCGCTCTGTCAGGGCCTATGGTCGCAAAGTTCTTCACCCCTTCGATCACACGTTCACAGATTTGTGGGACAGCAGCCTTTTCCTCGGCGTCAAGATTCCCGATCACAAAGTCAACCTGTCCTCCGCGGGAGAAATTGTTGCCTATCCCTATCCTGATTCTGGCCCATTGGGTTGTTTCAAGCCGTGCCTGAATGTCTTTAAGCCCGTTGTGTCCTCCGTCGCTTCCGTTTTTGCGCATCCTGACCGTTCCGAACGGAAGGTTGAGGTCGTCACAGATTACGATGAGGTTCTCAAGCGGAAGTTTCAGTCTGTCCATCCAGTAGCGGACAGCATTTCCGCTGAGGTTCATATAGGTGGAAGGTTTCAGCAGGTAGAATTTTCTTCCCTTGAATGATATCTCGGCCACATCGCCGTAACGCTCCGTCTTGAAAACAATATTGGATGCCTGTGCCCAGGCATCCAATACCATAAACCCCAAGTTGTGTCTGGTTGAAGCGTACTCGGCGCCGATGTTTCCCAATCCCGCGACAAGGTAGTTCATGCCAGTGTCTTCGTTTGAGGTGGGTCGGCGCCTATTCAGCAGCCGGCTCAGCAGATTCCTCAGTCTCGGTCTCATGCTCCTCGGCTCCTTCCATCTTCTCCTCGTGAGCGAGCTGGGCGGCGATCTGACGTGTTGACTTCACCGCGCAGATGATGGTTGACTTAGGAGTTACCACATTGACGTTCTCGAGTTTGATGTCACCGGCGACAATCCTCTTCTCGATGTCGAGTTTTGTCACGTCGATGTTGAGGGTGTCAGGAAGATCCTTCATCAGGGCGCAGATGCGTACCTCCCTGCTGACGAGAACGAACTTACCACCCCTCTGCACTCCTACAGGGTGGCCGCTCACGATGACCGGAACCTTGATGGTGATAGGCTTGTCCTCTGAAACGGCGAGGAAGTCGGCGTGCAGACAGTTGTCCTTTACAGGATGGTACTGGAGCTCGTGAACGACAGCCGTGTAGGCCTTGCCGTTGTCAAGTTTGATGTCGATGATGAATGATGCCGGAGTGTGGGTGATTCCCATAAGGTCTCTTTCAGTGACTGTGAAGAGAATGTTCTCCAGACCTGGCCCGTAGAGGTTGCAAGGAACTAGACCCTGCCTACGGAACGCTTTGATCACGGCCTTGTTGCCGACTTCACGGACTTTGCCGTTAAGCTCAAAATGCTTCATTGTTCTGTTGTTTAAAATGTGTTACTCAGTTCCGGACAGCCCGGAACCCCATTGCACCAAAAGCGCACGCGCGCTTTGTAATTGCGCCGCAAAGATAGGAATATTTTGATTATTTCACAAGCCCGGTCGCCTCGTTCCACGCTTCCTTTTTATAGTAGGAATCAAGGAGCGGAGTGCCGGCGCAAGGCAGATAAATGCTGAAGCCGGAGTAGGTTACGATGTCAAAAGTGCTCAGGAAACGCGGAGTGGCGTTCCTATAGACCACGCAGCGGTCAATGGCATCGTTGAGTGATTCGAGATCTTCTTCCGAGGCCGCGCATTTCCTGAAAATGTCTTCAAGGTCGTAAAAATAATGTCTGTTTTCCCTGAAATAGCCTTGTATCAGGCGGGTGGGAGCGTCGGACAACGTATCTGAATATTCATTGAACAGCCTTGAGCAGACGCTTGCCAGATTGTCCAGTCCGTCGGTGCGCACAAGGTTGACCGTCGCGGAACGGTACGAACCCGTCTGGCTGTCGTACTTTTCGAAGGCATCCTTGAAAAGTCCCTCCAGATCGGGGCTGTTCCTGTCCAGCAGGAATGATGTGATCTTCGTGTAGTCATACATCCCGTCTCCGATGACCTCGGCCGGGGACAATCCGAGCCAGTCGGCCTTGTCCTTGAGGCCGTAAGCAACTTCCACGCCACCGCTGAAGCATATGTCGAAAAGGATGTAGTCCAGATGGTATGGGATGGCGTCGGCAAACTCACTTATGCTCATTTCGTGTCCGTAGTAGCTCCCGGAAATGTAGTCCTGTCCGATTGAACGCGTCATCCCCCAGTATGGGTCCGTGTCGGACAGGTTCCCCTCTGGCACCGGAAGCCTTGTTGACTTCTCCATCCTTATGGCTTGAGCCCGCGTCGAGGAGGAAATCTTGTTCTTTGGATCCGCCTCGAATTTGGAAGGACTGTAATAGTAGCCGGCCGGAAGCCATCCGGAACCGTGCGATGAGAACACCAAACCATAGCCCTTGGCGGGGAATCCTTCCTTGACAAAATTCAGAACCTCTCTCATTGTGGACGGGGACGTGGCGATGACCGAAGACTCGAATGTCTTGAGGGTGTCGGAGACCATCTTCCCTTTAGAATTCTTATAGATGCGCCTGAGGTAGGACTTGACCGGCGTGTAGCTGCCGTTTGATATTCTTGAATATACCAGAAGCACGTCGCCGGACTTGCTTGGGATATATCCTGCGGGAAGTCCCTTGTCCGGGTCTTCCATATTCGCCTTCATATATGATCCGATGTCGTTGAACGCGCACTCGTAGAAAAGGAGGACCCTGCGGTTCTCGTTGACGGGTTCGTCGGTGTTGTTCTTGCAGCAGCCGAAGGCCGCCAGCATTATTAGGGTGGCGGAGGCTGACGCTGCTGCTGTCTTCAAGATGTTCATAGTTTGTCTTTCAATTGTTTCCTGTGCCGGATGTTGAGGCGCAGGATTGACAAATATAAGGAATTTCCCGAATAATGGTTATATTTACGAGCCAAAAACATTTTTTTATGAATATAGGAGTGAAGATGATTCTATCTATCGGAGCCGCCGCAGCTCTTTTCTCGTGCGGCCAAAGGGAAAAGGAGTCTCAAAGCAAAGATTTCCACTATCTTCTGGACGAGTTTGCCGATCTCAAGGTGATCCGCTTCCAAGTGCCGGGCTGGGATGCATTGACCCTCAGGCAGAAGGAATATGCCTACCATCTTTCGGAGGCAGCCAAACTGGGACGCGACATCACCTGGGACCAGTACTGCAAGTGGAACCTCCCGGTCAGGCACGTGGTAGAGGATATTCTCAATGAATATGAAGGCGACCGTGAATGCGCTGATTTTCAAGACTTCACCGTCTATGCCAAGAGACTTTTCTTCGCCAACGGCATCCATCACCACTATTCCGAGGACAAGTTCTTCCCTGAGTGCCCTAAGGAATATTTCCGGAGTCTAATGGAGGCTGTGGGGGACGGTGAGCGGGCCGCCGAGCTGCTGGAGGTGATTTATTCCCCGGACATTTATCCTCAGCGCCGCTCCACCTCCGGGACAGGCGACATCGTGGAGCTTTCCGCTGTGAATTTCTATGACGGAGTGACCCGCGAGGAGGTTGAGAATTATTACAATTCCATCCTTGACCCGAACGACAAGACCCCGATCTCATACGGTCTTAACACAAAGGTAGTCAAGGAGGACGGCAAGGTTGTCGAGAAGCCTTGGAAGGTCGGAGGAATCTACGGCCCGGCGCTGGAGAAGATCTGCGCCGAACTGGAGAAGGCCGCCGCCGTGGCCGAGACCGATCTTCAGAAAGAGGCGATAGGAAAGCTTGTTGAGTACTACAGGACAGGTGACCTGAAGACCTGGGACGAGTTCAACATCGACTGGGTCCGGGACACCGTCGGCACGATTGATTTCATCAACGGCTTCATCGAGGACTATGACGATCCGCTCGGACGCAAGGCCACCTGGGAGGGCTATGTGAATATGAAGGATTCAGCCGCTTCCGCCCGCACCGAGGTCCTGAGCGCCAACGCCCAATGGTTCGAGGACAACTCGCCGGTTGACCGGCGCTTCCGCAAGCCTCAAGTGAAAGGCGTTTCCGCAAAGGTTGTGGACGGAATCACCCTTGCGGGAGCCACCTATCCCGCCACCCCGATCGGAATCAACCTTCCGAACGCCGACTGGATCAGACGTGACTACGGCTCCAAGTCAGTGACCATCGCCAACATCACCCACGCCTATGACTATGCCGCGCAGGAGTCTCCGAAGAGCACCTTGACAGAGTTCGCCTACGATCAGGCCGAGATTGACGCCTACAAGAAGTACGGCTCCTACACCGACGAAATCCACACCGACCTTCACGAATGCCTCGGCCACGGCTCCGGCCAGCTTCTTCCGGGCGTTTCCTCAACGGCTCTGGGCGAGTACCAGTCCACCCTTGAGGAGGCACGCGCCGACCTTTTCGGCCTTTACTATATGGCTGACCCTAAACTGGTCGAGCTTGGCATTATGCCGGACGCAGAGGCATACAAACCGGCATATTCAAACTACATCAGGAACGGTCTGTTCGTGCAATTCACCCGCGTGGAACTCGGCAAGCGGAACACCGAGGCCCATATGCAGAACCGCAAGCTGATCGCCGAGTGGTGCTACGAGAAGGGAGCGTCGCGCGGAATCATCGAGAAGAAGATGCGTGACGGCAAGACCTATTTCGTCGTGAATGACTACGAGGCTCTCCGTGGCCTGTTCGCCGAGCTCTTGGCAGAGATACAGAGAATCAAGTCCGAGGGTGATTACGCCGCCGGAAAGAATCTCGTGGAGACCTATGCTGTCAACATCGACCCTCAGCTCCACAAGGAAGTGCTGGAGAGGTACGCCGCCCTGAACCTCAAGCCATACGGCGGATTCGTCAATCCGGACATCGTCCCGGTCGAGAAGGACGGCAAGGTTGTGGACTACAAGATCGAGTACGTTGACAACTACCTCCGGCAGCAGCTTGACTACGGCAAGAAATATCGTACACTTTAAGTGGACCTGACAGAAAGAATATTACAGGACTATTCTTCCTATCTGAAGATTGAGCGTGCGATGTCACCGAACACGGTGGCATCGTACTCTTCTGATGTGCGTGAGTTCTTTTCAGCCGTGAGAACCTCTCCGGCTGATGTGGCGACCAATGACATCCGTGACTACCTTTCATCCCGTGAGAACCTCTCGAAGCGTTCTCAGGCTCGTCTCCTGAGTTCGCTCCGTTCCTTTTTCGACTGGCTTGTGATTGAGGGTGAGCGAAAGGAGAACCCCTGCGATCCGATCGACTCCCCGAAGATGGGACGTTATCTTCCATCTGTCCTGTCGGTCGAGGAGGTCGGCGCGATAATGGATTCCGTGGATCTTTCGACATCCTCCGGCAAGCGCGACCGTGCGGTTCTGGAGGTTCTCTACGGATGCGGACTGCGGGTTTCCGAAGCCGTCGGTCTGAGAATATCCTGCGTCTATCTCGACGAGTCCTTTGTACGTGTCATCGGCAAGGGCAACAAAGAGCGCATAGTCCCTATGGGAGAGATGGCCGTGGCGGCTGTCCGGAATTACTTGGCCGTAAGACCGGATCCTGCCTCGCCGGAGTTTGATGACATCCTGTTCCTCAACCGTTTCGGCAAGTCCCTCAGCCGTGTCTCGATGTTCACGCTCGTCAAGCGTCAGGCCATACTTGCCGGCATCCGCAAGGAAATATCTCCGCACACTTTCCGCCACTCCTTCGCCACCCACCTGATCGAGAACGGCGCTGACCTCCGCGTGGTGCAGGAGATGCTCGGTCACGAGAACATCACCACCACCGAAATCTACACACACATCGACACAACCACCTGGCAGCAGTCAGTCCTCTCCCATCATCCCCGCGGATAAGACTGTCACCGGCAGATTGTTCCGTGCGGCGATTCAGTGATTCCTAAAAAATAACTTGGTGCTTTTGCTCGTCTTTTTGGTCTGAAT
>CAVCPY010000259.1:6236-8763 GCA_963604245.1 Eggerthellaceae bacterium
CTTCTTCACAAACAAATTGCTCCGCAAAAATCCTTCACAAAAACTTACCAACTTTTTTTTCATCATCACTCAACTTTTCATCAAACTGTGCCGGTCGAAATTGTTTCAATCGGTTTTTTTGCTTATATTTGAAAAGCAATATGTCCTGACATCATTTAAAACTTATAGAAATGGCTTACAAAATCATTGACATTCAGGGTATTGGCCCTGCTTATGCTGAAAAACTCATTGCGGCCGGAGTAGAGACCGTTGACCAGCTTCTTGAAATCGGAAAGACTGCCAAGGGACGCAAAGAACTTGAAGAGAAGACAGGAATTGCCGGCAAGTTCATCCTCACGTGGGTGAATCACGCCGATCTGTTCAGAATCAAAGGTGTCGGTCCTCAGTTCGCCGAACTTCTTGAGGCGTCAGGAGTGGACACCGTCAAGGAATTTGCCCATAGGGTAGCCGCCAATCTGGTGGCAAAGATGCAGGAAGTAAATGAGCAGAAGCATCTTACCAAGGTCGTTCCTACCGAGGCTCAGGTTCAGGCTATGATTGATCAGGCCAAGGAACTTCCTGGCGTTGTGACCTATTAAGTAATCGTTAAAAAAGGTTTTGAAGGCGTGTCGGGCTGAAAAGTCACATCAGGTATCCCGACATGTCCTTTCCGGCCAGCAGACCCTCGCGGACTTCAGTGGATGAGATGTCCACGATGGGTGCGTCGATGACCTCTATGTTATAGGACCGGAGAAGGGTTTCCTCCAGACTTCTCATTCCGTCCGGAGCAATCTCTTCAGCATCGAGGACATATGGGGCTGGAAAGTGCTTGCACTCCTCAATCAGATGACGCTTGATGCTGTCCAGGTCGAATCCCTTCCGCGGATAGACAGTCACACCGTATTCGGAAAGTATTCTCGGGAAATCCCTCCAGCGATGGATGTCCTGAAGGTTGTCTGCACCGATTATGAGGGTGAAATCGTTGTCGGGTTCACGCAGTTTCAATGCGTCCAGGGTCTTGATCGTGTAGTGGGGCGGCTCCATCCTGAGTTCTATGTCATCCACCCAGACGTGCAGTTCCGGATGACGTTTCACGGCCGCTATTGCGGCCTCGTACCTGCTCTCACCGGAATCAGCGCTGATCGAATCCTTCAGAGGGTTCTTCGGGGACACGACGAGATAGACCCAGTCATATTCCCTTTCCCTTGTAAGGTACTCCATTATGGCCTGATGGCCGATGTGCAGTGGGTTGAAAGACCCCGAGTAAACGGCTATCTTCACGGGTCGCTTAGATGAATGTTGAGTAGTTCAGTTTCCCGTCGTCAAGAAAGTCCTCTACAACCTTCTCTGATTCTGCGAAGGCAGTCCTGAGGTCATCGTTGACAAGCACATAGTCGAATTCCGGAGCGTAGGCCATCTCCTCGGCGGCCTTGGCGACACGTTCCTCGATTGCCTCAGGGGAGTCCGTACCCCTTTTGACGAGCCTTTCCCTGATTTCCTCCACGGACGGGGCCTGGACGAAGATTGACAGGGCCTTGTCCCCGAAATATTTCTTCAGGTTCACCCCGCCTTTGACATCCACATCGAATATGATGGTGTGTCCTGCCGCCCAGATCCTTTCCACTTCGGATTTGAGTGTTCCGTAGAAATGATCCTCGTAAACCTCTTCATATTCGACGAATGAGTCTTTGGCAATCAGTTCGCGGAACCTCTCCGGGGTCACGAAATAATATTCCTTCCCGTCCCTCTCGGTGCCTCGCGGCTTCCTGGAGGTGGCGGAGACCGAGAACTCCATCAGATCCTTGTATATCCCAAGAATATGGTTCACTATCGTGCTTTTGCCGGATCCCGACGGGGCGGAGAAAATCAATACTCTGTTGCTCATTTTACAAATGAATATTTTCGTGTGTCTGCAAAGGTATCATTTTTTGCTGAAAGTTCAGAATCTTCTATGAAAATGTTAGTGAACGTGTCCTGGCGCTGAACCGGCAGGAGAGTCTTGTGAAAGGGACCGTATCCTCTCAGGACGTTGTCCGTAGGCTAATTCATTAAAAATGCTTATTTTTGCAACCGGGAAAGTCGTTCGCGTTTCTTACGATGTCAGCAACCACTTCTTTCCCGGTTTGTTTTTATCTAAAGAAATACAGTTTTGGCAAGGAAAAAGCAGAGTTCTTCAGTTCCGGCTTCTGAATATCTTAATTTGCGCAAGGCTTCGCTCAGGCGCACCCATCGGCAGGTCATCTACTTGAATGATAAAGAATTGGCGGTCGTGAAAGAGTACTGCGACCGTTTCGGTGTCAAGGAACGCTCGACCATCTTCCGCGAGGCCGCTATGGAACGTATCCTCGCACAGCTTGATGACAGTCATCCGACGCTGTTCTAGCCGAACAGCGTCGGATGCACCGACCTTTCCAACCCCCTCACCCCCTTTCAGGGGGACGATACGGCCATCCGGCCGGTCGGCAGAAGCCGCCTTGTCGCTCCGCTCCGGAGGTTCTAGCCGAACAGCGTCGGATGCACCGACCTTTCCAACCCCCTCACCCCCTTT
>CAVCPY010000260.1:0-5303 GCA_963604245.1 Eggerthellaceae bacterium
TGTCTCGAAAATTCCGCATAATAAAATGCGGGAACCATTTTTAAACAGCTTCTTATACTATTCCGCAAAAATAGTAATTTTGCAGACAATTGGCATTCAAGTCCGCAAGGAAAATGCCAAGCGGAAAGAATGTCAAGGAATAGCGACAATATGACAATCGGCAACATAAATCTCGGCGAAAGGCCGGTGCTTCTGGCTCCGATGGAGGATGTCACGGACGCTTCTTTCAGAGGAATATGCAGGGAGCAGGGCGCTGACGCCGTTTACACGGAATTCATCCCGGCGGAAGGCCTGATCAGGGATGCCAGAAAGGCCTACGACAAGCTAAAGACCTCGGAAAGCGAGGCTCCTGTCGGAATCCAGATCTACGGCAGCGACCCGGATGCGATGGTGGAGGCCGCAAGGATGGCCGACCAGGCCCAGGAACTTGTGGGCGGACACGGATGCGACCTGATCGACATCAATTTCGGATGCCCGGTGAGCAAGATTGCCGGACGGGGCGCAGGTTCTGGGATGATGAAGTATCCTGACAAGATGGTGATGATCACAAAACGGATCGTCGAGGCCGTCGGAAAGCCGGTCACCGTAAAGACACGCCTCGGCTGGGATGAGGGCAGCAAGATCATCGTGGAACTGGCGGAAAGGCTTCAGGACACGGGAATCAAGGCTCTCACAATCCACGGGCGCACCCGCTGCCAGATGTACAAGGGCGAGGCTGACTGGACGCTCATCGGAGAAGTAAAACGGAATCCGAGGATGAATATTCCCATAATAGGCAACGGCGACATCAATTCCGCCCGGAAGGCCAAGGAGGCGTTCGACCGCTACGGAGTGGACGGGATAATGGTCGGGAGAGCGTCCTTCGGACATCCTTGGATATTCAAGGAAATCAAGCACTTCCTTGCCACGGGGGAGGAGCTTCCGCCGCTTGGGGTGCGGGAGCGGGTCGAGCTCGCGAAAAGGCAGATGCGGCTCTCGCTGGATCTAAAAGGCCTGCCGACCGGGGTCTATGAGATGCGCCGCCACCTCTCCTGCTATTTCAAAGGACTTCCGGACTTCAAGGAGACACGGATGCGCCTTGTGACGGAGAATGACCCGGAGGAAGTGTTCAAGATTCTGGAATATATCGCCGAAAAGTGGGGAAACACTGAAATTTCAGAGACAAACAGCGTCTATGGCTTATGATTTTTTGTATCTTTGCATCCTATGCTTGACAAGATCATTCTTGCACCATATTATCTGACGCTGAAGTTGAGGCACGCCTGCTACGACCACGGCATTTTCAAGGTTGGCACCTGCAAGGCGCCGACCATCTGTGTCGGCAACATCACGGCGGGCGGAACGGGCAAGACCCCCCACACGGAGATGATTCTGCGCACCCTGCTGCGGAGCGATGACTGGGGCTACCGGAACATTGCGGTGCTTTCAAGAGGGCACAAGCGCAACAGCAGCGGTTTCCAGCTTGTCGAAAAGGACGGTAAGGTCAAGGAATATGGCGACGAGCCTCTTCAGATAAAAAGAAAATTCCCGGGAATGACGGTGGCGGTGGACAGGCAAAGAATCAAGGGCTGCGACATTCTATGCCATCCGGAGAAGCTCAAGACCGAGAGACGCGCCCGCAAGTGCGCCGGGGCTTCAATTCCTCCGGCGGATCTGATAGTGCTTGACGACGCGTTCCAGTACAGAACCCTGAGAGCCTTCTTCAACATCGTTCTCGTGGACTACAACCGGCCGACTTACAAGGACAAGCTGCTGCCTTTCGGGAGGCTGCGCGACCTGCCGGAGAGGCTTCACTACGCCGACATCATCATCGTGTCCAAGTGTCCGGCGTATCTGGAGGACGGGCAGAAAACCGAATGGGCCCGGGCGTTCGGTCTGAAGGACTATGACCTCAAGACCTGCACCGGGACTGACAGAAAGGGTGCGGTGAAGACTCTGCTGTTCACGACAATCTGGTACAACCAGCTCCAGCCTATCTTCGAGGAGGGAGACCGGAGGTACGCCTACTCACAGAAACTGATTCTCTTTTCGGGAATAGCCAAGGACACCCCACTGCGGATGTACCTCAGCGACGAACACAAAATCGTGAAGCGGTTCAACTTTATGGATCACCACAACTACAACCGCTTCGACATCAAGAAGATAATGAACGCCGTGAAGGAGCATCCCACGGCTGTGGTGGCGACGACCGAGAAGGACTGCCAGAGGATTCTGGACTACAGGAAGATTCCGGAACAACTGAAAGTCAGGCTCTTTCAGGTGCCGATTGAGGTCGGATTCCTGTCGGAACACGAAAAAGAGGTCTTCGAGGAAACCCTGATGACCGCCCTTCGTAATTTCACCCCGGAGTATTAGGTCATCCTTATCTGCGTGCCGTCCTGCACACTGTCAGTAATAATAAACTGGTGCTTTTGCTCGTCTTTCGGGTCTGAATTTATCCACAAAAACCCTTCGCAAAACAGCTTCTTAATATTTCACAACGGTAAACGAGCTTGTCCAGGATCCTTTCCTGATTGTCGCCGAGTATCTTCCGGGACTCAGCCCGGAGAGATTGATTCTGGCCGGCTCGAAAGCGCTTGCCTTTAGCGCCGAAGCCTCATAGGCAATGCGGCCGGTCTGAGAGACCACCTTCACTGACAGCTCTTCAAGTTCGGCTCCGGTCGCGATGTTCAGGTAATCCCTGACCGGATTAGGATAGGCTGAATATTCAATTGAAGGATCCCTGGCCAAGACCTTGAAACTGATTTCCGCCGAGGTTCCGGCAGCGTCTGTGGCCTTGACGGTCACTGTGCTGAAGCCATACTTCAACACAGTCCCGATGACGTTTCCCCCGTCACGTACCAAACGTACGGTCTCCGGATCACCGGACAGGAGTTCATACTCAAGAGTCTCGCCGTCAGGGTCGTTGAGATATTCATTCAGGTTCAGGGTGAAGGTCTCCCCTATCCCGGTTATCAGAAGGTTGGAGGCTTCCTTGACTATTACGGGAGGGCGGTTCGCCAGAATGGTGTAGGTGACGGCGAGGGATGTGGCAGCGCCGTAGGCGTCGGTGGCGGTGAGCGTCGCCGTGTAGGTTCCGGGACCCGCGTCCGGTGCGTTGATTGTGATGGTGGCCTCTCCCTTCTCAAGTCCGGAGAATGTGTCCGCCGGGCTTCCGGACTTGTATTCAACGGAGATGGGGTGTCTGTCCGGGTCGGTTATGATGAGACTTATCATTTTCCGTTCATAGGAGCGGAGGATGAGTTCACCGGTGATGTCGCTCTCGATGACCGGAGGGTTGTTGAAGATTGTTTTGAACTCGGCGACCGGGGAGGAGTCCCCATAGACATCCACGCAGGAGTAGCCGACGACCCTCACATAATAGGTTGACGAGAAGTCCAGACCAGTGAATGTGACTTTCTCGGTCTCCCCGACCGCCGCCTTGGACACAACCTCTTTTGTCACCACGCCGTTGACGTCATCTTTCGATGGGTCTGCGTTGGTCACAGAGGACTTGTCCTTCCCGATGATGACTTTGTAGCCGTATGCGGGATAACCGTCCGCATTGCCGACAGCCGTCCAGGTGATGTCCACCGAATTTGTCCTGACCGCAGTCTTCACGTTGTCCGCCTTGCCGGGCTTGAAATTTTCGCCGTAGTTCAGCGCGGCCACAGCATCCACAAGACCTCCCATCCCGGAAGGAACGATGTCTGTCCGCCTTGTTTTCAGGAGTTTATCCTTCAGCATACCGCAGGTGAACCCCTGGCCGCCGCAACGCGAGACAATCAAGGCCGCAACCCCTGAGATATGGGGGCAGGCCATTGATGTCCCTGACATATTCCCATAGGCTCCGCCGGGAAGTGTGCTGTAAATGCTTGAACCGGGAGCCGCAAGGTCCACAAAATCACCGTAGTTCGAGTAACTGGCCTTGCTGCCGTCACGTGCAAGGGCCGCAACTGCGACAACCGGCTCATAGTTCGCCGGAGCTGCGTTGCTGAGATTGTTGTTGCCGGCGGCGAACACAACCAGACCACCTTTCATCGGAGAGTCGGGAAGCTGGTTCCCCTCTTTGTCGCAACCCGCATATTTTATGAAATAGTCGATTGCAAGTCTGTCCAGGACGCCGACCTCGCGTTTGAGTGCATTCGCAATCTCCTCTTCACTGAGGACTTTGTCCCCGTCCGTGTCCACAACGTAAGACCAGCTGTTCTGGCAGATGACCGCACCGTGGTCCGCCGCCCACGTGATTGCGGAGTAGGTGCTTCCCTGTCTTGTCACTGTCTTGCCGTTCGACACGACATCCCGGAATATCTCGCAGGACATAAGGGTCGCGCCTTTCCTCCCCTTCGCAGCGTCTCCTCCCGCCACTCCGCGGACACCGAGGCCATTGCCGTTGACGGCTGCGATTATGCCCGCCACGTGGGTTCCGTGCCTTCCGGCCACAACGGTTCCGCTTTTGTCAATGGTACTGTAGTTTGTCCCGGAGCAATTGCCCGCAAGGTCGGGATGTGTCGTGTCGATGCCATAGTCGATGACAGCGACCACCACCCCCGGATCGCCATCCGTGTAATAATTCCACACCGGGACGACATTGATGTCATACTTGGGGTATGAGGTGTCGTAAAGTCCCCACTGGTAAGAGAACAATGGGTCGCTCAGGCCATTCGGGACAATGGCGCGCTGGCTCTCGACACGCTCCACACCCGGAACCGCCTCCAATTCGGCGGAAGCCCTTGTCGGGGCGACGGAGTCGGAATATTCAATGATGTAGCACCTGTGCAGCCCGGCATCCCGATGACGCGGCTCGAACTCTCCGGCGTCCGGGAAAGCCCTTGTTATCGACTTGATGCCCAACTCGTCCAAGGCCTGGTTCAGTCCCATCGACCGTGTGACGACCTTTCCTTGAAGAAGGTCATCCTCAATCAAGGCTACCATCTCGTCACTGAACTCCACCAACGCGACTCCCGGCACGACGGAATTATCCAAGATTCCGGCCGTTTCTTCGTCAATGGCTTCATATGCCTCTTCCTTGGCGCAGGACAGGACTGCCATCAACGCCAATGTCAATAATATCCAGTTCTTTCTCATCCACATTCCCGATGCCGTCCGCTATCACGGCAAACAGAACATAAATATCGGAATAATTCCCGTAAACGGCAAGCGGTCGCAGACACTCGCCTTTATCCGGGGCGGCGGCCGCGACTGCCAAATCCATTTTACGCTTACTTAGAAGCTGTTTAAAAATAATTCCTCTTTTTTCTTATGCGGCTTTTCCGGCCATTTTCATCTTTGTCATCGGTCACGTAGCTACTGCTACGCTCCCT
>CAVCPY010000261.1:0-6229 GCA_963604245.1 Eggerthellaceae bacterium
CTGCTACGCTCCCTCTTCCGAAGCCGAAAAATGTCTCGAATAATCCGCATAATAAAATTCGGGAACCATTTTTAAACAGCTTCTTAGTATCCGGGCATCAAGTCCTGTGAATCCTTACCGTGGAGGTACAAAGGCCGGCGATGCGCTCCCTGTGGGTGATAAGGATCAGGGTCTTGTCCTTGACCAGAGCCGAAAGACGTTCCAGAAGAATCCTTTCGGTCTCGCCATCCAAAGATGAGGTCGGCTCGTCCATAAGAAGGATGCTGCCGGGGCGCAGCAGCCCCCGCGCTATGGCGATACGTTGCGCCTGTCCCTCACTGAGACCCACGCCCTGCTCTCCGCACAAGGTGTCGAGCCCTTCCGGCAAGTCAAAAACAAAATCCGCCACGGCGGCGTGAAGGGCAGAGCGAAGTGCGTCCTCCGAAGCCTGAGGATCGCCCATCAGGAGGTTCTCGCGGACCGTGCCGCTGAAGAGACTGTTCCCCTGCGGCACATAAGACAAGTTACAACGCGTCAAAGGAGACGAGACCACCTCCTCTCTGTCATTATAGAACACAACCCTGCCGCTTTCCGGAACCACAAGCGCAAGAATCAGCCGCATCAGCGTGCTCTTTCCGGCCCCGGTCTCACCCACAACGGCGGTAAGGCTGCCCGGCTTGAAATCATAAGACAAGTCATCCAGCACCTTCCGGCCGTTTTCCGAATATGAGAATGTCAGATGCTCGGCCCGGATGCCAAGCACGCCATCCAGACGGACGGGGCTGCCCTGCTCCTCCAATGGAAAGTCAGACAGTTCGGAGAGCCTCTCCACAGAAGTGAACACCCGCACAAAGGCGGGAATCTGCCGGCTCAGCTCCACCATAGGATTCTGGATCTGAGCCACAAGCTGAAGGAAAGCCGTCATCATACCGAAGCTGACGAAGCCATCACGGATTCCGAATATCCCCCAAAGGAAGGCGGTGACATAACCTGCGGAGAATCCGAGCTGCACCATCAGGCGCGAGAACAAAGAGAAGTCCGTATAGTCCATAACCTTGCGCTGCAGATCGGATTGCAGCGAGTCCAGAACATCGGTGCTGTGTGAAGTGTACTCCAGAGTCCGTATCAGAACCCGGTTCTGGATGTTTTCCTGAACATGTCCCTGGACTTTGCTGTCCATCGAGCGGATGTCTCTTGAAAGCCGTCTCATCTTCATCACATAGCCTTTGCTGAACAACAAAGCCAGCGGCATAATGAACACGATTACCCAAGCGAGACGTGCGTCAAGAGCATAAAGCAGCGCCAGCGCTCCGGCCAATTGGGCGGCAGTCACCATAATCGAAGGAATTCCCCGGCAGAGCATATCCGTGATTCTTGGAATATCCTCGACCAACCTGTTCAGCATATCTCCCGAATGAAGGGACTCGCGCCCCCGCCACCGGCTTTCCATAATGCGTGTGAATATTCCGGAACGCAGTTTGTTGGAAAGACGTACCTCCATCTTGCCGCTCAGGCGTGCCCCGAAAGTGGAGAGCGCCAGCCTGACTGCCATACATCCGACCAGAAGGGCGATGAGAGCTCCCATCCTGCCCTCGGACTGTCCGGTCGCCACATCAATCAGGCATTTGCTCACCCAAATGAAGAACAGGGACACACCGACATACAGCATCCCCATAAGCCCCCTGCACAGAATGAGCGGGCGCAACTTTCCGGAGACTCGCCAAAGCCACTGTACGCAATCCTTTATCCGCATATTCATAGATGGACAAACCTGAATATTCAGGGAATCATCTGCCTCCGCCGCCGCTGCCGCCGCCGGAGAATCCGCCGCCGCCGCCCCAGGAGGACGAACCGCCGCCGCCCGAAGAGGACGAACCGCCTGTAAGTGAAGCCTCGTATGCTCTGGCAGCGGAAGTGAAATTATGGGAAGTCATCCATATCATCTCATTGACCATTGATGTCGTGGTGTCGTCGTACAGCAGCTCCGCCTCCGAAGACAAGGTGAAATACTCGGGGCAGACCTTGCGGAAATCCTTTGCCACCGTGTCGGCGATGCCGTACAGCGCAGCGAAAATCAGGTAGTTGTTCCAGAGTTTGACCTCAACCACGCCCCTGTCCTTGATGGCCGTGAATTCCTTAAGGAATCTCTTAAGTCCGAAGACCTGGCGCGCCTCTTCGGGTTTGATAGTCCAAAGCGTGAGGCCCTCTTCCCGCGCGTCCCTGCCCCAACGATAGAGGTCGCTTCCGGAAAAGCGGGCCCAGCGCTGGAGTTCTTTCTTCTGCAGGATGCCATCTCTTCCGGCCGCTTTCTTGATGAATGAGTGGATCCTCGATTCAAGTCCTGCGTCGGAACTCGGGTCGGCCTCGTCATCAGTCTCCAAGTCCCTGACTCTCATCAAAGGTTTCGCTCCGCCCGGTTGCGGGACAATCTCGAAGGCCCCGCGGTAGAATAGCCGGGTGATGTAGGCGGCTATCAGTTTCTGCCTTTCCTTCGTCTCCTTGCCTGAAAACGCTGTCAGAATGCCGGCGGTTCTTTTAAGGTCTCCGCCAAGTGGGGTGTCCCTGAACCAGCCTACACTCCTTTCGCCGCCGCCAAGAAGGTATCTCTTTCTTTTGAACGACCTGATCTTCAGGTAAATTCCAAAGGCGAAGCAACTTCCGAGCAGCAAGACCGGGAAGTAATCCCAGAAGCCGGTGCCGGAATCCGAATAGTCGCTCCCTTTCATCGCTTTCTTCCGCACCTTGTCGAAAGTCCGCTTCTCGGTCAGTTCCGGATGAAACATCCCTTTCTCAAAGCCGACCATCGCTATCAAGGCGCTTTGTCTTGTGAAAGGCTCTGTGGTACGCGCCACGACTGCCCCGTCCTCCACGTGGATCTCGCCGCGGAATCCGAACGCCCAGACTTTCGTGTCCGAGATGGAGAATTCACGTCCCGGCTTCCTGATTGTCAGGATGATGGACTGCGGTGAAGATCCGAGGTTTCGAGCCACGAACATATGGTTGAACCCGTCCATATCCTCGTGTCCCTTGACCAGACCCGTCATCAGATAACGCACGGCGTAGGTGTGCCGTCCGGAGCTTCCCACCCCCCAGCATATCTCATAGCCGTTGGATTTGGTCACAAGACCGCACCTCCCGGCTTTCTCCGCTCGGCTGCGGTCCACATCCCATTCTCCTTCATTGAAATATGCATTGCCCGTCTCATCGCTGACAGCCAGGTCCCCGATGGTCATCTTTCCCATGTTGTCCGCGACGAGGTACCATTCGGTGATGTCGTCAGAAACATCAATCTGCCACACCTCCGACACGATCGCCGAACCGTCATCCCGCAGTTCCACATTGATTCTCAATGAGTCAACTTCGCTGCCAACACACAGAGGGACAGCGAGGAGCGAAATGACGGCGGCCAGGAGAAATGCCTGAAACCTCCTCATGATCCTACTTGTTGAATATTTCCGAGACCGATGGAGAGTTGACGACCGCCGTGTCCTCCGGCAGAAGGTCGTGCGTGGTGAAACGGAGCATCGAGGCCACCATTGAAGAAGGCCACCGGCGCACCATAACGTTCATTTTTGTCACACTGTCGTTATAGACCATCCTGCTCAGCCGCACTTTTTCCTCATAATCCTTGATTTCGTCCATTGTCTTGATGAACACGGCGTTGGCCGCAAGCTGCGGGTACTGTTCAGCAACCACATTCAGGTGGCTCAGCACTGACCTGAAAGAGGCCTCGTTCTCGGCAAGCTCTTTCGGCTCGGTGACGTAGGGATTGCGCTTCGAAATCACATCCAGAAGGGTGTCGTGCTCGTACTTGGTGTACTGCTTGGTCATCTGGACAAGATTCGTCACGGCGTCCCACCTTGACTTCATCTGGACGTTGATCTGGTTGAAGGCGTTCTTCATCTTCTCCTCCAGTGAGACAAAAGTCCTTTGCGTGAAGAAGATGTAAATGAATATGACCGCCAGAAGGGAGATTATCACCAAAACTGTCGTTGACATAATGCATTAGGTTGATTAAATGGTTAAACAAAATTATCCTGCCACCCAGACAAGCACGTGGTTGTCAAAGGTGATGTATTCAAGCTCAAACTCCTCCTCGTAGCCGTCCTTGTGGATGAATGTCGCGTCAAGTTCACCTTCGCCTTTCGGACGGAAGCGCTCAACCTCAATCTGCTCGGCAAAGTTCACCCTGTAGGCCGAAAGCCTTTTGAATATGGCTTCCTTGGCGCACCAATAGATCGCAAGCTGTTCGTTCCTCTTGTCCTCCTCCAGATCTTCAAGCTCATCCTCAGAGAGAGCCTTGCGCTCCACGGCCGAGAAGTCCCGGGAGAGGGACTCGATGTCGATGCCGACATCCTCGTTGTCATTCAGGATGACGGCGACATATCTGTCAGTGTGCGTGATGCTTATGTTGGTCACACTGTTCTCAAGGTAAGGCTTGCCGTTATCGTGGTGGCTCAGATAGACCTTCTCTCCGAACAGCTCGCAGAGAAGCGCCCTTACCGCAAGTCTCTGCTTGCGGAGCGACTCGTTGCTTATGAATGAGATCTCCTCCATCTCGTCCGACGGAACGGAGGCAAGCTCGCGAAGTTCATCTTCCGTTTCGGTTATCTGCCAGACCCCTATCAGGGATCTGGATTCTTCCAATTCCTTTTTTAAATATAGTGCCATAAACTCAGATATTCAAATAAGACAACGCTCCCGCGGCCTTGCCTTGGCCCGGGATGGTCAACAGATGACTATAAAACACGCTGCACGACAACGGGTCGTCCGATCGGGGATCCGCCTTTGATTTGCCGTCTGTCAGAACAGAACTGGGAGGTTCCATATAATTCAGTCAATCTTCGTTATCAGTGCAAAGATAATGATTTTTTTGAATCGGAAAGAAAATACCTCGGAAATTGTTATCTTTGTGCGGCAATTTGGAAAGCGGTAAAAACAGATGATTCACATTGCTTTTTGCGCGCTTGACGACTTGACCGGGAGACAATAGGATTAACAACATAAATTTTTATCAATCATGGGATTTTTGACAAACGAGAAGCTGCTCATCGTCGGCGCCGGCGGTGCTATCGGCTCCAACATGGCACAGACCGCCCTTATGCTCGGTCTTACTCCTAACATCTGCCTTTATGACATCATCGAGACGGCCGTTCACGGTGTCGCCGAGGAAATGTACCACTGTGCTTTCCCGGGGGCTAACGTAAGCTGGACGACCGATCCTAAAGAGGCATTCACAGGAGCCAAGTTCATCATCTCCTCCGGCGGCGCGCCTCGCAAGGAAGGCATGACCCGCGAGGATCTTCTCAAAGGCAACTGTCAGATCGCTGCCCAGTTCGGCGACTACATCAAGGAGTACTGCCCTGATGTGAACCACGTTGTGGTCATCTTCAACCCGGCCGATGTGACGGCTCTCACAGCTCTCATCCATTCAGGTCTCAAGCCTAACCAGCTCACCTCTCTTGCGGCTCTTGACTCCACACGTCTTCAGGAGCAGCTTGCGAAGGCCTGCGGTGTTCAGCAGTCCAAGGTCACCGATTGCTACACCTACGGCGGTCACGGCGAGCAGATGGCGGTTTTCGCATCCAACGCCAAGGTTGACGGCAAGCCTCTCTCTGATTTCAACATCTCGCAGGAGCGTTGGGCCGAAATCAAGCACGACACAATCCAGGGTGGTTCGAACATCATCAAACTTCGTGGACGCTCTTCATTCCAGAGTCCTGCCTATCAGGCTGTGAAGATGATCGAGGGCGCAATGGGCGGAACTCCGTTCACCTGGCCGGCAGGATGCTACGTGAACTGCGACAAGTGCGGCTTCAAGAACGTGATGATGGCTATGCCTACCACAATCGACGCCACAGGTGTCCACTTCTCCGAGCCTAAGGGAACTGAAGCCGAGATGGCCGACCTCAGGAAGTCTTACGATCACCTCTGCAAGATGCGCGAGGAGATCATCGCCCTCGGTATCGTTCCGCCGGTTGAGGACTGGAAGAAAGACAACGTCAACCTCTAGCCGTCAAAGACCATTGAATATGACAGGTCCGGGATTCCGGGCCTGTTTTGTTATTTGCGGCGACTAAAAATAGTCGCCGCAAATAACAAATTTCACCACCAGTCACTTCGTGACAGCCCCTGAGGGGTACGGATAAGGGATTCCCCGAACCCCTTCGGTCGCTTCGCTCCATTCCTTGTGACTTTTTAGAAACTGTTTAAAAATGGTTTCCGCATTTTATTATGTGGGATTTTCGAG